>DASYYT010000105.1:0-5935 GCA_035949755.1 Candidatus Sulfotelmatobacter sp.
GCCACGGTGCTGCAGATTCAGACCATGCATCATTGCTATACGGCGGTGCTTCTGGGGGGGAGCGAGGCGATGCTGTCGGGGCATCCGGAGTTTTGTCCCGAGCCGGTGCAGGTGGCGATTGCGGGCTCGACCTGGGGTGGATCGATGCTGAAGATGCAATACGTGGGGCGGGGCATGCATCTGGAGTTTCGGCATCCGGCGTATGCGACGCCGATTGTGACGTCGCCGATTCAGGAGATTCGCGACAGGGTTGAGTTGCCCGCGCTGGAATTGGATTCGCGGCCGCACGGGGCGCATTCGTAAGAGCCACGGGGGCTGAAGCCCTGTTCTCTCTCACTTCCATCGCGGCGCTAAAGCGCCGCTCTTCCACCTGATCTTTAACTCATTCCTGGCACTTCGTTTCTAAGTTCACTCCTGAATCTTTTGTCTGTGTTTCGGGTGAGGGCCGGGCAAGGACGCCCGCAAGGCAGCCGCCGGGGCGGCGGCGCCATTTTCTCGACGCTATTTCGGATTGTCGCTGGTCGATTCGCAGGGGACATCTTTAGGCTGCGGCGACTTGTCCTCTGCGGGATCGACGATCAATTTCAGATCAACCACCGCGTGGGGACAGTCGGAGACCATCTGAACTTTCTCACGGGTGAAACCCGCCGGCAACAAATCGCGATTCGCGTCAATGTACTTGTCGAGATAGGTGCGGTCGTAGACGGTGCCCTCGGGGAGTTTCCATTCTGAACGGAGTCTGCCGGCCGCTTCTTTGCTCGCTAAAATCTCCAGCTTGCCCATGCGGTACTGAGTTCCTTCAATGACGGAGACCTTGAGCATCATAGTTGCATTCGAGGACGGCTCGACATCAGGGATGAACGTCACGTCGAGGTAACCTCTCTTGCCATAGAGCTGGCGAACACTCTCAAGGCCCGCCGCGACTTTGCTTCTCGCGAACACGTCTCCTTTTTTCAAAGGAAACGCCTGGCGGAGGCGGTCGGCGCTGAAGGCGTGATTGCCGAGGAAGGTGATATCAGCGAGCTTGTAAATCGGGCCCTCGGAGACATCGGCTTCCATGGTCACAGGTTTGGGAACGCCGAGCGGATCACCGGGCTTGAAACCGACGTGCTTCACCTCTACGGAAAAATATCCGCGATCTTGAAAGAGAGCGCGAATGCGCTCGCTCATTTCTTCGGGGTCTTCGTCAAAGCAGGAGCCGGTGAGGTCGGAGGTGATGCGGGCCATTTCGGTGGCGCTCACGGCCTGCGTGCCGGTAATGGTGAAGTCGGTGACCAGGATTCCGGCATTCTTGTTGGAGCGGTGATCCTGCGCGCAGTCGGCGCTGAGGAACGGTGCGCATAAGAGAAAGGCAAGAAGGCCCCGAATCCGCCGGCGTCGCATCATAGAAGAGCTCCTCTGGCTGGATGGTTTGAATTTTACTCTCTATGTTTTGGTTGCCTCTCCGGCATTGACTTGATGTGGTGGAGGCACTAGTATTCGGCCAGTCGGGCCGCGAGCCTCGATTCATGCCGCTATCCATCGAAAACCGCGAGGTTGCGCACGTCAGCATTCTCGACGTGAAGGGCCGGATTGTGCTGGGAGATGAGATTCACCAGCTGCGCGAGGCGGTGCGGGGACTGCTGGAGCAGGGAAAGAAGAAGATCATCCTGAACCTGGCGGAAGTGGATTACATGGACAGCTCGGGGGTCGGGGAGATGGTGGGCGCGTTCACCACCGTGCGCAGCGCCGGCGGCGAGCTGAAGCTGCTGAACCTGAGCCCCAAGGTTCAGGACATTCTGTACGTCACCAAGCTCTACACGGTGTTCGATATCCGCAATGATGAGTTCACGGCGGTAAAGTCGTTCGATTATTTCTTCGCCAAGTAGATAAAAGCTTCGACCACGAAGGGCACGAAGGCACACGAAGGGAAACCGGTCGGTCTCTTTGTCCCGTCCGGATTTTGGCGTTTTCTGAACCGTTCTTGATACCTATCAACGTTATCCTGCGGGCGTAAGATCGAAACCACCGAGGGCATACAGGGCACAGGGTCCGTAATCTCGGGTAGTTGTGTGCACCATGATGGGCCACGCAATCGTGGGTGCGGGAGTGGCGCAGTTCATGGATCAGAGGGGTAAGGATCAGAGCGGTAAGGATCATCAAAACCTGCACGACCCGACTGCCCGGCAAATGGTCTGGACGTCGCGCCACACGTTTCAGGGATGGACATGTTCGCAGTGCGATTGGAATTATCCGCTGCCCACGATGCTGGCTGATCCGGAGGCGCGGACGGCGTACGACCGGCTGGCGGCGGGGAAATTTCATCAGCATAAGTGCGCCGATCATCTGGCGCGGCTGGGAGGCCCGGACCAGGAGAGCTTCACGCCGCGGATTCGCAGGCTGGTCGCGCAGGGATTCAAACCCAAAGATGCGGTGGAGCTTTTTCTGCAGGAAGTGGCGCTGGAGTATCGCAACCAGCCCAAGGTGCTGGCCCAGGCCAAGGCCGATGGCGAGGATTTCCTGCGCAGAGTGAAGGCCGGGTTGATCTGATGTTCGGAATTCGTAACAAATCCTGCCCAGCAGAGTGAAGCCGCGGCGGCTACCCTAAGTCGCAGCAACGGAAGTTAGTTCCGGAGATGGCGGCCGACCGGGGGTTGGCAGGCGAGGGGCGGGCGCGCGTCATACCGAGATTTACTCATTGACAAGGTCGCGACCTTCGACGGACAATCTCCCGGTTTTTGCCCTTCGTAACCCGACTTCCACGAGGAGAGACGAGATGAAATTGCTTTCGTTCGCCGTATTGCTGTTGTTTGCCCTTTCGGTAGCTGCCCAGGATGCGAATAAGAATCCCAACAAAAGTGAGCCGCCGATTTTGGGGCCGCACTGGACGCATGAAGCTGCGCGAGCGCAACCACCCGCCACTAGCCCGGATATGACGTATCACGGCGGGCCGATTTTGCCGGCAGTGACGGTTAAGGCGATCTGGTGGGGATCGAGCTGGCCTACCTATACCGGAGATGAGATCTCGGGTATTGATAAGTGGTATTCCGGTGTCGGTACCGCGACGAACGGCGGGGGATCAGCTTATTTCGCCACCGTGAATGAATATACCGACAGCTCGGGTCAGCAGGTTGGAACGGCAATCACGTATCAGGGACACGTGGTCGATGGCAGCTCGGTGCCGAAGCGGCTGAGCACATCGGCGGTGCTGGCTGAGGTCTGCAAGGAAGTGCCGAACCCGGTGGCGAATGCGTATTATCCCGTGTACATCGATAAAGGACGCGGACACGCGAGCTACTGCGCTTATCACAGCTGGGGTTCGTGCGGCGGAAAAGAGATTGAGTTCGGGTTCTTCTTCAAGCTGGACGGCGATGCCGGGTGCGACCCGCAGAGCGCGGTGAGCGGGGAGTCGCAAGGACTGGCTGCGGCTGCCAATGTGACCGGCCACGAGTTGTCGGAGACACGTTCGGATCCTAACGGTAACGCCTGGTACGACGGTTCAGGGAATGAGAACGGAGACAAATGCGCCTGGACGTTTGGCGGCCCGTATGTCGTGTTCCTCGACGGCACGCACTGGAAGATCCAGGGGAACTGGTCGAACTACGATTATGACCACAATACCGGATACGCGAACTCCAGTGGACAGAAGGGGTGCGCGGACGGAACGAATTATCCGGGACCGTACACGAAATAAAGGTTGTCGTTTTGAGAGCCCGCTTCGTGAGAAGCGGGCTTTTTTCGTGCACGCTGGCGCGAGACTTGTTAGTTGGAGATTCCCATTTGGGTTAGAAGATAGGCATAGTCGAAGGCGGATTCGTGGAGGCGGTCGTAGCGGCCTGACGCGCCTCCGTGTCCTGCGGGACTTAGATTCGTGTGTAGCAGCAGGATGTTCTTGTCGGTGCGCGTGGCGCGCATTTTGGCCACGTATTTCGCGGGCTCCCAGTACATCACCTGGCTGTCGTTGAATGAGGTCTTCACCAGCATGTTGGGGTAGGCTTTGGCTTCGATATTGTCGTAAGGCGAATAGGTGATCATGTAGTCGAAGGCGGCTTTCTCTTTGGGATTGCCCCATTCTTCGAACTCGCCGACGGTGAGAGGCAACGATTCGTCGAGCATGGTGTTGATGACGTCGACGAAGGGGACACCGACCAGGGCCGCCTTGAACAGGTCGGGACGCAGGTTGAGGACGGCGCCCATCAGCAGGCCTCCGGCGCTGCGGCCTTCGATGGTGAGGCGGTCTTTCGAGCCGTAGCCGCGCTTGAGGAGGTCTTCTGCGCAGGCGATGAAATCGGTGAAGGTAGTTTTCTTGTTCATCATGCGCCCGGCATCGTGCCAGGCCTTGCCCATCTCGCCGCCGCCGCGGATGTGCGCCACCGCGTAAACCACTCCGCGATCGACCATGCTGAAAATGTTCGAATTGAAAAACATGTCAATGGAGATGCCGTAAGAGCCGTATGCGTAAAGGTAGAGCGGGCCCGTGCCGTCGAGTTTGGCATTCTTCAGGCGGAGGACGGAGATGGGAACTTTCACGCCGTCGGATGCCACCGCGTAAATCTGTTCGACCTGATACTTCGCGGGATCGTATCCGCCGGGGACTTCTTTCTGCTTGAGCAGCGTCGAAGTTCCCTTTTCCATGTCGTAGGAAAAAACGGACGGCGGCGTGATCGGCGACTGGTATCCGTAGCGGAATTCGGTGGTGTCGTAGACGCGATTGATGTAGGAGTAGGCGGCGTAGGCGGGCTCGGGAAAGGCGATGCGCTTGGATTGCCCGTTGCGCAGATCGATGACGCGAATCTGCGGCAGACCGCCCTCGCGCTCATAGAGCACGCAGAAATTTTTGAAGAAATCGGTCTCGTCGAGCATGATGTCGGGATTGTGCGCCATCACCTCGTGCCAGTTCTTGCTGCCGGGATCGGTGATGGGAGCGCTGACCAGGCGGAAGTTGCGTCCGGTGTCGTTGACGCGAATATAGAACGAGTCGCCGTTGTGGTCGGGATAGTATTCGACACCCTGCTTGCGCGGCTCGATCAGTTTCCATTCAGCGTCGGGCTGCACGGCGGGAATGTAGCGGGCTTCGCTCGTGGTGTGGCTGTGGATGATCAGAAAAATGAAAGCTTGGCTGCGGCTCTTGAAGGCGCGCACGCTGAAGTGCTCGTCGGGCTCCTCGTAAACGAGCGTGTCGGGCTCGGCTGATCCGGCGGTGTGGCGATAGAGGCGGTACTGGCGCTTGGAGACCGCGTCTTCCTGCGTGTAAAAAATTGTCTGATTGTCGTTGGCCCACACCACCGAGCCGACGCGCTCGGCGTGATCCACGAGCGTTTTGCCGGTGCGGAGATCTTTCACGGCGAGGGTGAACTGGCGGAATCCTGTGTTGTCGTAAGTGTAGGCGAGCAGGTTGCCGTCGGGGCTGACGGCGAAGGCCTGCACCGTCATGAAAACCTGTCCGGCGGCGAGCTGATTGATGTCGAGTAGAACTTCTTCGGGCGCGTCGGCCGCGGCTTTTTTGCGGCAGCGGATCGGGTACTGCTTGCCGGCTTCGGTGCGGATGTAATAAAAGTAGTCGCCTTCGCGGTACGGGACTTCGACGTCTGTCTCCTTGATGCGGCTGAGCATCTCGTCATAAAGCTTTTTCTGGAAAGGCTCGGTGGGCTTCATGATCGCGGCGGTGTAGGCGTTCTCTTTTTCGAGATAAGCGCGCACTTCGGGATTGGATTTTTCGCGGAGCCAGGCGTAGTTATCGACCATTTTTCTTCCGTTCACCTCGGTAATGTGCGGGACGATTTTGGCTATGGGCGGGGTGGGAGCGGTATCGGCGGCGAGAAAGAGAGCGCAGAGCAGAAGAAATGGAAGAGTTCGCAGGAGTGCTTTAAGCATGGGGCCTCGGAGGGCGATTTGAGGAGTCGCGAGCAAAAGATACTCCGAGGTTCGAATAAAATGCAAACTGCGGCAAACCCAT
>DASYYT010000106.1:0-61010 GCA_035949755.1 Candidatus Sulfotelmatobacter sp.
TTGCAAGTTGGTTTCGGCCTGTACGCGCTCCTGATCGGAGGCGATTCCGGCCTTGGCCAGCGCAATGGTGCGGCGGCTGTCGCTCTCGGTGCGGTCCAGCGAGGCCTGGGCTTGCAGCAACTGGGCTTTCGCGGAAGAAAGCTTCGCTTCGGCATTGGCCACATCGCTCGAAGTCGAGCCCGAGGTTGATCGCTCCGTATGCTGCATTTCGGCCACTTTGTGCTGCAGGCTGGCAATGGTGGCGTTAGCGGCCGCTTCCTGAGCCTGCAACTCGGAGGGATCGAGGGTTGCAATGAGGTCACCCTTTTTCACCGAAGTCCCTTCATCGACGAGCAACTTCTGGATGCGGCCCTCGACCTGCGCGCTGACGATGACCTGATTAGCATCCACGGTGCCGATCAGAACCAGGTCGGGAGTATGTTCCGTAGAGAAAAAATAGTAGGTCGCGGCAATCACGAAAATGATTCCAAGCAGAATGAAAAATCGGTTGCGCGCGCTCATAAGCGTGCTCCTTGCGTAGTGTTGTGCTTGAACAATGCGGCGGAAATGAAATCGAGCACGGCGTTCCGGCGCTCGGCAACGCGCTCGGGCGTCAGGGGATTGAAGCCGACAATCTTTTGCATCATGGGGGCGCTACTGAAGTAGAAGACGATCATGGCAACAATCGAGGGAACGAAGTGCGCCGGGTTGACCGGCCGAAATTCACCCTGCTCGATTCCCTCTCGAATCACTTCGCTGACGCGGGCAAAGATGGGCTGAATGTAAGCCTTGATGATCTTGTCGATGTGCTGTGACTTCCCCTCGCGGGCGCGCATCATCTCGCGCTGCATGAGCCGGGGATAGAGCTGGTTGGAAGCAATGAAATCGAAATAGGCGCCGGCATAGGCCATGATCTTGTCGCGGGGCGGGAGATTGCTGTCCAGGACTTGAAAAACGGCATTCTTCAGTCCGGCAAAAGCATCGTCGAGGACGGCGCCGTAGAGCGTTTCCTTGTCCTTGAAGTAGTAGTACAGCAGGGCCTTGTTGACGCGGGCCTCGCGGGCGATGGAGTCGGTACGGGCTCCGGCGATGCCGTGCTCGGCAAACTCGCGGGTGGCGGACTGGAGGATGGCGGCGCGGCTCTCCTCGGGCTGGCCGCGGGAACCCATGCGGGGGCGCAAGGGGGGGCGACGATCGAGGACTCGATTCATGCTTAATTAACCAGTTAGTTAGATTATACATCAACCCGAGGGGATGTGAAATTTCTTGGTCCGGGCTCAGAACCGGTGTTTTAATATCCAGTCCGTTCCCAAGCCGCGGTCCAGGAGAATCTGCATGAAGACGTCTTCCGTTTTTCTCGCGGGCGTACTCGCGTTTCTTTTCTTGTCCAATTCCGGGGCTGCGCAGACAAACATGCCCGATCGCCAAGTCGCGGTCACGATCGACGACCTTCCCGCCGGCATGGCCGATCGCCTGCCGGCATCCAACATCACCGCGATGACCACGAAACTGCTGGGCACGCTGCGCGATCAGAAGATCCCAGTCGTGGGCTTCGTGAACGAAAAAAAGATCTACAAGACCGGCGAAGTGGATGAGCGCATCAAGGCGCTGGAGATGTGGCTCGACTCCGGCTTTGAGCTGGGCAATCACACTTTCAGCCACATGTCTTTGAATCAATCGGAACTGAAAGACTGGGAAGACGACGTGGTGCAGGGCGAGAGCGTGATTCGCATGTTGCTCGCGCAACACAAGATGAAGCTGCGGTATTTCCGCCACCCTTACCTTGACACCGGACGCGACCTGGCCACGCGCCGCAAAGCCGAAGAGTTTCTAATCCAGCGCGGATACAGAATCGCTCCGGTTACGCTCGACGGATGGGACTGGGCATTCGCCGGAATCTACGAGGATGCCAAGAAGCGCAACGACACGGCGCTGGAACAGCAGATTGTGAAAGATTATCTCGGGTATCACGAGGCGGTATTCGCGTACTCGGAGCAGCTTTCGGTAAAGATTCTGGGATACGAACCCAGGCAGATTCTGCTATTGCATGCCAGCAACCTGGAAGCGGATCATATCGGCGAGTTGCTCGAGTTGCTGCGCAAGCGAGGATATCGCTTCATCACCCTGCAGGATGCGTTGAGCGATCCGGCCTACAGTCTGCCGGATACGTATGTCGGCGAAGAGGGCACGGGAATGCTCGACCACTGGGCTATTTCACAAGGCAAGGTCCCGCAGGGGGCTCCAGTATTTCCGCAGTGGGTGATCGAGCGGTCGAAGCAGCTGCATTTGTCCACGGGAGATGTTGCGGCGGAAAGTCAGAAGTAAGAAGGCAGAACTTGGAATGCGGAGGGTAAGAAGTCGGAATGAAGAAGTAATCCTAACCATTTTCTGCAGGCTGACTCTCACCTGCATTCCGGTTTTACTTCTGCATTTCTAACTTCTTACTTCTGAATTTTATAAATCCAGTCCGCCGGCGATCGACGGCACCAGCAGAACTTCGTCGCCTTCCTGAAAGGAGTAAGCGGGGCCGCCTAGAAAGCGGATGTCTTCTTCATTCACGTAGATGTTGAGGAAGCGGCGAATCTGGCCCTTGTCGTCGCGCAGGTGCGGGCGCAGCTCGGGAAATTTTTCATCGAGCACTGAGAATAATTGATCCAGATTCGATGCCGCGCATTCAATGGAACTGACGCCTGCGGTGTGGCGGCGCAATGCGGTTGGGATTTGCACGGTGATGGGCATGTCAGGCTCCGATTCCCGCAGTCTCTTCGGCTGCCGCAAGCACGCTGGGGACTTCTGCAACATCGAGAGTCCGCTGCTGCAGGTAGTATTCGAATTCCTTGAGCTTGGGTGCGATGGGCCGCTCGGTTTCGTAGACTCCGGCGAGCACGTCGGTAGTCTTCAATCCGTTGCCGGTGATGCAGAGCACGGTCGTTTCCTCGGGAAGAATGCGGTCCTGACGGAACAGCTTGCCTGCACTTCCGACGGTGACGCCGCCTGCGGTTTCGGTGAAGATGCCTTCGGTCTCGGCCAGCAGCTTGATCGAGTCGATGACTTGGGGATCGCTGACGTCCTCGCTCCATCCGCCGCTGCCTTTGATGGTCTTGATGGCGTAATGTCCGTCGGCAGGATTGCCGATGGCGAGCGAGCGCGCGATGGTCGCGGGTTTCTGCGGTTCGATTTCGGGGCTGCCGGTCTTGATCGCGGTTGAGATGGGAGAGCATCCGGTGGCCTGCGCGCCGAAGAACTTTACTTCTTTCGGTTCGACCAGGCCGAGCTTGATCAGTTCATCGAAAGCCTTCTTGATTTTTGTGATCAGCGATCCGCCGGCCATCGGGCAGACGATGTTATCGGGCAAGCGCCAGCCGAGTTGCTCGGCAATCTCGAAGCCGACCGTCTTCGATCCTTCCGCATAATACGGACGCAGGTTGACGTTGACGAAGCCCCAGCGGTGCTCGTCGGCGATCTGCGAGCAGAGCCGGTTGACCTGATCATAGTTTCCAGCGATGCGCACGACCTTGGCTCCGAAGACGTTCGTGCCTAAAATTTTCGCAGGCTCGAGGTCGGACGGGATGAAGATCCACGCCTTCAGTCCTTCGCGGGCGGCGTGGGCGGCGACCGCGTTGGCCAAGTTTCCGGTCGAGGAGCAGGAGACGGTGTCGAATCCGAACTCGCGCGCCTGTGACAAAGCAACCGCAACCACGCGGTCTTTGAAGCTCAACGTCGGCAAACAAACGGCATCGTTCTTGATATAGAGATTTCCCGCGGCAGCGGACGTTCCACTCAACCGTTCAGCGAGATGCGGAGCCTGAAACAGTGGAGTGAAGCCGACCGGCAGCCGCGGGTTATAGCCCCGGGGGAGGGGTAACAGTTCGGAGTAGCGCCACATGTTCGGCGGCCGCTGGGAAATGACCTCACGGCTAATCTGCGTTTTCAGCGCATCGTAGTCGTAAGCAATTTCCAGGGGGGAGAAACAATCGTCGCAGATGGAGCGGGGCTGGTTACCCCAGGTCCGTCCGCATTCGCGGCACCGCAGTTCGTAATGAGACATGAAAGGCTACTCGCTTTCTTATTCCGTAAACTCGGAATCACAGCGAATAGCTGAGGACGAGCCGGAAAAAGCGGCCTAAAAAACTAAGGCCTCTTTTTCCAGGAAAAGGAAAAGAGGCTATCGGATGCAATACAGCTCGCATGCCGAATCCCATGTTCCCTGTTTCCAGGAGAGAGTTGGCACCAGACATCCGGGATATATGATCCGGGATCGGTTGCCGTGGCGTCTCAGGGCTCGTCCCTCAGCCACTCTGCATGAAATTCAGGTCCGCCCCGAAGGGCGAACTTGTTCTTTGCATCTTACAGAAGCGAAGACGCGGGCGTCAAGAACAATCCTTCTCCGCAAATTGCGGCCATAGATCAGGGGTTTTGCCACGATCTACACGGATTCCCAGATTCACGAAGAAGAATTATCCGTGCGACGGAGTACAGATCCCCGGCGCAGGAATTCTCTCTATCTGTTGAGGTGTACAATTTCTCGCGCCGCAGAGGATTAATAGAAAATTCGACGCACGAACTCTTTAAGGATCGAACCATGATGGTCTTCCGCACCTCCGCCGTTGTTTTCGCGCTTTCTCTCAGTTTGATGTGCGGCACTTCCTCCGCACAACAGCCCGATTCCAACAAGCCAGCAGCCTCGAAGAAGCAGGCACAGCCGCCCGAGCAGAAGCCCGGAGAGCCCAATCCGAAGACTGAGCCTGCGGAGGAGACCAAGCCGGCGATCCGCGAAATACCCAGCGAGAAGGACAAAGAGAAGGAAGAACACTACGACATGACCGAGAAGCCGCCGGTGGTGACGCATCACCAGATCACCGTAGACGGCAAGGCCTTGAAATACACGGCAACGGCGGGCAGGCTCCCCATCAAGCGCGGCGATGGGAAGATCGAGGCCGAGATGTTCTACGTGGCTTACACGCTCGAGGGACAGGATGCGGCGAAACGTCCGCTCACGTTCGCTTTCAATGGCGGCCCGGGATCGGCGTCGATTTGGCTGCACATGGGAGCGCTGGGCCCGCGCAGAGTAGTGCTGCTACCGGATGGCTTCATGCCTCCGGCGCCCTATCGCATGGAGGACAATCCTTACACGCTGCTCGACAAAAGCGACCTGGTGCTGATTGACGCAATTGGCACGGGATTCAGCCGCGCGGCCGATTCCGAACTGATGAAGAAGTTCTGGGGAGTGAAGGGAGATATTGAATCGTTCAGCGAGTTCATACGGCTTTATATCAGCCGCAATGAACGCTGGGCGTCGCCGCTGTTTATCCTGGGCGAGAGTTATGGAACCACACGCGCCGCCGGAATTGCAGGCTATCTGGCCGATCGCGGCATTTCGTTCAACGGAATTACCCTACTGTCGACGGTGCTGAATTTTGAGACGCTGGAAGAGAAGTTCACCAACGATCAGCCGTATGTCTTCCTGATTCCATCGTTCACGATGATCGCGGGATATCACCACAAACTCGCCCCCGATCTGGCGCAGGATATGAACCGAGCGCGGCAGGAGGCGGAACAGTGGGCATCGAGCGACTATGAAAAAGGCGCTCGACCAGGGCGACGCGCTCAGCCCACAAGAGCGGCAGAAGATCATTGACGAAATGGCCCGATTGACCGGGTTGAGCAAGGAAGTGATCGACGAAGCCAATCTGCGCATTAACGTCCAGAAATTCACCCACTATCTGCTCATCGATCAGAAGCTACGGGTGGGGCGGCTGGATGGCCGCTACACCGGTCCCGATCCGCGTGGCCTGTTGGATACACCGTTCTACGATCCGACGGGTTCGGCGACCATGCCGCCGTTCACGTCGGTGTTCAACAACTATCTGCGCACGGAGTTGGAATACAAGGTCGATATGCCCTACAACGTGCGGGCACAGACCGGGCCGAACGACAATTGGGATTGGGGATCGGCGATTGAGGGCTTTCCCGATACCGCTTCTGCCATGCGGCAGGCCATTGTGAAGAATCCGTATTTGAAGATTCTGGTGATGGAAGGCTATTACGACCTGGCGACGCCGTATTATGCGGCGAATTACACGGTCGACCACCTGGACCTGCCACCGAAATACCGCGACAACATCTCCTTCGCCACCTACGCAGCGGGACACATGGTTTACCTGCCCATGGATGGCCTGAAAAAAATGAAGGCGGACCAGGCGGCATTCATGAGCAAGGCAATGCCGTAGCCAGAGAGGAGCACGGAGTAGTTCGAGTTCCCGTGCGCCCTCGATAGCACTGGGAATTGGAGGGGCAATCAAAATCAGCAATCATCAACCAGATTACCGGCTGTACTGATTTTTCTTCTTGTCCTCGTGGCGCTCAATTCCAAGCTGAATCAGGCGATCGATCAGATCGGAATACTCGAGTCCCGACGCCGCCCAAAGCTTGGGATACATGCTGATGGAGGTGAAACCGGGCATGGTGTTGATCTCGTTCAGATAAATCTTGCCGCTTTTCGGATCCATCAGAAAATCGACGCGCGCCAGGCCGGAGCAGTCCACCGCTTTGAAAGCCCGAACGGCCAGTTCCTGAACTTTTTTGGTTTGCGCCTTCGTGAGCTTGGCGGGAATGATCAGCTGCGAGCCTTCGTCGAGATATTTGGCGTTGTAATCGTAGAACTCTTTCACCGGAACAATCTCTCCGGGGACGGATGCGATCGCGTCATCGTTGCCCAGCACCGAGCACTCGATCTCGCGGGCTTTGTCTTTCTTTCCGCCAACGCCCTGCTCGATCACGATCTTGCGATCGAACTTTGCAGCTTCGTCAATAGCTGGACCGAGTTCCTTGCGATCATGCGCTTTGCTGATGCCAACCGACGATCCCAGATTCGCGGGCTTGACGAACACGGGATATTTCAACCGTCCAACCAGCCGTTCGACTTTCTTCGGATCTTTTTCCCATTCGCTGCGCAGGATGGTAACGTGCTTGACGATGGGGATGCCGGCGGCGATGAACAGGGACTTCATGATGTCTTTGTCCATGCCGGCGGCCGAGCCGAGAACCCCTGCGCCGACGTAGGGAATGTCCGCGAGTTCGAGCAGGCCCTGAATGGTGCCGTCTTCACCGAAGGTGCCGTGGAGCACGGGGAAGATGACGTCGACATTGATAGCGCGATCGGAGGCGCGGCGCAGGAGCCCAGCGTCGGTCTGGAAAGG
This sequence comes from Candidatus Sulfotelmatobacter sp., assembly GCA_035949755.1. GTDB lineage: Bacteria > Acidobacteriota > Terriglobia > Terriglobales > Acidobacteriaceae > Sulfotelmatobacter. The sequence continues at coordinate 7,179 of DASYYT010000106.1, forward strand.
AACCAGCCCACTTTGCCGGTGCACTGGCTCGGGCGGGACTACGACGGCCTCGCCGCGTGCCAGCACGGCGGCAGGTTGCGTCATGTCGGGATCGCCGGCGCGGAGATTACGCGGCTCGAGCATGAGTTTACCTGCGAGCAGATTTTCGGCATGTTCAGCGGTCAGCCAACGGCCATCTTTAGTGATGCCGATGGGCACGACTTCGTATTTATCTTTATCAATCGCGTTGAGAACCGAGGCGGCCGAGAGCAGCGAGACTTCGTGCTCGCCGCTGCGACCGCCGAATAAAATGCCTACCCGAATCTTTTGCATGACGTTCCAGTTTGGACGCGAGCGAGTTTTCCGTCAATCGCAGGAATGGTTCAAACATGGGCCACGGGTCAACACGGATTTTCACGGATACTTCTTCTTTCTCTGGATCCGTGTAAATCCGTTTAATCGGTGGCTAAGAAGTTGATTCAGCTTCGAGCGCTACAGAATCTTTTTCCCAAAGGCAGAGAGTGCCAATTCCACCGCCAAGTCCGCCGTCTGGTTGTGCTCATCAATCACGGGATTGACTTCGACGATCTCGAAGCTCAGCATGCGGCTGTGGTCGGCGATGATTTCCATCGCCAGGTGGGCCTCGCGGTAGGTAGCGCCGCCGCGCACAGGAGTGCCTACTCCGGGAGCGTCTTCGGGATCGACCCAGTCCATGTCGAGGGAGATGTGGTAGCCGGCGGTGCCGCGTCCGGCCATGCGGAGAGCTTCTTCCATGACCGTACGCATGCCGCGCTCGTCGATGTCGCGCATGGTGAAGACGCCAATGCCGGCACGCCGGACATTTTCTTTTTCTACGGCGTCGATGTCGCGGACACCGACCAGCACGCAATTTTCCGGCTTCACCTTGGGAGAGAAATCAAAGATGTTCCCCAGTTCTGAGGGCCACAAGCCCATCAAGGCCGCGAGCGGCATGCCGTGCACGTTGCCGCTGGGCGAAGAGTCGGGAGTATTAATGTCGGTGTGCGCGTCGATCCAGATTAAGCCAATACGCTGATTCTGGCGCCGATAAAACGCGGAGACTCCCGACACGGTACCGACCGCCATGGAGTGATCTCCGCCGAGGGCCAGCGGAACCTTTCCAGCCTCCAGCGTCTTGATCACCAACTCCGCATGCTTGGTGCAGGTGGCGGTGATCTCCTTTAAATATTTGGCACTGGCCGCGCCTTCTTTTTTCTGCTCGGGAATGGCGACCGCGATGTTGCCACCGTCTTCCACTTCATGGCCAAGAGCTTCGAGGCGGGCCTCGAGTCCGGCGACGCGGACAGCCGAAGGGCCCATGTCGACGCCACGGCGGGACTGGCCCAGGTCGAGAGGAACTCCGATGACGCGAATTTTCTTAGGAGTGATGTTGCTAGAGGTCGCGGTGGTCATCATCATAGGCGTAGCTATTTTCCCAAAGCGTCCGGCAGGCCCTTATAGTAGCGGAATCCTTCCACTGGCTTTCCATCTTTCATCCGGACATGAGCGCGAGCATCATCTTTCATCTGTTTGATCTCTGCCTCGGAGGGATTTGCCGTGTAATTCTTCCAACCGGGCCCGTACTGGCTAATGTACTTCGCGAACGCATTTACCTTCTTGTCTACAAAGCCACTAATGTCGACCCAGGTGTTCTCATCCTCATGATCGTAGTCGTTGTAGAAAAGATATTCGGGGATCATATATTCCTTGAGTCCCTCTTGAGTGATCTGCCCTTCGAAGAGCAGGCGCCACATGGCGGCGCGGGCCGCGTCAGCCGCGAGGTAGGAAGCGGCGCGATGGTCGGACTTATGCCACCGCTGATAGTTCTTACCGGGATCCCACGCCATCAGCACGGTGGGGCGGAGTTTCCGAATCCAGCGCACCAGATTTTCGACCACGGCCTTGCGATCTTCGAATTCGAGAAGTCCGTCGTCGTAGCCCAGATTGATGTAGTGGTCGGCGGGGATGCCGAGTTCCGCCAATGCCGCCAATTCTTCCTGGCGGCGAATCTGCGCCAGTTGCGTGCGAGACAGGTTTGGGTCCTGGGTTCCGACGTTTCCCGTGGTGAGCGTCACAATGTAAATCTGATTTCCGTGCGCTTGAAGCAAGGCCAGGGTGCCGTGAGAGAGGGCGTCGTCATCGGCATGAGCGCCGATGAGCATGATGGTTTTCCCGCTCCACTTCTCCACCGGAACATCCGGCGCCTGCCCTGGGCGCTGCGCCTGCATGAGCGGGAGAAAAAGCAGTAGGAAGAAACCGAAAGACAGTAGCTGCCTCATAAAGCCCTCCTCAGTTGAGTCATCTTTAACTACAGAGGGCACAGAGGCCACAGGGGAAACCAGGATCACTCTGTGTTCCCACGTGTCCTCGGTGGTTGTGGTTCTGACTCCCTCCGCATTTTGCGGCAACGGACCTCAGCGCACTCCTAAAACCTATGGATAAAGCCGGTGCAGCATTCTCGGGAACGGAATTGTCTCACGAACGTGCTCCAGGCCGCAGATCCAGGCCACAGCGCGCTCAATGCCCATACCAAAGCCGCCATGCGGGACGCTGCCGAACTTGCGCAGGTCGAGATACCACTTGAAGGCGTCCTCGGGCAAACCATGCTCGTGGATGCGCTGCAGCAGCAGTTCGTGTGAGGCCATGCGCTGTGAACCGCCGATGATTTCTCCGTAGCCTTCGGGAGCGAGCACGTCGACACAGAGCGCGAGTTCGGGACGCTGGGGATCGGGCTCCATATAGAAAGCCTTCACCTTGGCGGGATAGCGATGCACCATGACCGGCTTGTCGAACTGGGCTGAGAGATACGTTTCGTCGGGCGAGCCGAGATCGCCGCCCCATTCGAACTTCGATTCCAGCGCGCCTTTGGCATGGCCTTCCTGCAGATTCTTGACAGCGTCGTCGTAGCTGATGCGCGGGAAGGGCGGCGCGATTTTTTCCAGCTTGGAAAGATCGCGGCCGATGGTTTGCAAGTCGACGCGCCGGCGATCCAGGCAGCGCTTCACAATGAAGCTGATGAGGCCTTCGGCGAGTTCCATGACGTCGTCCAGAGTCGCGTAGGCGACTTCGGGTTCGACCATCCAGAACTCGGTGAGATGGCGGCGAGTTTTGGATTTCTCGGCGCGAAAGGTCGGCCCGAACGAATACACCTTGCCCAGCGCCATCGCGGTCGCTTCGACATACAGCTGGCCCGACTGCGTGAGGTAGGCCTGCTCCTCGAAATAATCCACGGGGAAGAGGGTGGTGGTGCCTTCGCACGCGGCGGGAGTGATGATGGGAGGATCGGTCAACGTAAAGCCGCGTTCGTCGAAGAAGTCGCGCGCCGCCTTGATGATTTCAGCGCGCACGCGCAAGATCGCCGCCTGGCGCTGCGAGCGCACCCAGAGGTGGCGATGCTCCATCAGAAAATCTGTGCCGTGTTCTTTCGGGGTGATGGGATAAGGATCCGACTCCGGCACCCGCTGCACGACCTCGACATTGGCGACATCGAGTTCGTAGCCGCCGGGAGCACGCTTGTCGGCGCGGACCTTGCCTTCCACGATCACGCTCGATTCTTGCGTCAACGTCTTGACGGCCTCGAACACTTCCGGCGTAACGGCATTCTTGGGCACGACGCCCTGGATGATGCCCGATCCGTCGCGAAATTGCGGAAACAGCAGCTTCCCGCTCTCGCGCAGGTTATAAAGCCAGCCGCGGATCGTAACCGATTGGCCTTCGTGCTTGCCGATTTCGGCGATGGTGGTGACGGGAGCGGACATAGGATGATTTGGAACTGAGTAATGGTGTAATTATTGAAGAGCTTTGCATCTCGAGACTTACAAATTTCCAATTACTAAATTACCTAATGACTCAATCTTTCAGGCGCCATCCAGCTTGTCGAATGTCTCCTGCAGTTTTTCCAGCGGGTTGACTTTCTCCTCTTCGCCGACTTCCAGCAGCAAGGGCGGCGTGTGCGGCGCCGAGCGCAGCAGTTCCACGGCTTCTTTCCAGTTGACGGTTCCCTGCCCCGGCCAAAGATGGGAATCTTTGTCTTTGTTGTTGTCGTGGACGTGGGTCGAGCGGATGTGATTGCGCAGAATCTCGAATCCCTCGCCGACCGAGCTCATCATGTGGGCATGGCCGAAGTCGAAGCAGACGTCGACATCGTCGAAGTGCGCGCCGCGGATGAGTTCCACCAAGCGATCGGGCGTGGAAAGTTCGTTGGGAATATTTTCCAGCAAGATGCGCACGCCCAGCGGCTTGGCAAAAGCGCGCAAATGCTCGACCGAAGTCATCGCCGCTTCGAATTTTTTGTCGCTGAAATCCTCGTTCGGCGTGCCCAGATGCTGCACCAGGAAGCGGAACGGAATCTGCTCGGCGATCTCGAGCGCACGCTTGATCTCGTCCATAGCCTCGATGCGCGCGGCCCGGTCGGTCGAGGCCACGTTGACGGGCGGAGCGCCGGCGCGTCCCCATTCATAGTCGGCATACAGCGGGGAGTGCACCGAGTTCAGAGGAACTCCGCTGCCGCGAAACCATTCCGCAATTTCTTTCACGTGGGCCTTGCGGTTGGCGTAGTCGAGGTGCTGGCGCGCGGCAAAAATTTCGATGGCCTGCACGCCGCTGCGCACGATCCCGTCGAGAATCCCGGGATGCAGCCGCTCTTTGACAAACAAATAAGTTGAGACCGCTCTCTGCATGCAAGTCCTTCAAAAATCGTTGAATGGTGATTGTTGATTGTTGAATGAAAATCGAAACCGCGCGTGGCCGGTTTTCAATCAACAATCAAAAATCAACAATCATCAATTGCCTTTCAGTATCCCATGGCCTTCCCATTACTGTTGCGTATGTCAGTGGCGCCCAGGCGCACACCGGTCTTTTCATCGATGGCAATGCACTCGGCGTCGCTCCAGTAGGGCGAAACCTCATCTCCTTCGTGCAAGCCGATTTGAATGTTGTATCCCATTTTCCGCAGCGTATTCAATGCATCGGGGGAGAAGTATTTTTCGACGTTGACCACGTCGGGCAGCCACTGCTGGTGAAAGCGCGGGGCATTCACCGCCTCCTGGATATTCATTCCGTAATCGACCACGCCCATGATGACGTTGGCTACGGTGGTAATGATTTTGGAGCTTCCCGGAGAGCCGAGCACCATCACGGTTTTGCCATGGTGCACGACGATGGTCGGGGTCATGGACGAGAGCGGGCGTTTACCCGGACCAATGGCGTTGGCCGGTCCCTGAATCAGGCCGTCGGAATTGGGCACCCCGGGCTTGGCGGAAAAATCGTCCATCTCGTCATTGAGCAAAAATCCGAGGCCGCCGGCGGTAACGCGCGACCCGAACCAGTCGTTAATCGTGGTAGTCACGGCCACAGCGTTGCCCTCGGGATCGACCACCGAATAATGGGTGGTGTGATTGGACTCGTGCCCAGGCAGTGCGGGCGCGTGGAGGGCGGCATCCTGCTCCAGTCGGCTGAAAATCGCGGGCCGTTTCAATTCCTTGCTGGGCGTGGCATGGACGGGCTCGATGCTGTCCCGCCAGGCCGCCGCATATTTCTTATCGATCAATTGCGCCACGGGGATGCGAGAGAAGTCGGGATCGCCCAGGAATTCGGCGCGATCGAAAAACGCCCGGCGAAACGCTTCCACGGTAAAGTGAATCGAGCGCGCCGACCGGCTCTCCATGCTGGCCAGGTCGTAGCCTTCGAGGATATTCAGCGACTCGATCAGCACCGTTCCGCCCGAGGAGGGAGGCGGCGCGCTGATCACTTCAAATCCGCGATAGGTGCCGCGCACAGGCTCGCGCTCCTTGACTTCGTAGCTGGCCAGGTCTTCGGCGGTAATCAGGCCGCCGCCTTTCTGGATGGCCGCGGCCAATTCCCTGGCAAGAGGGCCGTGATAGAAGTCATCAGGATGGGCCGCGATCCGTTCCAAAGTGTGGGCCAGATCGGGCTGGCGGAAAATCTCCCCGGGCTTGTAGTATTCCCCGTCGCGCTGGAAAATGCGATGCGACTCCGGGAACTTCGCGAGATAGGAGTCGTGAAGATCGTGGGCCTCGTCCCAGGTGAGAGCGTAGCCGTCGCGCGCCAGCTTAATGGCGGGCGCCATCACTTCTTTGAGCGTGAGCTTGCCATACTTCTGTTCGGCATAAACCAGGCCGGCAACCGATCCTGGAACGGCAATGGACTTGTAGCCGATCTCGCTGGCGCCGGGGATCACTTTGCCGTGCTCGTCGAGATACATGTCGCGCGTGGCGGCTGCGGGAGCCTTTTCGCGGTAGTCAATGAAATGCGCGGTGCCATCGGCCATGCGGATGAGCATGAAGCCGCCGCCCCCGATGTTGCCCGCCGGCGAGTGCACCACGGCCAGGGCAAATCCGACCGCTACCGCCGAATCGATGGCATTGCCCCCGGCCTGCATGATCTCCACGCCAACTTCGGTAGCCAATTGGTGGACCGTGACCACCATGGCATGCTGCGCATGGACGGGGCGTACCGCAGCAGCCGCGCGCGGCGTCGCGACTGCCACGATCAGCAGCAGCGGCAGAATCAGCAGTTTGTGGGGAGGTCGCATGCTTGGGTTGTGGAAATCCGCAAAGGCACCAGATTCTGAGGCTAGCCGAGGGGCGCGGCCAGAGTCAAATTTGGGCCGAACTCGCTCGCGACACAAATCGGGTGAACCGCAGGACTAAAACCAATCGGCTCGAAGGATTTCGTGCCCATCGATCTGAATCCATTCATTTCTGGCTGAATCCAAAATTGCAAGGAGAAGAAAATGCAGACTCGCACTCTTGGCAACTCTGATCTCAATATTACTCCTGTTGGTTACGGCGCTTGGGCAATTGGCGGCTCGGGCTGGCAATTCGCCTGGGGATCGCAACACGACGACGATTCCATCGCGGCGATCCACCGAGCGCTCGAACTGGGCGTGAACTGGATTGACACCGCGGCGGTCTACGGCCTGGGACACTCGGAAGAAGTGGTGGGGCGGGCGCTGAAGAGCTGGTCCGGGCGGCGGCCTTATGTTTTCACGAAATGCGGATTGCGCTGGGATGCGCAAGGCCAGGTACAAAAAATTCTGAAGGCGGAATCGATCCGCGGCGAAGTCGAAGATAGCCTGCGGCGGCTCGGCGTCGAGGCCATTGACCTTTACCAGATTCACTGGCCTCCCGACCCTGATTCTCCCGTGCTGGAGGAAGGCTGGGGAACATTGGCGGAATTGAAGCGAGAGGGCAAAGTACGCTGGATTGGCGTTTCGAACTTTAATGTGCCGCAATTGCGGCGGGCGCGGGCCATTGCTTCGGTCACTTCCCTGCAGCCGCCCTATTCGCTGCTGCATCGCGACGTGGAATCCGAAATTCTTCCCTACTGCCGGCGCGAAGGCATTGGGATCATCGTTTACTCTCCGATGGCCTCCGGACTGTTGACCGGAGCAATGACGCGCGAGCGGATTGCGCAACTGCCCAACGACGACTGGCGCAAGGCACATCCTGATTTTAATGAACCCAATCTCTCGCGCAATCTGGAACTGGTGGAGCATTTGAAGCAGATTGGCCGCCAGCACGGCCGCTCTGCCGGCGAGGTTGCCATTGCATGGACGCTGCAGAATCCCGCGGTGACCGGAGCGATTGTGGGAGCACGCAATGCCCGCCAGGCGGAAGGGGTAATGCGGGCCGGGGATTTGCGCCTCAACAGCCGGGAACTTCACACCTTGGACGACTTCTTCGCCGAGACAACGGTTTAACGGCCAGTTCACCGATGAAGCAATATCAATAGCCGCTGCTTTACCGCGGGCCATTCGGACGCAATGATTGAGAATCTGGCCGAGTCGCGCGGGATGAAGTCGGCAGCCATGCGGTGAGCACGGAGGACGCCCTCAAATTTTCCGCCAATGCGCTCGAGAGCGGCGCGGGAGCGCTGGTTTCTGATGTCCGTGTGAAAGCAGATACGCAGGACCCGCCAGACCTCGAACGCATGTTGCAGCATGAGCAGCTTGGCTTCAGTGTTGGCGGCGGTACGAATGGCGGAGCGAGAGAACCAGGTGTAGCCGATCTCGCACGCGTCGGGAACGCCGCGCCCATGCATCGGATGGCCATCTGGCCAAGGCCAGCGTTCGATGTTCCAAAAGCGCGTGGAGCCGATGACAATGCCATCTTGCATGCGAATGATCGCGAACGGCACGGCAGTGCCCGCGTCTTTCCAGGTAAGGGCAGTCTTCACATAGGCAGCCGCCTCGGCTTCGCCCTGCGGGACGGGACTCCAGCGATAAAGCTCACGGTCGCCGGCGGATGCGGAGACGAGACCCTGCACGTGGCGTTGTTCCAGCGGTTCCAGGCGAACGTGCTTTCCTTGCAGCGTGAAGCTCTCGATCGTCATGGGCTTAATTGTATGTTGCTAGCTGGCGGGATGCCGCCGCTACAATTCGGCGCTACGGTTCGGATCCGAACTGCTTGATGACAGTGACCTTACTGTAGGCAACGCGGAAGCCGAGACGCTCGACGTTGCGCTGCGACGCAGATCCGCCCTGGGTGACAACGACGGCATATTCACATCCCGCGGCCACCGCAGCCGCCATGCGTGCACGCAGCAGCGCCTGAAAGCGGCCGCATATGTCAAACTTCAGTACCGAAAGCTGACGGCTGATAGCTGAGAGCCGATAGCTGCTTTTCTCAGACTTGCTGCCGAGCTTCGCCCAACGATACGTTCACGTCCATCTTCTTCTTGCCACGGAAAATCGTGACCTTCACCGCGTCGCCGGCGCGGTGATTGTTCATAATCTGAGAGAGGTCCTGCTCGTCTTCGACTTTTTGATCGTCAATGGCCACGATCAGATCGCCTCCCAACATGATGGGAATGTTGCCGAGGTAAGCGCGCTCGGTACCGGCTCGTAGCCCCGCCAGGTCGGCGGAACCGCCGGGCGTCACCTGCACAATCAGCAATCCATAATCGGCAGGCAAACCGATCTCAGCGGCCAGTTCGGGACTGATCGGGATAGTACGCACTCCCAGCGCCGGGCGACGCACGCGGCCGAGCGTCATCAGATCATTTAATACCGCTTTGGCGGTGTTGATGGGGATGGCAAATCCTATACCCGCATTCTGGCCGACATTGGAAAGAATCATGGTGTTGATGCCGATGACTTCGCCGTGCCAGTTCATCAGCGGGCCGCCGGAGTTGCCGGGGTTGATGGCGGCGTCGGTCTGAATGGCCTCGTCAATGGTGGCGCCATTGGGCTCCCGCACCGGGCGGATGGAACTCACGATTCCTCTGGTCATCGTTCCCGACAGCCCAAAGGGATTGCCGATGGCATAGACTTTTTGTCCCACCTGCAAGTTTCGTGAGTCGCCGAGGACAGCGGGAACGAGATCGGAAGCCTTGATCTGGATCACGGCCAGGTCATGGGCCTGGTCGACACCCACTATCGTGGCCTTGTATTTCTTGCGATTGTGCAGCGTGACTTCCACCTGGCGGGCGTCGGCGATGACGTGGTAGTTGGTCAGGATGTGACCTTCTTTGTCGATCACAAATCCCGAGCCCTGCCCTTCCTGGGGCACGAGGCCGTAGAAGAAGTCGAAGGTCATGGCGCGAGAAGTGACGTTCACTACAGAAGGAATGTTCTTTTTGTAAACGGAAATATTATTCTGCTCTTCAACGTCGAGCGATTCGCCGGGCGCGGCTTCCGTAATCTCCACCTGGGCAGGATGCGCCAACCAATTCGTGAAATGCGGTTCACCCCCCGAATTGGAACGCCAGGTGGTGAAATAGAAAAATGCCCCGGCTATCACCAGCGCGAGGAGCATGGGTCGTACAATTTTCATTTTGGCCATCCGGTTCGGCACCCGATCTTGAACCACGAAGAGTTAAGTACGATAACTGGGGCGAGAAAGCTCCCAAAACAATTTTAAACAATGGAGCGGGGGAAGCATACCTCGCGGGGCCAAACGCGTCATGTCAGGCAGTACGCCAGCCTGATTCCTTCCCCGTTTGAAAGGCATCCAGGGGGACGTTTTGGCGAAGGCTCAGGATTCCTCTAATTCGGCCTGTATCTGCCGCCACACTTTCTGCACCTGGTCGCGCGTAAGATCCAGAGAGCCGGAGTTATCGATGACGAAGTCGGCGACTTTGACTTTCTCTTCATCGGGAAGTTGCGCGGCCATGCGGCGTTCGACTTCTTTGCGCGCAATCTCGAGATCGATCTTCTGCCTGGCTGCGAAGCGGCTGGCGCGCTGCTCCGGGCTGCAGGTCACCACAATCAGGCGATCGAATCGATCGGCGGCGCCGGCTTCCACAATGAGCGCAGCTTCTACCATCGCGACGGCGTGCGGATCCTGCAATCCGATCGCATACATCCACTCATCCTGACTGCGAATCACCGCGGGATGCACAATGCGGTTCAGTTCTTGAATGCGCGAGGGACGCTGGCCCTCGCCCTCGGCGCCGAATGCCGCCTCGGCCAGCCGGACGCGGTTCACGCTTCCGTCGGAATTCAGAATCTCGCGCCCGAAGCGCCGCACCACCTCGTTGTACACCGGCTCGCCCGGCTGCATGAGCGAGTGCGCGATACGGTCCGCCTCGACCAGGTGCGCGCCCAGCGCGACGAACATCTTTCCGACGACCGATTTGCCGGCGGCTATCCCGCCCGTGAGGCCGACTTTCAGCATGAAACCAGCGATTGGTGATGAGTGATTAGTGCTGATTTGTGCTCAGTGGTTAGTCATCCGAGACCCATGCACTCGCCGCGGATAACTAACCACTGGCCACCAGCAACTGACCACTGCCTTTCCGCATTTTGGCCGCTTTGACTGTGTTGAACATCAGCATCGCAATCGTGAGCGGGCCCACGCCGCCTGGGACTGGAGTGATCGCTCCCGCCACTTCCATCACTTCCGGATGCACGTCGCCAATCAGCGTGCTTCCCTTTTTGCGAAATGTTTCCTCGCGCCTGGCGTTACCGGCGAAAAATCGCGCAAATTCCGCTGCATCGGTCACCGTATTCATCCCCACATCGATCACGGTCGCGCCCGGCTTCACAAACTCGCGCGTGATGATGCCGGCGCGCCCGATGGCCGCTACCAGGATGTCAGCGCGGCGGCAGGCGGCCGGCAGATCATGCGTTTTCGAATGGCAGACCGTGACGGTCGCATTGGCGTTCAACAGCAGCATGGCCGCAGGCTTGCCCACGATGTCGCTGCGTCCCACCACGACGGCTTCACGTCCGGCAATCGGGATGTGACTGCGCTGGAGAATTTCGAGCACTCCGGCGGGTGTGCAGGGCACCAGGCCGGGCCGCTGCGTCGAAAGCAATCCCACGTTCATGGGATGGAACCCGTCCACATCCTTGGCCGGATCGAGCGCCAGCAGCACGGCTTTGGAGTCAACCTGTTTCGGCAGCGGCAACTGCACCAGAATGCCGTCGATCTCTGGCCGGCGATTCAAGTCATCAACCAGGGAAAGCAATTCGGCCGTGGTGACCGACTCGGGCGGCGTGAATTTTTCGCTATGGATGCCCACTTCCTCGCAGGCTTTCACCTTGCCGCGAACATAAATTTCCGACGCGGGATTGTGCCCGACTAGCACGACCGCAAGCCCCGGACGCACTCCTGCGGCAGCCATGGTTTTCACTTCCGCGGCGATTTCGCTGCGGATTTCCTGCGCGATTCTGGTTCCATCGAGAATAAGAGCTGGCATGAGGGGCTTCCGGCGCGCAACCCGCGCCTCCGGCTCTTAAAATCTTACACTGTCGGCCGGATAAACTCCCTCAGAGTCATCGAGACAGCGCGAGGAAAAATGAAATTTTGCAACCCTCTCCATCCTGCCAGACTGGTCTTTGCGATCTCTGTGCCTCTGTGACTCTGTGGTGATTTCGATCACAGGTGGGGCGCTGAAAGCTGTCGTACAATGCACAGTCATGATTGCCAAAGACCTTCTGGAAATGCTGCTTTGTCCGGCTTGCAAGCAGGCGCTTGAATATCGTCAAAACCCGGAAAGCCTGAAATGTACACAGTGCCGCCGGGTTTATCCGGTGAAAGACGACATTCCGATCATGCTGATCGATGAGGCGACGATCGTGCCCTAGGCTGCGAATCCGAAGCAGGAATTATTTGTCGAAAGGAAGGTTCATACCGTGTCGAGCCAATATTTCTACTGCACTCCATGTCACAAGAAATCTCCCACCCACCAGAAAATGTTCGAGACTCTTTACGAATTTTCTAAAAGCGCTCCGGAGAACTGCCCGTCTTGCGGAGCAGCACGCGACCTGCACGTTAATCTCGACTTCCAACTCGGCGCCGGCGATGGAGACTTCAAAGTAGTCTCCGCTCTTCTGCCCCGGAAGCTGGAGTCCTGGCTGGGCGAAGACGAGCAGGAGGTCACGTACTATCCGTTCCTGGTGCTGCTGCAAGGCTCCGACGGCAAGCAATTCTGCTGGATGCCCTATTGGCATGTCACCGGCAAGGAAGCTCGCTACGGACAACATGCGGTCTGCCTGGACCACGGGCAATTCGAGAGCCTGATCGAACAGGCGCAGGAAAAGATTCTGGAACCGGCATAAACTTTTCGGCTCCGGCGGGCAAGACCGAAATAAAAACCGCAGAGGACGCGGAGTTTTCAGGGCCATTGCGCTGGCTCATTTCCACCACTGCGGTGCCGGTCTACGACCACCTGTCCGTCTGAAACCGACACTTTGTGTCATCCTGAGATTACTTGTGGGTACTGGGGGCACTTCGCGACCTGACCAGCGGACTCGCGGCCCCCTCGCAACTTTGTATTTTCATGGGGGTTACACCGTACAGAGCAGTTTTGAGCATGGCAGAGAAGGCTCAGAGTAATTACGGCAGCTCAATTGCATGCAACTTGAACAACTGCCGATGAGTCTAATGGGTAACAGGTCGGAGTCGGAGGTGATGACGGCCATGACACACGAGAAGACGGTGACGGATAAAGACAGATTCACGATGACTGAATTGGCAGCGTTGAGGAACGATTTGCTCCAAGGGGGCATGATCGACTCCTACGAGGCAGCCGAATTGCTGCAGGTGTTCCTGATGGGGCGCGGATATGGAGTTTCGAAGCATGCGGCGCTCGATGCCGCAGGCCGTGTCGAGATGGCCGGATGCGCCCTGCCGGTCCTGCAGCATGAACTGGAAAACCTGGCCCTGGTGATGTAATCCGGGCAGCGGAACGGTGACGCGGCGGCGCGGTTTGAGAGCGGATTTGAAGTAAGGGTTGGGAGATATTCCTCAGCCCAGTGGGTGTAGTAGCGTGAACGAGCGCGAAGTTCGAGGATGTCATAAAGCTCGGTTCGCCGATCGAAACAAGACCGAACGAACCAGTTCCACAGTAGGAAGCCGGGCAAACCAGCCCGGCTTTTGTGGTTTTGGGACCAGCCTGGTCAGCCGCTGTCAATCCTCCCCAAAAAGCAAAAAAGTGGCGCACCGGAGTGCGCCACTATCTATGCGAGTTGTGAATTCAACCTTGGCTATTACTGATTGGCGAAAAAGCCCAGGGTTAACCCGTTCGGGTCGTCCTCCAGGACCACGCCCGCCGTACCATCCAAGATGTAAGACGTGTATGTACCGCTGTTGGGCGTAACGGTGTACACGCCGTTGGTTGAAGTCGTGGCCAGCGTAGCGCTAAACGACTTACCAGGCACCAACCCACCGCCGACAAAGAGCGACTGATTCTGATCGAAGTAGCCGCCCAAGTTCCCTGCGCCATCGGAAGTGAGTAGTCCGACAGAGTCCCACTCGGTTTCGGAGCTCGTAGACGGATCGACAGCATACTGATCCAACGCAATGGCGTAGTCTCCCGTGACAGAGGTCAGGTCGAAAGCGCCTGTTCCCTGCTGCGTGCCCGGGCCAGCCAGCACATCTGGATTAGTATTGGTAGCGTCCATCGAGATCATCACCGCTTTCGAACCTCCGGTGAGATAAAGTTCGAGGTTATAAGCGAAGGTGGAGCTGTCGGTGACGTTGCTGATGCTGACCCGCCCGGTCGAATCAACCGTGTAGGTTCCCATCGCCGCAGCCAGAGCCGACCCGCCGTTTGGAGTCTGGTAGGTAAGGTCATTGAAGCTCACTGTGCCGCTGACCGTCCCATCCGCGTTGAAGGTGAGCACTCCCGCGTTCTGGAGAACCCCATTGACGTCGTAGCCACTCATGCCAAACACATAGCTGGTTCCGGATATGGAAGCGGTGTTAAATGTTCCTGTACCGGCCTGAGCAACCGCCTCTCCTCCGGAGGGACTCCCGTTAAAGCTGTCATCGTACCAGTCCTCAACCAGCCGGATGTGATTAGCATCAATCATGTATCCGTCCAGGATCACTCCTGGCGTGCCGTAGAGGTTTGAGTTCAACTGGAACTGAACATAGCCCAAATTGTCCGGAGCCGAGACGCTGCTCGCGATGACGGACTGCGCCGAGTAGGTCGAAGCGTTATACCCGTTCAGGTAATCGCAGACATCGTTGACGTCGAAGACGCTTCCCGCGCCTGAGATGGCCCCGCTGGCTCCGTCGATTGTGATCACGCCTCCCGACGCCGAGGGACATCCGGAATAATCCGATCCATTAAGGGCAAAGGCATAACCGCAGGGGGTTCCGGGTGCCGTTGAACACAGAGCTGCAGCGCTCGTCTGCCGGTTCAGTTCTCCGCTACCGCTGGCCCAGCCGTCGTACTCGCTAATCAGGCCCTTCGAGCCCGAGGCCATCGATGCGTTGAGCACGATCGTCCCCGTGCCTGCGCCGGTGCTGCCACCGGGACCGATGTTGGGGTCGCCCGTATTGAGTGTGATGGTGATATTTACGTCCCCGGCACTTGCGCTCGCAGCGATGCTGCCCCCTGTAATCGGCTCAGGATATGAGAAGTAGTTGTAGTCGGAGAAATCCTGCTCGCCCCCCGTGATATTCCCGTTCCCGTCCGTTTCGAAGACGCCTGCCAGCACGTAAGAGCTCGAGGTCGCAGTGAAAGTACTGCTACCCCCCGCACCGGAATCCGTGCCTGCAACGTAGTACACATAGTTGCCGGCCGCGAGGGCGGGAGCCCCGTTGTTGGTCAGGCTGAAGCTCGCATTGCTGGTCGCGCCCGTCGCCGATGCCGTCACGGAGTAAGCCCCGGCGGTCGCATTGGCTGTAAACGCGTCGGAAGTAGCGACGCCATTCGCATCAGTGCTCTTGGTTTCGGTCGCCGTTCCACCCGAGAACGTTCCACTGGCTCCCGATCCCGGCGCTGTAAAGGTCACGGTTACGCCGGCTGTCGGAGTTCCGCCGGTCGTCACGGTCGCTACCAGGGGCGCAGTGAAAGCTGTCCCGACGGCAGCACTCTGTCCGGACCCGCTGGTCGCGGCAATGGCGACGGTCGGAGGAGGAGGGGGAGGAGTTTTTGAACTGCTGCTGCTGCACGCCACCAGAGCCGCAATCATTCCCAGGCTGATCAAAAGCAGAAGGGATTTACGCAGTGTCATTGCGCACCTCCCCTGACTTCCACCCGAGATCGATTCCGGTGCATCTGATGCTGACGGGAAGGTTGCCCAACCCGCAGCATTCCGTTGGAGCTGCGTACGGTGATGGTGCGGCCGCCGACGGTCAATTCGCGCGCCAGCAAGTATTGCTTGCCGTGCACAGTTTCCATGGCTCCCACAATCTGGACCGCGGTGCCGGCCCTCAGCGCCGACTGCGTCTGCCGGGTCATAAATGGGCCAAGATGCGCATCAACCAGCCCTTCGGGGCCAGTCACCAGGAGGTGCAGACCGGCAGGACTTCCGGCCACGTGTTTCGTGATCATTTGGCTGATCGTGGCGTTGATCGTGACTTCGTGGGCTTTATCGTAGCCATGGCCCACGAAATGCAATGGGTGAGCCTCGGCTGCGGGTTGGGCAGCGAGTGGTACAGCTGTGATCGCAAGCAGCAAAGCGGAAAGCACACCCCCTGCGATCAGACGAGTGGATCCTGTGGCAACACAACGCCTCATGTTTCGCTCCTCATTTTCAATTGTCGGTTGTTGTTTCCGAGCTGGGACTCGATTCGCTCTCCCCGAACGTGGGGGACCAAACGTGGGAAAGCGAGCTATTTGAAAATCGAGCTATAGTACGGCGGCTCAACAGTTCGTGCAATAGCCAAACTAGGTCCCCTCAGCTTACGCAGGGATTGATGGGCAGGCAAGACCTTAAGCTACTCGTAACGCAGGCTTTCCACCGGATCGAGCTGCGAGGCGCGGGTGGCGGGAACGGTGCCGAAGATAATCCCCACGACGGACGATACGACGATGGCGATAATCGCCGACAGTCCCGAGATGGGGAAGCGGTAGTCCGTGAAGAAGCGGACGGAGTACGGCAGAGCCAGGCCGGTGACAATGCCGACAATGCCCCCGGTGACTGAGATCAGAATGGCCTCGGCGAGGAATTGAAAACGGATCTCGCGATTGGTAGCGCCAATGGCCTTGCGAATGCCAATCTCGCGGATGCGCGAAGTCACCGTCGCCAGCATGATATTCATAATGCCGATCCCGCTCACCAGCAAGGTGATGAAGGCAACCAGCATGAGGGTAAGAGTCAACGCGTCAGAGATCTTTCCCGCGACGGTGAGCAGTTGGGTCAGGTTCTGCACGCTGTAGTTCGATTCGGGCCGATGGCGGGACTTCAGCACGCGCCGAATCGCCGCCGTGGCTGGCCCCACGTCTTGCGGCGTAGCCACCGAAAAAAAGATCTCGTTGACGGCCGATGTGGGCGTAAAAAAGCGGCTCACCGTATAAGGAATCAGCATGGTGTCCTGCTGAATCTCAGACTGCCCGAAGGTGTCCACGCTTTCCCGGAAGACGCCGACCACCGTGAAAGGAAGGCCGCCGCTTAATTTGATGACACGTCCTACCGCGCCGTCCGGCGAGCCGAAGAGCTTTACGGCAAGATCGCGGGTAATCACACCGACTTTGTTGCGGCCGGCGGAATCCTCGGCATCGAAAAAACGCCCGGCAAGAATCACCAGATTGCGCACCGTCCGGTATTCCGGATCGACCCCGAGCACGAGAATGTCGCTCTGCTTGCCGCCCCCAATGCTGATGCGGTCACCCAGCGCCACGGTCGGCGAAGCCGCTACCACGCTCGGCACCTGCTGGCGCACAGCCTGCACATCGTCGGCGACGATGGGGTCGGGCGTGGACCCAATGCGCTGCGCGCCGCCCTGATAATCGGCATAGATCATATTGGTGCCGATCGATTGCAGCAGGCGCAGCGCGTATTGCTTGCCGGTGAGGCCGATCGTGGCCACCAGGATCACCGAGGCCGTGCCCACAGCCATGGCCAGCGAGGTCAGCGTGAATTGCAGTTTGTTGCTGCAGAAAGCGTCGTAGGCGAAATTGAAAATCTCGCCCAGGCCAATGGTGAAGCGCTGGCTCTTGGCAGGTGAGGCGGTTGCCGTCGGCATCTGTATGGTTAGATGTTAAACCCCGATGGAAAGAAGCCGCAATGCGCGGAATGGCTATGCAGATGCTGCCTGCGGGCGTTTCCTTCCCGCGACCGTCACCGCCGCCAGCACCACAATTAAAGGATCAACGGGGCGAAAGTAGTAGGTCTCCGGATGGGTGAAGTAGTAAGCGAGCGGAAAAAACACGAGCACGATGGCGAAGCGCATGGCCAAAGAAAAATCCCGCTGGAAAACACGGCGCAGTCCCAGCAGTGCAAGGATCGACATCGTGGTATCCACCAAGATGTTAGGAGGATCGAGCGGCTCGTCCTTCAGATAATTGCGGTCGAAGCTCCAGTAGCCGGTCCACATATAAACCATGCGGCGGAAGGTCATCCACGCATACCATCCCGGATGGCGGCGGATAAACGCCTTGGCCTGGTCCGCTTTGTGATGCATGTACGCCGCCTCGCCCACCTGCTCGTACTCCCGCAATTCGTCATCGTTATGGTTGGGGTGCAGGGCGCTGTTCACCCAGCGTGCCGAGTAGCCGTTGTTGCCGATGTAGAGTTCCAGCCCGAAACCGCCGCGGATGGGGATGAACTCGTGAAAGACGTCGTAGTTGCGAATGATCCAGGGTGAGATGATGAGCAGCGCCCCGAGCGCGCCGGCAAACAAGGGAGCCTTCCAGGACTGGTGCTGCCGGTAGCGAAGATAGATCGTCCACAACGCGAGCAGTGGAACTACGGCGAGAACGACAGGTTCGGTGAGCGCGGCAAATCCGCCTAACAGCCCGAACAGCAGCCAATCGCGCGTCCGCGTGGAATTCTCCAATCGCCACGCCAATAGAAACAACCATGCCAGTTCAAGGGTGACCAGGCATGTGGACCATGCCCAGTCCGCGCCGTAATAGATTCCGTAAGGGTAGAGGGCCCATCCCCAGCAAGCCCACTTGGCCACGCGGTCGCCGAAACCTTTGCGAGCCAGCAGAAAAACCGGCACGCAAGCGGCGACGGAGAACAGGCTGTTGACCGCCAGCACCGTGATGACTGAAGTCGCGGTGTGGTCGCCGAAGATGCGGAAGATTCCCACCACCAGGTAGGCGTATACCGGGGGCAGGACTGCGGTCGGGCCGCTATCGGAAAAAACGTTTCCGAATCCGTGCCCGGTAAGGATCGAGCGCGCTACCCGGCCAAAGGCCCAGTGCTCGACGACGAAGGGGTCCATCCACTCGTGATAGAGAAACGGAATGACCGCGAGCCGGATCGCGAGCCCTACAGCCGCGGCCGGGCCCCACACGGAAGCTGCGCTCCTTTTTGTTTCCGTGTTCTCCAATATTTGCATCGTCGGGATGAGCGCTCTCCGCGCAGATGGCGCCTGCTATCCGCCAATCGCCATTGGACTTTCTTGGGGTCGGATCTGGCCCAAGCCGGTTACTAGCGGCCTGGTTTGCCTGTGAAAATCGCGAAAAGCTAGCGTATCATAAGGAAATACTTTGAATTCTCACGCTGCGCCGGAGTTTCCAGGAATGCACCTAACCTCATTCGGGCCTAAGCCCGAGATCACCGTCATCGTTCCTTGCTTTAATGAGGAAGTGGTGCTGCCGGAAACATCACGGCGGTTGACCGCCAGCCTGGAGCAGATCGGCTGCTCCTTCGAAATCATTTTCGTGGACGATGGCAGTCGCGACGATACGCCGCGGGTCTTAACCGGGCTGCACGCCGCGGATCCGCGCATTCGCATCGTCAGGCTGTCACGAAATTTCGGCCATCAGATCGCGATCAGCGCAGGCCTCGAATATGCCCGCGGGGCTGCCGTCGTGCTGATCGATGCCGACCTGCAGGATCCTCCCGAGGTCATCGGTGAGATGGTTGAGCTCTGGCGGGAGGGCAACGATGTGGTCTACGGAACGCGCAGCCACCGCGAAGGTGAGACCGCCTTCAAAACTCTGACTGCCAAATGGTTTTACCGGTTCATCAACCGGTTATCGGAGATCGAAATTCCGCTGGATTCGGGCGATTTTCGCCTGCTTGATCGCAAAGTCGTGGACGCTCTGGTGTCGATGCCCGAGCGCGACCGATTCGTGCGCGGCATGGTGAGCTGGACCGGATTCAAGCAGGTCTCTCTTCCTTACGAGCGCGCAGCGCGACATGCAGGCGATTCGAAGTACACGTTGCTGCGGATGGCGCGCTTCGCGGCGGATGGTATTTTGTCATTCTCGATTGCCCCTTTGCGGCTGGCTACGCTGCTGGGCGTCGTAAGTTCTTCTGTGGCGTTGCTCGCCGGCTTGACTGCGATCGGCTTCGGACTCGCGCAGGGACGTTGGGTTTCGCCCTGGGCCTGGGTATTGTTGGCCGTGCTGCTGCTGGGCGGAGCGCAGTTGTTGTGCCTGGGGATTTTCGGCGAATATCTCGGGCGAAGCTATGCCGAGAACAAGCGGCGGCCTCTGTATTTTGTGCGGGAGACGCTGGGCTTCGACGAGCCGCTGTCGCCTTCGGAAGAGTCGTTGCTGGGGCGGCAGCTTTCTACTCGAGCTCAGATCGAAAGCTGACTCTTTCACATTCCTACACGGCAGCGGGCGCGGACGCCTTCTGGATAGCCGGCGAGACCCTTCGGAGTCAGAGCGGGCGTCGGCGCTACCTCAATCGACTCGGCAGACTGATAGAGTTCCGTTGTCGTAAGGGCACTCCATTCCTGTCACTCCCGGGCTTGAAACTACTATCCAATCCACTCCGAATTGTTCTTTCAGGCGCAGGAAATCCCGTCGTTGAAAAGTTCTCCAGCCTTGTTGCGCGTTCATTTCGCGGAGCCAGCGGGGCCCGAGGCTGGGGACGCGCACGACGATGCAGGGATCTTTGATGGCATCGGCCAAGACGCTGCGCTCGGCGAGGGCGCGAAAGCCATGGGCATCTTCGCCCGGCATTTCCATGTAATCGGGATCGAGGGCGAAATAGCTGTCGACTGGGGTGTTGTGGCTGATCCAGCGGAAAGCTTCGACCCACGGGTTATGCGATGGCACGCCGGGCAACTCCAGATGAGCGGTTGCCGGATAGAGTACGCGCTGAGCGTAGAACATTCCCGCACTCAACGGAACGAATAGAAGGAGCCAGCGAACCAGGCTGCGCTTGAGGAAGTAGCGCGCCAGCAAGCCTCCCGACAGCAAAACGAACAGCAGGTACACGAGATGCAGGAAGCGCATGGGCTCGAACGAGCGAAGGCGCTCGAGGCGCGGCGGCAGCATCAGGACAAGCGCGACCGCGAACTGGAATACGCCGAAATAGACGGTGCGCTCGGCAACTTTCGCGAGAACCGTCGAGCCGCGGCCGCGAGCGAGTCGGCGATACCACCAGACAATCACCAGCGGGCCGATGATCCCCAGCCACTCGTACCAATGCCAGCGCAGCAGGAAATAAAAATTGCGCGTGGCTTCGGCGCGGCGCCAGGTATCGTTGGCAGGTTCGAAGATCCACTGTAAAGGAAAAGCCAGAGCCGCCACAGCGGCGTAACTTGGTTGCGTTTTTTTCTGCGGGCTCCAGGCCAGAAAGACGCAATAAGAGACTCCGAAGGGCGCCATGTTGAGGTGCAGCGGAAAGGCCGCCAGCAGCAAGATCGCCGCCAGCCACTTTCGACCGTCGAGCACAGCGACGATAGCCGCCAGGATCAGCGCGGTGGCCAGCGATCTCGGCTGCAAATGCTGGTCTGTCAAGAGCAGGCCGGAGCCTGATACGGGAAGCGTCAGCAAGGCCGCGACCATGGTCACGGCTGCCCACTGGGCGTACTCTTCTTCGAAGCAGCGGTGAGCGATCCGCCAGCATCCCCAGAGAATCAAAAAGGTCGCGGCGAATTGCCAAAGGAAAATTCCCCATCCCAGCGGCAGGTGCGTCACACGCAAAGAAGCCGCAATCATCTTGTCGAACACGGTCGCCTGAAACAGGACTTGAAAAAACGCAGCGTCGTGCGGAAATAATGCCGGATTCAGGTCGTGCTTGATCGCGGCCAGGTAGTAGGCGTCATCTTCCAGTCCCGGGTGGTATCCCTGCACCAGGATCGCCCCCACGGTCAACAGCAGCAGCAGGGCCAGGACTTTGAATTGGTGGCGCATTCTCAAATGAGGCTAGACCGGACGCGCGCTTTCGCTGTGCGAGGCGTAATAGGTTTCACCGGCTGCTGCCAGTTTGCGGCCCTGGTCGCTGAAGCGCGGCACGTGAATGAGGCCGAATTTCTGCAGCACAAACTGCACGGTCGTGGCCAGCACGCCGAATCCATATTTCACGCTGCGGCCGAAATTGATGGACGAGGCTTCCGCAAAATATTTCGTGGGACAGGAAACCTCTCCGATACGAAATCCAAAATGCACACACTGCGCCAGCATCTGGTTGTCGAAGACGAAGTCGTCGGAATTTTCCAGCAGTGGCAATTCGGTTAGAACCCGCCGGCTGAAGGCGCGGTACCCGGTGTGATACTCGGAAAGCTTGACGCCGAGGAAGAGGTTCTCGAACGCGGTGAGCAGGCGGTTGGAAATGTACTTGTACAGCGGCATGCCGCCCAGGAGGGCGCGTCCGCCAATGATGCGCGATCCAAGAACGACGTCATAAACGTCATACGCCACCATGCTGGCCATCGCTGTGATCAGCAGCGGCGTGTACTGGTAGTCGGGATGCAGCATGATCACGACATCGGCGCCGGCGGCAAGGGCTTCCCGGTAGCAGGTCTGCTGGTTGCGTCCGTAGCCGTAGTTGCGGTCGTGCTGAAAAACGTGGAGGCCGAGGCGGCGGGCCAGGGCGACGGTGGCGTCGTGGCTCTGGTCGTCGACCAGGATGCGGATGTCCACGAGGTCAGGCAGTTCGTTCACCGTCACCTCGAGCGTCTTTTCCGCGTTGTAAGCGGGCATGACGACCGCGATACGCTTGCCGTTGATCATGGGGGAAATTAGGGCTACGGATAGTTTACTTGAGACGCCGGGCGATGGCAGCGGTGCGATGCGCAATAAGCCTTGCGGTCGACGAGCCGCCGACAAATTGCACCCTATCTTGTGTCATTTGATTTGCTGATCACGGAATCACAGTCGTCAAATTCCGCGCCGTCAGTTGGTTCCCCTCCCGCGTCTTTTCCTCGTTGTAAGCGGGTCTCAAGTGAACTATCCATAGCTCCACTCCACCAATGATTAACGGCAAGCGTATTGCGGTCGTCATGCCCACGGGCAATGGCACCATAGCGATGGGGACTTGGTTCCCTCTGCGCCCGGCATAATCGGCTTTTTTCAGTTCGTTTTTTGCACGGCGGCTTTCTGTTTAGCCTGAGCGACTTCTTTGGCGTGGGCGACGAGCGCGGTGAAGTCCGGGACGCCGTGGAGCGAATTGAGGTCGGGGTCCTTCGGCATCCCTATGTCCCCATAGGGTTCGAGCCCGTGATCAACGGCCTGCGTCAAGAAAGAAATGGCTTCCGCTTTGTGCCCCTGGTGGGCCGCCACGCAGCCCAGATCGTAAGCGGTCATGGCCGTGCTCGGGTTCTCGGGTCCCAGAACCCGTTGTTGGGCATGCAGTGCTTCGAGATAAACGTTTCGTGCTTCGCCGTAGTGCCCCTGTTCCATGAGAGCGTTCCCGAGACTGACCATGCTATTTAGAGTGTCGGGATGATCCGGGCCCAGCACCCGACGTTGCGTTTTGAGCACCTGCCGGAATTGTGCCTCCGCCTCGGCAAAACGATTCTCACCCATCAGATTGTTGCCCAGACTTTCCATCGTGGCCAGCACGACTCGGTGCTCGGGGCCGAGGGTACGGAGTTGAATCTCCAAAGTCTGCCGGTACAGCGGCTCCGCCTCGGTAAAGCGCCCAGCCTCTTGAAGCGTGGTCGCGAGAGTATTGATCGACTCTGTGGTGCTGGGGTGCTCTGGCCCGAGAACCCTGCGCTCGATATCGATCGTCTGGCGCAGCAATTTCTCCGCTTCGCCAAAGTGGCGTTGCCTACGAAGAACATCGGCCAGTTGCGATGCAGTTTTCAGGGTTTCCGGATGGTCAGCGCCAAGGTTCTGCAAGTAGAGATCGAGGGCTTCATGCAGCAGCTTGCTGGACTCGCTATATTTGGCTTCTAAGGCGAGGGTCCAGCCCAGGTTTCGTGTGGCCAGCATCCACTGGCGCGAATCCTGCGGATGAAATTTCTGATCGATGTCGAGCAAGTTGCGCTCTAGTTTTTCCGCCTCGGGGTACCGGCCTTCCTCTCCAAAAATGTCGGCAAGTTGCGCCATCGACAGATCGGTTCTGGCATCGTTATTCCCGAGAACCCGCTGCTGCGCCGCCAACGTTTCTTGCTGCAACTTCTCCGCGTCAGGATAGCGGCCCTCCAGATACAGCGTCCAGCTCAGACGGCTCATGGAATCGAGGGTGGCAGGATCATCCGGCCCGAGAACTCGGCGCCGGATGTCGACAGCGCGAGTGAGCAGCGTCTCCGCAGGCGAGCGCAGGCCAAGACCGCTATACACATCGCCCATCGCCTGCAACATCTGCGCCTGCAGCTCCGGATCATTCGCCAACCCCGTATCGATATCTTTTGAGGACTTGTCCAGCAATTCGCGGGCGGTAATGCTGTTGCCGCGGGCCTCGCTGGGATCGGAGACCTTGAAGATCTGCAACATGAAGTCGGTGATGTGGTTGGCGCGGTCGCGCTCACGATTGGCCCGATCGCGCTCTCTTGTGACACGGCGGATCTGTGCCGCCTGCACGACCGCGAATCCGGCCAGGAGCAAGGCCAATCCTGCGGCCACGGCCACGCCGATGCGATGACGGCGAACATATTTTCGCAGGCGATACGCCGTGCTCGCCGGACGAGCCACGATGGCCTCGTTATTCAGATAACGCTCGACGTCGGCCGCCAGTTCCATAGGCGTACCGTAGCGTCTGGAACGATCTTTTTCGAGCGCCTTCATGGTGATCCAGTCAAGATCCCCATGGAGCAGTTGTTGCAATTGCCTCAGTTGCGCGCCACGCATCGTCGCATTGGCGAGCGAGGCCGGCGTTTCCATGCGCAGTTTCGTGCTGGGGAGCGGGGGGTCGACCTCGCGCAGCTGGCGGAGCATCTCATGCAGCGGCTGCGTCTTCCACTGGGTGGTATCAAAAGGCTCGTCGCCGGTCAGCAAAACGTAGAGCAACACGCCGAGCGAGTAGACATCGGTGCGGGTGTCGACATCGTGCACGGAGGAATCCGCCTGCTCGGGGCTCATGTAGCCGGGAGTGCCGACGAAGCCGCCGGCGCGCGTCATGCCCGCTTCGCCATCGACCTCAGGCCCAATCGCTTTGGCCAATCCGAAGTCGATGATGCGCGGCACCGGCTTGCCGTCAACCTCGGTGACCAGGATGTTCGCGGGCTTCAGGTCGCGATGAATGATGGCCTTTTGGTGGGCGTGTTGGACGCCTTCGCAAACCTTGAGCAATAGCTCCAGCCGCTGCCGGACGGTGAAGTGTTTCTTGTCACAGTATGCGGTGATCGGAACGCCCGGCACATACTCCATCACAAAGTAGGGCTGCCCGTCGCGAGTCGCGCCGGCGTCGAAGACCTTCGCGATGGCCGGGTGGTCCATCATGGCAAGTGATTGGCGCTCGGCGCGGAAGCGCTGCAACAGCTCGGCGTCGTAGATGCCGACTCGGATGAGTTTGATCGCGACCTGCCGGCGCACGGGCGAGGTCTGCTCGGCGAGCCAGACTTGTCCCATGCCGCCCTCGCCCAGGCGGCGAATCAGAGTATATTGGCCAAAAGAGAGCGGTTGGGCGGCGCTGGCGCCGTCGACCGGGGAGACAGTAGCGGCATCCAGATCATGCACTGTGGCCTCGGGATCAAAGCCCACGCGCATACCATCGATCTGGGTCTCGCCATCGGGATTGGAATGCTTGGCCGAACCATCCGCTTCGTTCATAAATGCCCTGGAGAATTGCACGTCTTGCGGGTGGCCCTCTACCGCATGTTGTCTAGGATCGAGCCGACGATTCCGCCGACAACTCCGCCTTCCACGGTTTGCCGCGTCGCTTCGCGGGGGATGTATTTCTCGATGGCGTGCGCGAGCTTCGCGATGGGTAGCGTCTGCAGCCAGATGCGTCCGGGCCCGGTTAGGGAGGCAAGAAAGATTCCATCGCCGCCGAAAATCATGTTCTTGATGCCGGGCACAGTCGTGATCTGGAACGAGACGCTGGCCTGAAATGCGCCGACGTGTCCGGGATGCACGCGCAGAGTTTCGCCGGGTTGCAGGTCGCGCACGACGAGTTCTCCGGAAAGCTCCAGCCAGGCCGTACCTTGACCGCTGAGCCGCTGCAGCAGGAATCCGTCGCCGCCGAAAATGCCGGCGCCCAGCGATTGCTGGAATCCGACGCCGATCTGAATCTGCGGGGTAGCACAGAGAAATCCATGGCGGTGAATCATGTATTCGTGGCCGGGTGAAACCTCGACCGGCATGATGTGGCCGGGCAGCTTGGTTGCAAAAGCGAGTTCCCCTGCGGCGCCGAAGGCGCGGTATTCGGTCATAAAGATCGAGCCGCCACCGGCCACGCGCTTGATCACGCCGAACAACCCGCCGCCTCCGGCAAACTGCGTGTGAGTCGTCATCTGGATCGAACTGCCCATCCAGGAGAGCTCTCCCGCTTCGGAAATGATCGACTCATTGGGTTCGAGGCTGAATTCGAGAACAGGCATGGTCGTGCCCGTGATGCGGCTCTGCATAGGAAGACTCCTGATTCAGTTCAGTTCTACTCGCGAAGAGAAAGTATAACCTTACCCGGGCGGAGGTTGAGCCTTGCCCGGCCCACAGCCTACCCTGGTTATCCCGAACACTATGGGACCGTCATCCAAACCGTGTTGGAAGTGGCGGATTCACCGCCGTCATTAACGGCTCGTATGCGGTAGAAAAGATGCTGGGCTTTTTTAATGCCGGCGTCCGTGTAATCGGTGCCGGAGGCGGGCAGTTCGGCAATCCGCCGCCATGAGCCACGTCCGCCGGAAACTTCTTCGCGGCGCTCGACGACGATATGCTGCGGGGCGCCTCCGTGAACCTGCCAGGAGAGCTTCACCGTGTTTCCCGCGAACGACGCGTTCAGCGAACTCGGAGCTTCGGGAAGCACGGGCCAGTCGAAATAGTCGGCGTCGGCGATTGCCATGATGCTATCGGTGACTGGAAGCGATTCCAAGGTATCGGTGGTGTCCCGCTTCCACGCCAGCGGGTGGATGTCGCCCGACACCACATCAATAAGAACGGGGTGCTGGATGCCGGTGTTTTTCAGAGTGAGGGTGGTATAGACGGTGCGGAAAGCATTTCCCGGCAGACTATGCGCGGCCAGCCAATAGGCCACGATCGCTTTCCCGTTCTTCGATCGAAAACCGTAACTCAGAAAAGGGAAATCGCTTTGCCGAGGCAGGGCGGCGAGCCCCGGACCGGTAATTTGGATAGCGGGATCGAATTTGGTGTCGGAAAAAAGCGCGTTCGTATTCTGCAGCGCGTAGAACACGGGGCGCGGCGTGAAATCGTCGTCGTGATTGGTGAGGCCGCGGAGGATACCGAAGTCGTCGAATTCGTTTCCGTCGGTCCCAGCCGCGAGCAGCCACACGAACGTTTTCACTCCGGCCGCGTGATTGTAGATGAGGCCGCGAGGCACATACTTGGCCTGCACGGAGTCGTCCGAACCGATCCAGGCTCCGATGGAATTGAACTCATCATCGAAAAACGGAACTCCCGCTTTTATGCCCGGATAGTGCGTGACCAAATCACGAAGTGCATGCGGGGACTCGTTAAGATACGCTCCGTAATCCATGGTTTCCGGGTTCATGTTTTGGCCGTATCCAGGATAGGTGTGATAGGCGTAGACATCGATTCCCTGGGCACACTTACAAGCATCGAGAGCGCGCTGGGTGAATTCGCGCGCGGGATCGGCCTGGCCGCCGTAAATGACTTTTGCTTCAGGAGTTCTGTGCACGGTATCGACGAAGGAAGCAAGCAGGCGGCCGTACTGCTCGGGATCGCCCCAGGGATTCCAGTATCCAATGTCTTGCTCGTTCCACAACGCCCAGTAACGGATGCGGCCTTTGAAATGATCGGCCATCCAGGCAACATAGTTGTTGAAAGCTGAGATTTGCTCGGGGGTCACCGGCGGCCAGAAGACTGAATAGAGACTACGGTCATCGTTGTGGAACGATCCGGGCTCGGGGACGCTGATCTCGGGCAACTTGCCGCTGTGCGCGGTGTACATGGCGTTGCCGTAGAGAAGCTGCACCTGCACATCCATCCCATTATCGACCAGCGAGTCAACGGCAGCCTCAAGTTCGGGCGAGGAGGCGTATACGCCGCGCTTTTGCTCGATCCAGTCCCAACTGGTGCGGTCGGTGCTGTTCTCGTACTGGCCGATGCGGATCCACTTGAAGCCGGCGTCGAACATGCGGGTCCACCACCACCGGTTCCAGGGAAGATAAGGATCGCGAGGCAAGTCGGAGTTAATGCCGAAGCCGTCTTGAATTTGAGAGGTACGCTTGGGAGGAACCTTGTCGGGAAGCTTGCGCGCATCCTGGGCCGGCAGGGGTGCCTGCGCGAGCAAAACGCCCACAAGAAGGAACAGAAAACAGATACTGCCTTCACGGGCAGTGCGGATCATCGCTCTCTCCTCCGCCGCAATCGTTCATGCATTTTCTCAGCGCCGGTTCTCTCAGCGAACGACGGTTTCCGCGGTAGCTTTGGAAGCATGGGCCGCGATTTCGGACGCATGGCGTTGAATTTTGCGGATGGCATCGGCAATTTCGTTCATATCTTCCTCATCGCCGAGCAATGCGAATTGCGGAATCCATACCGTCTCCCAGGCGGCGCGCTGGGTGTGCGGAAAAGTTTGTTTCAGGAAGGCGTGCGGCTCAGCCGCCTGGACGCCGCTCAGGCGCTTGCGGTATTCGCCATTGCGGAAGCAGTCCAGTTCGTGCAGCGGCGGATAGCTGGCCTGCGTGGGGACTCCTTCGGCATTGAGCGCGGCGATGAAGTTTTCGGTCGAGATGCCGGCGAAGTGTTTCGCGTCCATGTGAAAGATGTAGGCGTACTGGCCATTGCGGGTGCAGCGCGGGTCGCAGATTTGCGGCGTGATCCCCGGGACACCGCCGAGCAACCTGTCGAGCAGACGGCCATTGCGATGGCGGTGAAGCGTCTGTGGTTCCAGCCGTCCGAGTTGAACTTTGAGCACCGCGCCCTGCCATTCGCTTAAACGATAGTTGGAGCCATAAATAAAATGGCTGTAAAACCACTCGCCGGGCATGCGGCCGCAGTCGTGGATCGATCGGGCCTGGCGCTCGAAAGCGTCGTCGTTGGAAATAACCATTCCTCCCTCGCCGGCGGTCATCAGTTTGCTGGCTTGAAAACTGAAAGTTGCGGCGGCGCCGAAGGTGCCGATCTTTCGTCCTCGCCACTCGCTTCCGTGCGCGTGCGCGGAATCTTCCACGAGCGGGATTCCATGACGCCGCGAAATTTCCTGCAGCCGGTCGAGGTCGGCGGGATATCCCCCCATGTGCACCGCGATGATCGCCTTTGTTCTGGGAGTGATGGCGGCTTCGGTCAGGTCAGGATCCAGGTTGTAGCTCCGGGGATCGACATCCACCAGCACGGGCAGCGCGTTGGCGAAGAGCACGGCACTGGCAGTGGCGACAAAGGTGAAATCAGGGACAATGACCTCGTCGCCGTGTCCGATCCCGAGCGCGGCCATGGTGATTTCGAGCGCGGCGGTACCGTTGGTGACGGCGATTCCATGGCGCGCACCGTGGTACGCGGCAAAGGCCTGCTCGAACTCCAGCGTCCTCGTGCCCGGTGTACGCCACCAGACACGGCTTTCGAGAACTTCCTGGAGGGCGCGGCGTTCGTTGTCATCGTACTGCGGCCAGAGCGGAAAGGATTTGTGTTTGGCCTGGCTGCCGCCAAATAATGCGAGTTCCGACATGGTATCCTCCGCGCTTCGCCGCTCCCTGATGGAGCGAGCCGAAGCGTACGGCCTCATTGTGGCTCGTCTCTTCTCGCCTACTTTTGCTTTACGGCTATGGCCGCGATCTCTACCTTCGCGCCATTCACCAAAGCCGCCGCCTGCATGGTCGCGCGCGCCGGCTTGGGATCGGGCAGGACGCTCTTGTAGACCGTATTCATCTCCGGAAAGTCGTGGATGTCGGACAAGTACACCGTGACCGAAACGATGTCCTTCATTTCGAAGCCCGCGGCTTTTACAACTTTTTCAATGTTGCCGAGAGCAGCCTTGGTCTCTGCCGCAATGCCTCCAGAGACCAACTTGTCGCCTTCACCTGTGCCTTCCTGTCCGGCGATGTACAGCGTGTTCCCGGCAACAATTCCATCGCTAAAGGGCAGGCCTCGTGCGGGAGCGAGGTTGATCGCTTTGTGCTCCTGCGCCTGGCTCGCAGTCACGCCTAAAACCGCAGTTAACATCACTCCGAAAATCGGCAGCAACAAGTGCGTTCGGGTTCGGTACATTTCGTCTCCTTAAAAATGGATTTGCGGCTCCTCCACCCGCCCCGGAGACGGTGTTAGAGTCCGCGAACATATATACAGCCGGAGGGGTGGAAACCACAAATGGGAACTCGCGCGAGACCGGACGTCCCGCCTGGTCGCGTTCGGAGATGTTACTCACTGGTTACGTACTCCTGCTGGCTTGATTCCATTATGATTCATAGTTCGTGATCCATGGCTAAGCTCAACATCAGGGCCAAAGAAAAATGCGCGTGGGATCTGGTCAGCCTGGGAGAGGTAATGCTGCGCCTCGATCCCGGGGACGAGCGAATCTCGACGACCCGGCATTTCCGCGCATGGGAAGGCGGCGGCGAGTACAACGTGGCACGTGGACTGCGGCGCTGTTTCGGCATGGACACGGCGGTGGTGACCGCTCTTGCCGACAATCCGGTGGGCCGCCTGGTCGAGGATCTGATGCTGCAGGGCGGCGTCAGCCAGAAGTATGTGCGCTGGGTACCGTTTGATGGAGTGGGGCGCACGGTGCGCAACGGGCTGAATTTCACCGAGCGAGGATTCGGCCTTCGCCCCGCGCTGGGCTGCTCGGATCGCGGGCACACCGCGATTTCGCAACTGAAACCGGGCGAGATTGATTGGGAGCAGATTTTTTCCAAGGATGGCGCGCGCTGGTTTCATACTGGAGGAATTTTTTGCGCGCTGTCGGAGACTACGCCGCTGGTCGCAGAAGAAGCCATGCAGGCGGCGAAGCGCGCGGGTGTAATCGTTTCTTTCGATCTGAATTACCGTGCTTCGCTGTGGAAAGCCATTGGCGGCAAGTCGAAAGCCCAGGAAGTCAACCGGCGCCTCGCGCCGCTGGTGGACGTGATGCTGGGGAATGAAGAGGATTTCACCGCGGCTCTGGGCTTTGCTGTATCCGGGCTGGATGAGCATCATTCCAAGCTTGAGGCGGCCGGATTCAAGCAGATGATTGAGCGAGTCGTGAAAGAATACCCCGCTATGTCGGTCATTGCGACCACGCTTCGCCATGCCCGAACCGCGACCGTGAACGATTGGGGAGCGCTGTGTTACTGTGACGGCAAGTTTTACGAAGCGGCGGTCCGGCAGGATCTGGAAATTTACGACCGCGTGGGCGGCGGCGATTCCTTTGCCTCGGGCCTGATTTATGGAATGTTGTCGGGAAAAGATCCGCAATGGTCGGTGGACTGCGGCGCGGCGCACGGCGCCCTTGCCATGACCACGCCGGGCGACACCACGATGGTAACGTTGGCCGAGGTGTTGCAGGCGATGACTTCGAAGACGGCACGCATCGAGCGCTGAGGCGGGTTCACCTGAAGGAAAGACATGAGCATTGACGACGTAATTCGCAGGATTGCAGAAATCGGCATCGTGCCGGTCGTGCGGGCGAGTTCGGTCACCGAAGCGACGCGCGCCGTGGAAGCAATTTGCGCGGGCGGCATTCCCGTGGTCGAAATTACGATGACCGTTCCCAATGCCGTCACCGTGATTCGTGAAGTGGCGCAGCAGTACGGCAGCCGAGTGCTGATCGGAGCCGGGACGGTCACTTCGGCGGAGCAGGCGGAATCGTGCGTTCGGGCCGGCGCTGAATTTCTGGTGAGTC
Source organism: Candidatus Sulfotelmatobacter sp. (assembly GCA_035949755.1). Classification (GTDB taxonomy): domain Bacteria; phylum Acidobacteriota; class Terriglobia; order Terriglobales; family Acidobacteriaceae; genus Sulfotelmatobacter. The sequence goes on from DASYYT010000106.1 coordinate 38,635, forward strand.
CGGGGCTGGCACTGTCGGTGCTTACCGTGGCTCGGGTTTCTGAGAAGCTGGCAATTCCTGGCGCATTGACGCCCACCGAGTTGATGAATGCGCAGGACCACGGAGCGCGATTGATCAAGATTTTTCCCTGCGGAAATGTGGGAGGCGCAAAGTATCTGCGGTCGCTGAAGGCTCCGTTTCCCAACGCGGCGCTGATTCCGACGGGAGGCGTCAACGCGGCCAATGCTGCCGAATTCATTGCGGCGGGAGCCTTTGCTGTCGGCGTGGGCGCCGATCTGGTGGATCCGGCCGCGTTGCGCGAGGGCAATCTGCAGAAGATCACGGACTCGGCCCGGGAACTGGTGGAAGCCGTCGCCTCCGCGCGGGGAACCATGGCCAAAAGCAAAGCGCAGTGACCCTCGCCCAGTTGGGTGACCGATCGAACCTGAATTCCCGGCTGAGAATCTTCTTCGTATAATTCGACCATCATGCGCTGGTCAGCCGCCTCCGCGATGCATTGGCCCTTCGATGCGGAGCAGGGAGCGCAGGACCGTCTGCTTCCTCGCTGGCTGTTTCTGCGCGCACTGGGCATCATCTATTTTTCGGCGTTCTATTCCCTGCTGTTTCAGATTCGCGGGCTCATCGGACCCGATGGCATCCTTCCGGCGGGCCCATATCTTCAGGCTGTAGCGCATTCGCTCGGACCCTGGCTGCGCATCTGGTACGCGCCGACGTTGCTGTGGTGGTCGAACGGAAACGGAATGCTGAATGCTCTCTGCTGGGCTGGCTTGGCGGCGTCGGTCCTGCTTATTTTGAATGTCTGGCCGCGCGGCATGCTGGCGATTTGCTTCGTGCTTTTTCTGTCCTTTATTGCCGCAGCGCAGGATTTCGCCAGTTACCAGTCGGACGGCATGCTGCTCGAGGCCGGCTTCCTTTCGCTTTTTCTGGCGCCGCCGCGATTACGTCCGCGATTCGCGCGCTGGTATCCGGGCCCACGCGCCAGCTGGTTCCTGCTGCTTTGGGAGTGGTTCCGCATTTATTTCGAATCGGGAGTGGTGAAGCTGGCGAGCGGCGATCCGGAATGGCGCCACTTTACCGCCATGGATGAGTACTACCAGAACGGTCCTCTGCCGACCTGGATCGGCTGGTACGTACAGCATCTGCCGCACTGGTTTCACGCGGCGACCGTCGCGGCCACGCTCGCGCTGGAACTCGGCCTCGTCTGTATGCTGTTTTTGCCGCGGCGCTTTCGCATTATCTGCTTCTTCATCGTGACGCCCTGGCAGATCGGCGTGATCTTGACGGCCAACTACACCTTTTTGAACTACCTGGTTCTCTCCCTGGGCGTGTTTCTGCTGGACGATCGCTTCATTCTCGGCATCTTACCCTCACGCTGGAGCACGCGGCTGCGCAATCGATTTACACTTGCGGATACCACGTTGAGTTCAGAGGGATCGCGGCAAAGGCTTCGCCGTCCGTGGGAAATTTCGAGACTGTCGGTAACGGCGGTGATGTTGGTCTGGATCTTTTACGCGACCACCGCGGAGATGCTGGGCAACGCGCATCTGCCCTCTGCTCCGGTAATCGCGCTGGAGCCGTTCAGGATTGCCAATCAGTATGGATTATTCGCGGTGATGACGCGCGGGCGCTACGAGATCGAGTTTCAGGGATCGAATGATGGACAGGATTGGGTGCCATATCCATTTCGCTACAAGCCGCAGGCATTGAACCAGCCTCCGCGAATCTATGCGCCTTATCAACCGCGCTTTGATTGGAATTTGTGGTTTGCGTCCCTGGGTTCGTGGCGGGATTACCGGATTGTGCCCAACACTGAGGTGCGACTACTGTCGAACGATAAGGACGTGCTGGAGCTGTTTGCGGGGAACCCGTTTTCCAGCCAGCCTCCGCGGGAGATACGGGTTCTGCTCTGGCAGTACTGGTTCACGACGCTGCAGGAAAAGCGGCGGACCGGGATGTGGTGGCGCCGTGAGTTGCTTGGCCTTTATGCGCCGACGTTGGAGAAGATGCCGGACGGTCAAATCAACGTGGTCGAATGGCCGACGGCGCCGCCAAAAGAAAGAGAAGATTGAGGGATTGGGCAATTGAGTAATTGCCCAATTTAGTAATTGGGAAATTGAAAATTGCCAGAGCTTCGGATTGATTTTCAATTACTCAATTACCAAATTACCCAATTACTAAATTTTTTCTGATGGCACCGAATCGCAAAGCTTGCGTCGTGGGTTCCGGACCGAATGGCTTGGCGGCGGCGATTGTACTCGCCCAGGCCGGGCTCCAGGTTGAAGTGTTCGAGGCGGAAGCGGTTCCGGGCGGCGCGGTTCGAACCATGGAACTGACGCAGCCGGGTTTCCGGCATGATTTCGGATCCGCTGTATATCCGCTCGGGGTAGGCTCACCTTTTTTCTCATTGCTACCGTTACAGGAGCACGGGCTGGAATGGATTCATTCGCCCGCGGCGCTCGCGCATCCGCATGACGACGCGACAGCAGTCGTTCTGGACCGGGATCTGAACCAGGCGTCCAAAGATCTTGGCGAAGATGGGGCGGCGTGGCGCGGGCTTATGCGTCCGTTTGTCGAGCAGTGGAGCGAATTTGCCCCGGAGGTCCTCGGCCCAGTTCCGATTCTTCCGAAGCATCCATGGCTCATGGCGCGATTCGGGCTTGATGCCCTTTTCACCGCGAAAGGAATCGCTGCCCGCTTTCGCAACCCGCGCACACGCGCGTTATTCGCCGGACTGGCCGCGCATTCGTTTCTCGCCCTCGATGAGCCGCTAAGCGGGGCGTTCGGCATGCTGATGGCGATCAGCCTTCATGCTGTGGGCTGGCCGATTCCGCGCGGCGGATCGCAGGCGCTCACCAAGGCGCTGTGCAGCTATCTGGCAACACTCGGAGGCGTTGTCCGCACCTCGTCGCGAGTCGAATCTCTGGATGATTTGATCGACTACTCTGCCATTTTGTGTGATGTCACCCCGCAACAGCTTCTCAAGATTGGCGGGAAACGATTCACTGAAAGCTACAAACACAGCCTGAAGAAATTTCGTTATGGCCCGGGAGTTTTCAAAGCGGATTATGCGGTGAGCCGGCCGGTTCCGTGGACAGCGCCGGAATGCCTGCGGGCGGCGACCGTGCATCTCGGCGGCAGCTTTGATGACATTGCGGCCTCGGAAAAAGCTGCGCGCAACGCTCAAATCTCAGAGCGCCCTTTCATTCTGCTGGTGCAGCCTACGTTGTTTGATCCTTCGCGTGCACCCGAGGGCAAGCACATCGTCTGGGCTTACTGCCACGTTCCGCATGGATCAAGCGTTGACATGCTGGAGAAAGTCGAGCGGCAGATCGAACGTTTCGCTCCCGGGTTCCGCGATACGGTTTTGGCCCGGAGCGTATTAAAGCCGCCGGATCTTGAGCGCATGGATGCAAACCTGGTGGGAGGGGACATCGGGGGCGGCGCAATGGACATTCATCAATTTCTACTTCGCCCCACCTGGCGTCACTACGGTACATCCGCGAAGAACATCTATATCTGTTCTTCATCAACGCCGCCGGGCGGGGGCGTGCATGGGATGTGCGGCTATCACGCGGCCAAGATCGCTGTGAAACGATTGTCACTGGGCAAAGGATGATCGCAACCGCACCCCCCCCGCTCATCGCCGGGGTGCGGTTGCTATTCCTTAGATCAGCTCGCGCACTCGATCGGACAGCGTGGTTAGCGCGATCTTCTTTCGGTTCGGCTCTCCCCTGGCCAGGGACTCTGCAAAGTGCAGCGCCTGTTCCGCCTTCATCTTTGCAGGTAATGGCGGTTCGAACGGATCGACAACCGCTTGCAGCACAGCGGGGCCGGGAGCGTTGAGAAACTCAGTCATGGTGCGGCCACAATCGGCCGGGTCTTCCACTTTGCCCAGCATCTCTTGCCAATCGGATGGTTCATACTCCACCTCTAATTCTTAATCTCACCGCTTATGGAATCAAACTTTCCATGACATCTTTTATGCGTTCGCCAAGCCCCGCCGTCAAAGACCAGGGGCTGGGCTGCCGCAAGACATGTAAGCGGCCGCGCTTTTCCAGCACATCGAAATGCGTGTTTTTTCCTTTTCGATAGAAACGAATGCTGATGACGGCCTTGCCCACGTGCAAATTTCTGAGCGTGAGTTCGGGAAGCCAGTCGGGCAGATGGGGATCAATCAACAACGTGTTCGAAGCAGCAAACGGATAGAGCCCCAACATCGCCTGCACAATCGAAAAAACACTCCCCGCGGACCATGCTTGCGGCGAATTGGCTTTGGGATAGAACGCCGGAAAAGGATGCTCGGTGTCGCGCTGATGTCCACTGAAACACTCCGGCAACCGGTTGTAATCGAAAAGGGCACTGGCCTCAAAGATGGCGCGTGCCATGGTATGAAGTTCGTCTATCAGGCCAAAGCACATCATGCCCATGGCAAAGCTGCCGTGTTCGACGGGCCAAACTGAGCCGCGGTGATAGCTGTAAGGATCGAAAGCGGGATGATCGGCCGATAGAGTACGCACGCCCCAGCCGCTGAACATGTCAGGCTGCATCAGGCGATGGACCACCGGGGCGGCGAGCTCGTTGTATAAGATGCCACAAGCCAGCAGGTGGCCCGGATTCGAGGTGATGGATTTGATTTGCTGCTGCCTGGAGTCAAGTCCCAGAGCAAAGAAATTTTTGTCGGGCATCCAAAAACGGTCGTTGAACCGCTTTTTCAGCTCGGTCGCTTGGTGGAACATGCGCCCCGCAAGATCCCGGTCGCCCATGAACCACTGCAACTCTGCCATGCGCAGCTTGGCCACGTAGACGAACGCCTGCTCCTCGCAGGTGGAGATGGGGGGCTCAACCTGCGATCCGTCTTCATACACGATCGCATCGCCGGAATCCTTCCAACCCTGATTTTTGTTGCCTTGCGAAGAGTGCGACTGGTAATAGGAAAATCCGTCGCCATAGAGATTGGTGTATTGGTCCTTCCAGCGTAAGCCCAGCAGGGCGGGCTTCAACAGCGGCTCAATCACGCTGCGGTCCCCGGTCCAGTGCCACAATTCCGACAGCACTACGGGATAAAAAGAAGACGTGGTGGCCGAGCCGTAATATCTTAACCGCGGATTGTAATAGAGAGTGGCTAGGGGCCCGGTGTGGGCTTCATGCAGCATGCGCCCCGGCTGCTCATCACGCCAGTCGTTGATGACCTTGCCTTGCCAGCGGGGCAATTCCTGAAGGGTGCCGCGCATCATCGCCGTCGATAAACAGGCGGTTTGCCAGCTTGCGGTGAGAGTATCCCGGCCGAACAGCGCGATGTAAATGGGTAGTCCCGCCGCCATAACCCAGGAACGATCGCCGTGATCGAGATCTGGCAATCGCAAATCCGCCAGATCTTGCTTGGCCTGATGAAGAGCCGATTCGACGGTTGCCGCCAGCGTCGGCCGGTCACTCGTTTCAAAATGGGTAGCCTCGCTGATGAACAGTTGACGCTTACGATCGAGTTCGTTGCGAGTCCCGAAGAATTGCCGGCATTCGTAGAGCGGCGGCTGCTTCTTTCCCTCGAATACTGGAATGAACTTGATACAGGTATGCCACGATTCGAGCGGCTTAAGGCGAATCTCGAAGCGCAGGCGCGAATCGCGGAACGTAACCGGTGAGTCCGCATTCTCCACCCGCACGATGAGGCTACGATGAAGGCGCGCGGTGCCGCGGTTCCCCTGGTGAGAATAGCGGTGTACAGCACGGTAATCCCAAGTCAATTCCGCGCGACGGGGGGAAGAACGCTTCCAGCGGCGAACCAGCTTGCCGTGCTGTTTGCGCTCAGAGGTTTCCGCCTGATCGGCAAAGTCGCTATCCAGTTCAACTTCGAAAACAAAGTGCGTGTCGTGCTGGGAAAAATTGGTCAGGTCGATATCTTCGTGCACGCCCAGGCCGACCATGCGCGACACTCTCAGTTCGACCGTCTGTTCTGAGACCGGCTCCATCTCCCCCGAGCCCGTATCTTTTTTCCATTGCAGTCCCGGAGGGGGAAAGATGTAATACCCGAGCCAGGAATGTTGCTCGACATTGGAGACCGCGACGGTCTGCGGGGGTTTCCCATCCACCAGGTAACGGTATCGTGACAAGACGCGGGTCTCGCCCACGAACATACCGTGCTTCGGAACGTCCACGATTACCCCGTCCAGATCGGTGGCCAGCACAGCACGACCCTGGCTGCAGTAGATGGTTCTGGGTCGAGGACTGATTTTCGCAAGCGATCTATGCCGGACCTTTTCCATAACCTCCAGACAATCCGTATCGATTGATCCACGCGTGGGCGCGGATCATCGTCTTCTGCTTCTGCCCCACATGAAACCAGCCACAGCGAACGCGATAGTGCCCAGCGCCACAAATCCGGCCCGCGCCATGGAGCTGCTTTGCGCCGCCTGGCGCGTCCGCACGAACTCGCTTTCCGGGTACATCAGGGGCACCGCTTCGCTCTCACCCTGGCGCAGGCCCATTTGCAGCACCTCTGCCAGATGCAAGGCATGGCGCTTGGTTTCTTGTGCAATCTGCTCTTTGCAACTGAATCCGTCGGCCATGACGAGAGTCGTCGCTCGACGACGTCTGCTGGCAAATCATGCACCAGCGCCGCGGTTGCTGTATCTGCATAGGTATAGCCGATGCCTATCTCGTCCCCGGCATGAGCTCGAACCACCACCAGCGTGGTGCTGTTCCATTCCAATGTTCCATCCGGCTCCGGGAAATCGGTCGAGATACGATATATCAACGTCTCGACTCGCTTGATTGCGGTTCCGGACGTGTTGATCCTCCTGTTCTACCCGCGCGATGCAGTGAAGACCTGATTGATTCACTACACGCTGCATTTAAAGCTTAAGTAGCGCTCTCGAATAGAGATGACGTTTTTGCAACAAGGGGTAGCTTTCTAATTGATAGATCCGCCCTTGAGGGTTTTTTCTTACAAAGGAGCCGCTGTGGAGCACGAGGTGGTTGTCATTACCGGAGCGTCGGCGGGGTTGGGAAGAGCGACGGCGCAAGAATTTGGAAGGCACGGGGCTAAAGTCGGATTGCTGGCGCGAGGTCTCGACGGGCTGGAAGCCGCGAAACGTGAGATCGAGGCCATGGGCGGAACAGCCTTGGTCGTTCCCACCGATGTAGCCGACCCCGATGCGGTGGAACGAGCCGCCGCACAGGTCGAGGGACAATTCGGCCCGATTGATATCTGGATCAACAACGCAATGGCCTCAGTCTTTTCACCTGTGAAAGAAATGAAGCCGGAGGAATACAAGCGGGTCACCGAAGTCACCTACCTGGGCGTGGTTTACGGCACACTAGCGGCGCTGAAACGCATGTTGCCGCGCAATCGGGGGGCGATCGTGCAAGTGGGTTCCGCATTAGCCTACCGCAGCATTCCCCTGCAATCTGCCTATTGCGCAGCCAAACACGCGATTGCCGGATTCACCGATTCCCTGCGTTGTGAACTGATCCATGACAACAGCAACATCCGGCTCACCATGGTGCAGATGCCGGCCCTGAACACACCGCAGTTCGGCTGGGTCAAAAGCCGTTTAAAGCATAAGGCGCAACCGGTGCCGCCGATTTTTGAACCAGAGGTGGGCGCCAGAGCGCTCTACTGGGCTGCGCACCACCACCGCCGGGAGATCTACGTGGGCTGGCCCACGGTGGAAGCCATTGTCGGCAACAAGATCGCGCCCGGAATACTGGATCATTATCTCGGGCGCACCGGCTACAACTCGCAGCAGACTTCCGAACCGGAGGATCCGAACCGCCCCGACAATCTGTGGCACCCGGTTGCCGGAGATCACGGCGCGCACGGCAGCTTTGACCGCTGTGCTCACAAGATGAGTTGGGAACTTCGCGGCAGCCTGGAGCGCTTCTGGATCGGCGCCGGTTTGGCCGCGGCAGTTGCCGCAGGATTTCTGGTTGCGTCCTGGAGGGACCAGCCAACAGCTTCGGCGCGCTGGCGGCGAGTCTTGCGAAAGGTGGCATAGATAACCGCGACCCTGGGGAGGTTTTCCGTATTCCGAGCACGTATGTGAAAAACATAATCCGGATTCTCACCCTCACCCTGTTGTGGTCGATTTACGCCTGCGCACAGGAAAACGCGTCAACCATCATCCAGCGTTCCGCGGAAGCGAATAAGCGCGATTGGCAAGCGGCTCCCCTGTTTGACGACTACGAACGCGACCGCACGAAAGACGGCGACAAAACCTATTCCGTCACCATGCTCTACGGATCCCCCTACGAGCGTCTGATCGCCGTCAATGGCCACTCGTTAGGCGCCGCGCAGCAAAAAGAAGAGCAGCAAAAATACGAGGCGGAAGCCGCCAAGCGGGAACATGAGTCGCCCGAGCAGAGATCGGAGCGGATTGCGAAGTACAACGCCGACCGCAAACGCGATCAAACGATGCTCGACCAGATGACCAGCGCGTTCAACTTCCACCTGATCGGCCATCAAACCCTCAACGGTCACAAGGTCTTTGTATTAAAAGCCACGCCCCGCAAAGGCTACCATCCGCCCAACCGCGACAGCGAGGTGCTCCCCGGGATGGATGGGATGCTTTGGATTGACCGCGATACTTTCCAATGGGTCAAGGTGGAGGCCCACGTCACTCATCCGGTAACAATCGAGGGCTTCCTCGCCCAGGTTGAACCGGGCACGCGATTCGAATTAGAAAAGAAACCGGTCGCCGACGATATCTGGCTGGCTTCGCATTATTCGATGAAGGCGAGGGCCAAGGTCTTGTTTCTGATCCCGCACCATGACGAGGAAAACGACACGTTCTTCAATTATCACCGCGCGTCCAACGCGGCACTCCCGAACCAGTCGAACAAGCAAACTCAGCCGGGTAAGTGAACAAAACTGTACTTTATGGCGCTCGTGTAGTTTTAATCTAGCGCCAAAAGATCTTCACTTCGGATCGTGGCTGGTGCAATGGATTCCTCCATCTGCCTTCCTCACAACCCCTTCGGAACTCCCGCTCTCTGGGGAAAGCACCTCCCACTCGGCACCCCGGGTTAGGCATCTCCTAGGCTCGTGAGCCGCGGGCACTTAGAGAGAACAACATCCCACCGTTAAAGCCGGCGGCGGTTCGAAAGCGCAGTTCGGTCACGCGAGTGCGTGATTCCAATCACTGACGGCGGTATGACAGTTGGACCATAAGTTGTAATCACCTTCGCAGTGTTGCTCGCAACGGAGGCGTGACGTTCGAATAAACGTTCGATAGCTACAGGTTGGTGAATTGTGGAGATCCCCTCCCCACTATTTGGAGCGACGCGCCATTTCTGGACTGTCATCCAGTCGATTGCCCTGACACCTCGGACTTCGCCGATTCCTGCGGCATGCGCGTTCTATCCATCTTGCAGGCCACAGTGGGCAATTAACAGATCGCGGGAAACGAGAAAGAACCGAAACGAAGCCGCACTAATTCAAGTTCAGTAGGAGGCACAGCATGGCTGCTCGACTTGCCGCAGAATGGTTCGCCATTTGTGGAGGGTGCGAGGTAACGATCCTCGACATCGGCGAACCCCTGATCGATGTACTCAAACAGGTAGAAATCGTGCACATGCCCGTCCTGATGGACCACAAGCTTTACGGTCAGACGGGCGAAAATTCGGAGATGGACATTCCCGCAGCGGATGTCGGGCTCATCTCGGGAGGAATCCGCAACGAAGAACACAAGAAGCTGGCGCAGGAGATGCGCAAGAAATGCAAGATCCTGATCTCTCTGGGGTCTTGCGCATGCTTTGGCGGAATACCGGCGCTGGCCAACCAGTTCAGCAGAGAAGAGTTGTTGGAAAAAGTCTACCGCGACAGCGTGACCACCGAGAAGAACGGCTTACCCCGCGAGCAAGTTCCCCCTCTGACGGACCGAGTCTACGCGGTGCACGAAGTGGTGAAGGTGGACGCATATCTGCCGGGGTGTCCAACTACACCGGAGATGGTGGCGGGAGCGCTGGTTGCTCTTCTCGAAGGCAAGCCGCTGCCCGCGCTGGCATCGAAGAGCGTTTGTGACGAGTGTCCCACCAAGCGTGAAAAGAAGGCAGTTACCACGCTCAAGCGCCGCCTGGACGCTCCAGATTTCACGCCGGGAGCGCCCCTGAGCGAAATGCGCTGCCTGATGGAACAGGGCTTCCTGTGCCTGGGTCCAGCAACCCGCGGAGGGTGCGGGGGCAGCGAAGGTACACCGCGCTGCATCCGGGCAAACATGCCGTGTGAGGGTTGCTTTGGTCCCCTGTCGGAGAAAGCCAATCCCATGGTGGACATGATGGGCGCGCTTTCCTCCATCGGACTTGATCCCAAACAGATTCCGGATCGAGCCGCCACTTTCAACCGTTTTGCTGGCGCTGGCCGTCTGCGGCCGACGCCCCGGAGGTGATGCATGGCAACGACACTGGTCATTCAACCTGTCACTCGCATTGAGGGCCACGCCAAGGTGACCATTCAGCTCAATGACGCCGGCAACGTGGATACCGCCCGGGTGAACGTCATTGAACTGCGCGGCTTCGAGAAGTTCTGCCTGGGAAAGCCGGTGGAAGACCTCCCGCGTATCACGCCGCGCATTTGCGGTGTATGCCCGTGGTCGCATCACCTGGCCTCAGCCAAAGCTTGCGACGCAGTCTTTGGAGTCGATCCGCCCCCCGCTGGCAAAAAACTGCGCGAACTATGCAACAGCGTCGCCTTCATGGAAGAGCACATCCTGCACTTCTACATCCTGGCGGGACCCGATTTCCTGCTCGGTCCTGATGCTGACTATTCCGTGCGCAATGTCATCGGCGTGCTGAAGGCAGCGCCGGATATTGCCAGAAAAGTGGTGAGGGTGCGCCACCTCTGCGCCAAGATGCTGGAAACTTTGGCGGGCAAGCCCATCCATCCCCAGGCCGCCGTTCCCGGCGGATTCAGCAAGCCGCTGTCTCCGGCTGACCGCGACGAGTTGCGCAAGCAGGCCGATGACACGCTCGATCTCGCCAAGTTCTCCATTGCGTTCGCCAAAGAGAACATTTTCCCCAAGTATCTTGAGGTCGTGAAGTCGCTGGGAGTGATCCATACCGGCTTCATCGGGACGGTCAAAGAGAACGGCGCACTCAACCTCTATGACGGAAAGCTTCGCCTGATGGCGCCGAATGGCACTTATCAGGACTTTCCCAACGATCGCTACACGGACTTCATCGCCGAGCACATCGAATCGTGGAGCTACCTGAAGTTCCCTTACGCCAAACAGTGGGGCGAAGGTTTCTCCATGGATGTCGACAATCCCAAGGGCATCTACCGTGCGAATACGCTGGCGCGCATCAACGTGTGCGACTTCATCGACACGCCGCTGGCACAGGCCGAGCTTGAAGAGTTTCGCGCGAAGTTCGGGCGACCTGCACAGCTGACGTTGCTCTATCACTGGGCACGGCTGATCGAGTTGCTCTACAACGCCGAAAACACTATCCGCTTGCTGGACGATCCCGACATTACCAGCACCGAAACGCGAGTGAAGTGCACGCCGCGGGCAGCACACGGCGTAGGCGTGACCGAAGCGCCGCGCGGCACGCTCATCCACGATTACACCACCGATGCCGACGGCCTGATCACGAACGTCAACCTGATTGTCGGGACCACGCACAACAACGCTCCCATCAATATGTCGGTCACACAGGCCGCCCAGAGCCTGATCCATGACGGCAAGTACGACCAGGGAGTGTTGAACACAGTGGAAATGGCTATCCGCGCCTACGATCCGTGCTTGTCCTGCGCGACCCACCGGCTGGACGGGAAAATCTCCATCAAGCTGGATATTTTCGATGCGGAGGGCAAGTTGCTCGGTACGCTGGCGAACTGAACAGTTGGAGACAAGGAGAACGTATGTGGGAGATCGGGCAGTCCGAGATCGATGAATCCGATCTTCCCGACTTCTGTCGACAGCCGACCGTCGTGCTGGGCGTTGGGAACATTCTGTTTGGAGACGACGGCTTCGGGTGCGCGGTAGTGGACTATCTCGAGTCACACTATCGCGTACCCGAAGATGTTTGTTTGCTCGACGCTGGCACAGGAGTCCGCAAGCTTTTATTCACTCTTTGTTTAAGCTCCATGCGTCCGCAGCGCTTGCTCATCCTGGACGCGATCGATGCCGGACGCAGTCCCGGTGAGATATTCGAGATCAACCCCGCCGAAATTCCTCCGGTGAAACTGGACGATTTTTCCTTGCACCAGTTGCCCACGTCGAACCTGCTGCGTGAGTTGCAAGAGGCCTGCGGGGTAGAGGTGCGGGTGCTGGCCTGCCAAACCGGGTCGTTGCCGGAAGAAATCTCGCAGGGCTTGTCAGAAACCATCAACGGTGCCGTGCCGCGAGCGGCGGAGTGGCTAGTCCGCGATTATTTCCCTCGCGTCAGGGTGTCGCCAGTGAGAAGTGTTCTGACGGCGCCCTCTGAATGCTCTGGAGGCGTGGTATGAGCCCGAATCTCGCAATGGTTCGCGGTGGCAGCAAATTCCTGTGGGATGGGCAGCTCTACGACACTAACGAGGCCGCATTGCGCGCGGCGCAGTCATACCAGGACGACGGCTTTCAGACTCAGATTGGGGAAGAGGGCGGGAAATACCTGGTCTACTCCAGGAGAGCCGCTAAGGAAGTCGTCGTTGCTACGCAGTAACAAGCACTGCCGGTAGAGGTGGCATATGGCAGCAAGCATATTGCCGGTTCAAAGTGATCCCACATTGCTCGCCGAGATTCGGCGCTATGGGAAGTTCGATCCCACGGGCTGCTATCAGTGCGGAAGCTGCACTATCTCGTGCGATCTGGTCGGCGATTCTGTTACTTTTCCGCGCAGAAGCATTCGCTTCGCTCTGCTGGGACTGAGGCAACCGCTCCTTGAAAACCTCGACCCGTGGGTCTGCCATGATTGCGGCGATTGTTCTATTGTCTGCCCGCGTCAATCCGAGCCCAGGATTTCCATGCAGACGCTGCGCCGCTTTCTCTGCGTGCAGTACGACTGGACGGGCATCGCTTCCAAGTTGCTCCAGTCGAAGGCATGGTATCTCGGTTCGTTATTCTCTGTGGCGCTGATTGTCCTGTTCTTAATCGTCGGATACCACCTGTGGTATGTCGGGATGGCGGCTAAGGATTTCACCACGACGGCGTTTGGGTTGGATCATATGTTCCCGCTCATGACCTACTACACGCTGACGGTGATGCTGCTCCCCTTGTTGCTCCTGTTCTCGCGTGTCTTCCGCATCTGGCGGCTCACTATGGGTGGGGAAACACAGGCGCGCGCTCCACTTTCTGTGTATGTGATCGAGGCCTGGACCTACGTCTACCAGTCGGTGACCCATTCATTCATGAGGAAGTGTCCGGAGAGGGGCCGGTGGTTGGGCCATTGGATGCTCGCTCTAGGCGTGGTGATGATGCTGAGCATCAAAGTCTTCGCGCTGCGGTGGTTTCAAACCGACAACCTCTACCCCATCTACCACCCTCAGCGCTGGCTCGGATACCTCGCGACAGGCCTCATCCTCTATGGCCTCGGAGACATTTTCGTAGGCCGTTTGCGGGCACAAAAGGAAATCTACAAAGAGTCGACGTTTCAGGATCTCATCTTTCCCGTCTTGCTGGTGTTGACCGTTCTTAGTGGCCTTACGGCACACATATTTCGCTATGCCGGGTTTGCGCTTACCTGTCACTACTTGTACGCGCTGCACATCATCATCGCGACGCCCATGCTGCTGGTCGAAATGTCGTTTGGAAAGTGGTCGCACATGGTCTATCGGCCGCTAGCTCTGTATTTCCTGGCGGTCCGGGAGAAAGCCGCGCAGCAGGCAGCCGCGGCGGAGGTGGTTTCCCATGCCCTCTGAAAAATCCCAAACCGTGCCGGTAGGTGCTGCGCTGGTAGTGGGAGGCGGCATCGGCGGCATGCAGGCCGCCCTCGATCTGGCCAACGGCGGCATCAAGGTGTATTTGGCTGAGCGCGGACCCGCCATCGGCGGAGTCATGGCGCAACTCGACAAGACTTTTCCTACAAACGATTGCGCCATGTGCACCATGGCACCGCGCCTGGTGGAGATCGGCCGGCACAAGGACATCGACATTCTCACCCTGAGTGAGGTGGAACGCGTCGAGGGGCACCCTGGAAATTTCACGGTCAGTATCAAGCAGCAGCCGCGTTTTATCGACGCGACCAAATGCACGGGCTGCGGCGCTTGCACAACGGACTGTCCAGTCACGCTGCCCTCTGACTTCGATCAGGGACTCGGTGAGCGGAAGGCGATCTACCGCCCGTTCCCGCAAGCGGTTCCCAATATCTTCAGCATTTCGCGCCGCGGCAACTCTCCTTGCGAGGCGGCCTGTCCCATCCATCAGAGCGCGCAGGGATATGTAACGCTGATCGCGCAGGGCCGCTTCGACGAAGCACTCAATGTCATTCTGCGAGACAATCCGATCCCATCGATCTGCGGCCGCATCTGCGCGCATCCGTGCACGGCCGCATGTACCCGCTCCAACGTTGACGATCCGGTCAATCTGCCGGCGTTGAAGCGCTTCGTTACCGACCATTTCTCTGACTACAAGTTGCCGCAACCCGCCGTGCCCGAACGTCCGGAGAAGATTGCCATCGTAGGGTCGGGTCCGGCCGGCCTACTCTGCGCGTATCAACTGCGGCAGAAGGGTTACGGCACGACCATCTTCGAGGCGCTCCCGGTGGCGGGCGGGATGCTGGCGGTTGGCATTCCTTCTTTCCGGTTGCCCCGGCCTTTGTTGAATGCCGAGTTGGACAGGCTGCGTGCAATCGGGATCGAGATCCTGCTGGAGACTCCGGTGGGCCGCGCCATCACCTTCGAAGAATTGCGCAAGAGCTACGCCGCGGTTTTTGTCGCCATCGGGGCTCACGTGGAACGGAGGCTCGGAATCCTCGGAGAAGATCTGCCGGGCGTCACGGGCGGCGTGGAGTTCCTGCGGCAAGTAAACCTGGGGAATCCGGCGGCGCCGGGTCAACGCGTGCTAGTGGTAGGTGGAGGCAACTCCGCGCTGGACGCGGCGCGCGCCGCCCTGCGCTGCGGAGCCGCAGACGTGACCATCGTCTACCGCCGAACGCGAGCAGAAATGCCCGCGGATCATCGCGAGATCGAGGACGCGGAACGCGAAGGCATCAAGTTGATGTTCCTGGCTGCACCCAAGGCGTTCCATCCGGATTCGGGCGGGCGTGTAGCCGGCCTGGAGTGCGTGAAGATGAAGCTGGGCCGTCCCGATGCCAGCGGCCGGCCCGCTCCGGTGCCGATCCCTGGCTCGGAGTTCGTTATTCCTTGCGACGCTGTCGTGGCCACCATCGGCCAAGTTCCCGATGTAAATGGACTCGGGGAGCGGTTGGGACTGGCGACCACCAAATCGGGAACGCTGCGCGCCGATCCCTTGACGCTGGAGACGGAGATCCCGGGCGTGTTCGCGGGCGGAGATTGCGTTACCGGTCCGGACGTGGTGGTGACCGCGATGCTCGCGGGCAAGAAGGCCGCCAACTCGATCGATCGCTGGATCAATACCCGGGATCTGCGCGCCGATCGCGAACTCGAAGGCCCTTACCACACTGCGTACACCGTGGACACGGCGGGCGTGCTGATGCAGCGCCAAATCGCGGTGCCCTCTCTCGATCCCGCAACCCGCGGCCGAAGCTTCGATGAGGTTCACACGGGCTATACGCCCGAGCAAGCAATCGCCGAAGCCAAGCGCTGCCTCGCCTGCGGCATCTGCTGCGACTGTCATATCTGCGCCACCGCCTGCCAGGCCAATGCCATCGACTACACGCAGACGGCGCAGACTCGCGAGTTAAACGTAGGAGCCATCGTCCTCGCGCCCGGATTCGAGATCTTCGACGCACGGTTAAAGAAGGATCTGGGATATGGCCGCTTCCCGAATGTGCTCACTTCGCTAGAATTCGAGCGGATTCTCTCCGCCTCCGGCCCTTACTCCGGCCATGTGTGCCGGCCTTACGACCGGCAGCAGCCGAAGCGGATCGCTTTCCTGCAATGCGTGGGCTCGCGAGATTCCGACCGTGACTACTGCTCGTCCGTCTGCTGCATGTATGCCACCAAAGAAGCCATCATCGCCAAAGAGCATCTTGGCGAAGGCCTGCAATGCGATGTTTTCTTTATGGACATGCGCGCCTTCAGCAAGGGCTTTGAACAGTATTACCACCGCGCACAAGAGCTTGGCGTACGCTACATCCGTTCTCGCGTACCGAAGATCGAGGAAGTTGCCGGCACGCGGGACTTAGTCGTCCACTATCTCGGCGAGAACGACAAAAAACTTTCTCAGGAATACGACCTGGTCGTGCTCTCAGTGGGGATGCAGCCACCGAAAGACGTCAAAGTGCTCGCCGAACGATTTGGCGTGGCGCTGAACAAATTCAACTTCTGCGGAACCTCCACCTTCCGGCCCGCGGAATCTTCGCGGGAAGGAATTTTTGTAGCCGGCCCGTTTGCCGAGCCAAAAGATATTCCGGAAACGGTGATGCAGGCTTCGGCCGCTGCCTCCCAGGTGCTCTCGCTGTTGCGCGAAGCACGCGGCACATTGATTACTCCCAGGATCTACCCGCCCGAACGAGAGGTAAAGGGAGAAGAGCCGCGCATCGGAGTCTTTGTCTGCCATTGCGGAACGAATATTGCCGGCGTGGTCAATGTTCCGGAAGTCGTCCAATATGCCAAGACCCTGCCTAACGTTGTCTACGCGGAGAACAACCTTTACACCTGCTCTAACGACACGCAGGATCGGATCAAGGAGAAGATCGCAGAGCACAATCTGAACCGGGTGGTCGTGGCCTCCTGCACGCCCCGAACCCATGAGCCTCTGTTCCGCAACACGATGGCAGAGGCCGGCCTCAATCCCTACCTCTTCGAGATGGCGAACATCCGCGACCAGTGTTCCTGGGTGCACATGCGCGAACCGGAGAAGGCGACCCAGAAATCTAAAGACTTGGTTCGGATGGCGCTCGCGAAGGCCAGGCTATTGCAGCCGCTGCAACGGCAAACCATCAGGATAGAGAAGTCCGCTCTGGTGATCGGTGGCGGAATATCAGGCATGACTGCCGCGTTGACGCTGGCACGGCAGGGCTTCAACGCTTATCTGGCGGAAAAGGAGAATGAACTCGGCGGAAATCTTCGCCACATCCACTACTTGCTCAACGGAGACAGGCCACAGGACGAATTAGCCCGCCTCCGTGACGAGATTGCACAGAACCGCAGAGTCCATTTATTCACTGGCGCTGCCATCGAAAAGATCGAAGGCACCATCGGCAACTTCAAGACGACGATCACAGCCCAGGGCACAACCACCGAAATCCCGCACGGCGTCGTAATCGTCGCCACGGGTGCGAAGCAGTACCAACCCAAAGAATATCTGCACGGCGAAGACGACAGGGTCATCACGCAGCGCGAGCTCGAAGCCCGCCTCGCTGCCGGTAATGGCTTCCTGAAGGATGGCAATCACGCCGCAAAGACCGTCGTCATGATCCAGTGCGTGGGCTCACGCGATGCCGACCATCCCTACTGTTCGCGAGTGTGCTGTGCCGATGCCATCAAGAATGCTCTGCGGATCAAGGCGGTCTCCCCCGACACAAACGTATATGTTCTCTACCGCGATATCCGTACCTACGGCTTCAAAGAGAGCTACTACACGAAAGCGCGCCAGCAGGGCGTTGTCTTTGTCCGCTATGACGAGGAGCGCAAGCCCGACGTGTCGCAGAACGCTGGAAGGCTAAAGGTCACAGTCTACGACCAGACTCTCGGCATGCCCATCGCGATCTCTGCTGATTGGGTGGTTCTCTCCGCGGGCATTCATCCCCACGAAGACAACCGGAAGATCGCGCAGTTCCTCAAGGTTCCGCTCAACAGCGAGGGATTCTTCCTCGAAGCCCACATGAAACTTCGTCCCGTAGACTTCATGACCGACGGCGTCTTCTTGTGCGGGCTGGCCCATTCTCCGAAAAGCATCGACGAATGCATTCTGCAGGCGCAGGCAGCGTCCGCGCGCGCCGCATCCGTCCTCGTACAGGACAGCCTTGAACTGGGAGCGAATATCTCGCAAGTGGTGGACGAAAGCTGCGACGGTTGCGCCTACTGCGTCGACACCTGCCCTTACCAGGCGATCACCCTGCTCGAATACAAATGGCAGGGGTCGATCAAAAAGGTAGTCGAAACCAACGATTCCATCTGCAAAGGCTGCGGTTGCTGCCAGGCCACGTGCCCGAAGAATGGTGTATTCATCCGCGGATTTACCCTCGGTCAGATCGAGGCCCAGATCCATGCTGCTTTGGGAGTAGAGTGATGGACGATAACTTTCAGCCCCTGATCATTGCGCTGTGTTGCAACTGGTGCGCCTATGCCGGAGCAGACTTGGCGGGCGTATCCCGCACCCAATACCCGCCCAGCATACGCATCATCCGGGTTATGTGCTCGGGGATGGTGCATCCCAACCTGGTCATTGACGCGTTCACCAAGGGCGCGGACGGAGTTCTGATCTGCGGCTGTCATCATGGAGACTGTCACTACCAGGAAGGCAATTACAAAACCGAAAAACGCGCGCAAGCGATCCGACTGATGCTCGCAGATTTCGGTATCGAAGAAGAGCGCTTTCGCTTGGAATGGGTCTCGGCTGCCGAAGGTCCTAGGTTTGCGCAGGTTGTGCGCGAATTCACCGAGCAGGTGCAGAAGCTGGGAGTCAGCCCCTACAGGTCGTAAAGTGATCAACCAATGGATAGCACCCATCATCGCTTGGGTGGCAGTCATTGCACTCGTGGTGGCAGTTGTGGGAGCCTTCCTCGCAGTGACTCGTAAGCATAGTTCGCCTCCAAGAGGGAGGTGAGCAGGCGCGCAGCATCTCGGCCGTGGCCTTGATATTTCATGAGCCGGGCGAGACCTGCGACGGCCTAATTCTGCAGCGCCGCCATATCGCCGGCGCGATCCTCCAAGGAAGCGGGTGACGCCACGTAGATTCTGTAAAAAGCGAGAGGGTGTAAGTTGGCTTTGGCCTGACCAGCTAAAGCCTTGACCTCGGTTAACCGCTTGGCTTGATTCAGGACATGCATGGTGCCGGGAGGGGGATTTTGCAGAAGCCCTCTGGAGGAGACTTTGAAATCAGCGACTTGCAGTGTTTTCTGGTACTTGACCTTTATTTTCCATCTGCTCCATGCATTTTGACACGAATTTGGTTCCATGTCTGCTACAAAATGCTATAAAACGCAATGCAGCCTACGCCGGGACTGTTTGTTCGGAATTCTTAGCTGGATGAGTTGGAGCGCTGTTTTGTCGTGAAATTTTAGCGGAGAGGGAGGGATTCGACTACAGTCCTCATCGCCAAGTAGCGATGAAGTCTACACTTCACCGATAATATCCAATTATGTAGATGTTTACAAGCATATCTTAACTTCCGTTCCTGTTTCTCTAGTTTCCCTAATATGCTGAAGTTTCCACAAAAACAGTATCATTAGTATCACATCGCAGACTCCTTAAGCGTCGCAATGTATACGACGCCGACAGTGGGGATCATTATGTCGCCAGAATTCACCGGTTCGGCGAACTGCTGTTCAGCCTCCGCTCGATGCTGATGTCTCCGTTACTGTCTTCGGTCAGAATCTTAACGTCGCAGGCGTACTCGTTGTGACTGAGGCGGAAGGATTCGATGGCCGCATATAGCCTCCTTGCGATGGGCGAAGGCCAACGGCCCGCTGGTCTCATCCAGGTACAGATGCCACGGGCCCGGTTTTCGGACCATAATAATGGCACCAATAATGCACCGGACAATTATGTAGTAGCTCATGGGCGAATCTCCCTCTCGCAATGGAAAAATTATCCCCTGCCAGAGGAAAATGATCTGATGACCAAAGTTCAGTAGTCCACTCAGCATAGGCGTGTGAGAAACCGGAATTCCTGCTAGCCTTTGGTATGTCTGGGCCATCACCAGCCAAAGGTGGCGGGCAAGGAGGGAGATTCAGCCACTTTTCACTTAAGATCGGGCCGGGGCCCCAGGGCGTCCCAACTCTAGACGACGTACCCGACCTTTCTTTGCCCTGTGACTACGTCGAAAGATCGTACAACAGGCCATTATTGCGGGTTGGCGACAATTCCTCGATTGGCTTTTTATTTTTCGTGAGGGCGAGAATCTCATTCTGGATAAGTCCTGGCACCTTATGCGGAAACACTTTGGTCGAGACGAATGCGAAGCAAGGAACGCGGTCGGCTTCACGCTTTTGGAGCTAATCGTTGCTGCGACAATCCTTTCAATCCTCACGCTTATGGCCCTTCCGTTGGCTCGGGTCACAATTCAACGCGAAAAAGAAAAGCGGCTCCGTCATGCTTTGTGGGAAATGCGCGACGCCATTGATCGCTACAAGGATGCTGCGGACCGTGGAGCATTTCAGACTAAGGTTGACACCTTTGGCTATCCACCCGATCTGGACACGCTCGTTAAAGGAGTAGAAGCGCAGGGTGGAAAGAAATTGCGCTATCTGCGTTCGATTCCAATTGATCCAGTGACGAACAGTAAGGAATGGGGTTTTCGATCCATGCAGGACGATCCTGATTCCGATTCCTGGGGCGGTCAGAATGTGTTCGACATCTACACGAAGTCGGAAGGCGCGGGTTTGGATGGAACCAAGTACAAGGATTGGTGAGTCTCATCCGAGCCGCCGGAAGTCCGCCAAGGTTTAACGGATTTGACGGATTCTGAAAGTTCAACCCCCGCCGAGAGGGCAAAACATTCGTCGCCAAGGCCGCTGCTGGAAAGCACATTTTCAGGCTGTGTGCTACAGGTAGGACTGTCCGGCAGCGGATATTCCCTTACCTCCGGCACTGACACGCAGGTTGGTTCGGTCAACACTCGGCTACACAATTCTGGCCGTACCTTTGTCCATTAACCAGACCGACATCAAGGCTTTCTGCGCTGAGGAAGATGCGGTCGTTCGCGTCAACTTGGCCCGCGCGTGCTCGAACGCGGAAGCCACGATCCTGACCTTCAACCCGCTGAACAATTAACGAAGTTTGCAATCCGAAAAGCGTAGATCCCAGGGAGCAGCGAACATCGGTTCGCTGCTCCTTTTGTTTTTGGTCAAAGCGATTACGCTCCGGTTCGAAGACTGCTGTTCAGACTGACTGAGGCGGATGGATTCGATGGCCGCAACGGCCTCCTTCCGGCGGGCCAAAGTTCACCGGCCCGCCGCATCCAGGTACAGCTGCCCACGGGCCTTTTGTCGGACCATAATAATAATGGCACCGGACAATTATGTAGTAGCTCACGGGCGAAATCTCCTCCGGCAAAGGAAAAATTATCCTCTCTCAGAGGAAAATGATCTGATGAGCAAAGTTCATTCGGTCCGCTCAGCATAAGCGTGTTTGAAACCGGAATTCCTGCTAGCTTTTGGTATTTGTGGGCTATCGCCAGCCAATGTGGCGGGTGCTCCGAGGCATCACGCTTGGTGGGCTTTCCTGGAGCGCCTAAGCAAGGGTGCCGTCGCGAAGCTCACAGGAACGCGGGAATTCGTGGAACGACGATCTCCCGAGCAAACAGGATTGACACTGGGGGTCTAACGTCCGAGCGATGATGTCTGTGCCCTCCCCTTGCAAACTGCTCTCTCCGGCGATACCATCCTTGCACTTCGGATTGAGAGCCCTTTCCCCGATGGGCAACGGTCCAGATGGCGCGCCACCCCGCAAACGACGAACACTCTCTCCAGCAGATCCTCGTCTGTTGGATCTGCGGTAAACGCATCAAGCCAGAAGAATGCCAACTCGACGAGCAGGGCTTAGCGGTCCACCAGTCCTGCATGAACACTCGGATCGCCTTGATCTCGGCGACACAACCTTAGATCACAGCGAATCACCCTCCGACCGTTTCCGATTTCCCGCGTCTGCCTTGGGCGATTGATGTTGTTTAGGCCGATGCATCAGACGCGGCCAAACAGGTTGCGCAGGCTGATGCGGAGTCCTTTGGCGATCTTTTCAATGTTGACCAGAGAGAGATTCCTGACCCCCCGCTCGACGCCGCTATAGTAGGTCCGGTGAAGTCCGCATCGCTCCGCAGCTTCTTCCTGGTTGATCCTCTGCTCTTCGCGTAGACGACGAATTGCGCGGCCAAAGCGGGTGCGAATGTCAGGCGGCATGGCCTGCGATTGTCACCGCTTGTACCCGATCCGTACACAGCCGATGAGTTACATCGCTGTTCCGTGATGTCCGGTTTTCCGAAAGCGGAACTCCGCCTTGCAGCGGTGGCATATCCCTAGCTACTTTCCGGTGCAAAATGGCGCTTCCTGAGAAGCTCATTTGCGTGTCACGACTCGTGTCCCAACTCTGATTCAGCGAGTTGTGGTCTGTTCCCTCGGGCGCGAGGGAGCAGACCAGTGCTTCTGTTCTCAGGCTG
>DASYYT010000107.1:0-1544 GCA_035949755.1 Candidatus Sulfotelmatobacter sp.
TTCAGTGAGGCCACAGTTCGAGCTTCGCGCTGAAAGCGCGCAAGTCTTTCGCTGTTACTGGCCATCTCGGCAGGGAGCACTTTAAGTGCTACATCCCGTCCGAGCCTTGTGTCAGTGGCGCGGTACACCTCTCCCATGCCAACCGCGCCGAGCGCAGACCGGATTTCATAGGCGCCGAGTTTTGTGCCGGAGAGGAGCGCCATTCGTGGCCGTAATTATAGCCCCCATGCAGCCTGGCGAGACGTGGACCGGCAGCGATGCCGGGTGTGTTGTCGGCTACTCGGAAGTTGTTCGCTTCAAAATCGTTCGCCTCTTGTGCAAGTCCCGGTGCCTCGATGATCGCAGTCTCCCGCGGAGAGATATGCCGACGAAGATCATCATTTTCCTCGAGAAACGCTTGGCGGTAGGTCACACCCGCGTCACAATCAAATTTTTAATTGTGCAAGTCGTTGAAAGCAAAACTTTGTTGGCAGCCGGACCTGTAAGCCGAATTCTGTCCGCAGGATTGCTCCTGCGTGACGGCCATTCCTCTGGGCCGCGCATTGCTGCGCGGCTCTAGCGACCTACCCGAAGGTTTGACGCACCGAGCCGGCACGTGCCCGCGGCCCTGATTCGAAAATCAAAGCCGCGAACTTCCTCCCTATTTGGTCTTGCTCCGTGTGGGGTTTGCCCTGCCCGCGCCATTACTGTCGCGGCGGTGCGCTCTTGCCGCACCTTTTCACCCTTACCCCGCCCATTCTCGAAAGAGCCTCGCATCCTCCCGTGCTCTCCCCAGAATGGGCGGGGCGGTATGTTTTCTGTGGCACTTTCCGTCCACCGGGCTTGAACCCGGCGTCCCGGACGTTATCCGGCACACTGCTCTGCGGAGTTCGGACTTTCCTCTCCTCTCGCCCGAAGGCATGAGAAGCGGCCGTCCGGTCCGGCTGCCTACGCTGCCATTATATTAGAATCCCTCGCCGGGCACCCGGGTACCCCTGATTCACGATTGCCTCGCCACTGATTTTCTTAAGAATTACGGCCCAGGAACCTGGCGCAGCCCTCGCTTCGGGCTGCTACACTTATCCTTCCGAGATCTCCCTCGCGGCGGGGCGGCCAATTCCCATGAACCTCACCGAATCCATCCGGGTAGCTTTGCAGTCGCTCTGGGCCAACAAGCTGCGCTCCTTCCTGTCGACGCTCGCGATTGTCATCGGCGTGGCTGCCGTCATCGCCGTCGTTACTTTCGTCGCCGGAATCGACGGCTATGTGGCGGGAAAGATCTTCAATCTTGGCGCCGATGTTTTCATCGCCTCCAAAATGTCTCCGGTGCAGCTCAACGTCGATACTTTCCTGGAAGCTGAAAAGCGCAAGAACTTCGACATGGACGACTACCGCGCCGTGCTTGAGGCCTGCAAACACTGCGAATACGTTGGCGCCGCCTTGCGCAACAGCACCGGACACGTGAAGTATGCCGAGCAGTCCATCAGCGATACCACCGTGCAGGGCATCACTCCCTCCATGGCCCCCATCTACGACACCGATCTTAGCGCCGGACGCATGCTCAC
>DASYYT010000108.1:0-8642 GCA_035949755.1 Candidatus Sulfotelmatobacter sp.
CGGGCACAATCTCGCTGAGTGTTGATAGCACGAACGTCACGGATCGCATCTTCACCGTGCATGAAACCATTCCGATCAAGGGCCGCGACATAACGCTGCTTTACCCGGAGTGGCATCCTGGCGCGCACTCGCCATCGGATCCTGTGGCCGAACTTGCCGGCCTTGTGGTCACGGCGAATGGCAAGCGCATTCCCTGGGTGCGCGATCCCGTGGATATGTACGCGTTCCACATCGAGGCGCCGCCCGACGCAAAGACGCTGGATGTTAACTTCGACTGGCTGGCCCCGCAGGATCCGAAACGAGGCCGTATTTCCTCGACGTTCGCAGACGTTACCTGGAACAGCCTCCTGCTTTATCCGGCGGGACACTTTTCCCGCGATATCGAATTCGAGACTACCATCCGTCTGCCGGAGCAGTGGAAATTCGCGTGCGCGCTTGACGTGAAGTCGCAGAACGGGAACCAGGTTGAATTCAAGGAAACTACGCTGAATACGCTGGCCGATGCGCCGCTCTATGCGGGCGTCTACTTTAAGCGCGAGGACCTTTCGTCCGGGCCGGATAATCCGGTATATCTCGATATCTTTGCCGATAAGCCTGGCGATCTCGAGATCACTCCGGAGGAATTGCAGTTTCACAAAAATCTTGTGATCGAGGCGCAGAAGCTTTTCCACTCGCACCACTACGATCATTACGATTTTCTTTTTTCGGTCAGCGACGTTGTCAGCGGCAAGGGCCTGGAGCACCATCAATCCAGCGAGGATGGATCTCGCGCCAATTACTTTACGGACTGGAGTGCGGGCATAGCCGGCCGCGCTCTGCTGCCGCACGAATACACGCATTCCTGGAACGGCAAGTTCCGGCGGCCGGCGGATTTGTGGACTCCCAACTTCAATGTGCCCATGCGCAACAGCCTGCTGTGGATTTATGAGGGCCTCACCGATTACTACGGCAACGTGCTCACCGCGCGTTCCGGAATGCGTACCCCAGAACAGGCGCGCGATGTATGGGCCCAAATCGCCGCGTTCTTTGAAATCAGTCCGGGGCGCACCTGGCGCTCGTTAGAAGACACTACAAACCAGCCGATCATTTCGTCTCACGGCGCCGTTCAGGAGGCGTGGCCGAGCTTTCAGCGCGGCTATGACTACTATCCGGAGTCAGATCTGATCTGGCTCGATGCCGATACCAAGATTCGCGAGTTGAGCGGCGGGCAGAAGTCTCTCGATGATTTTGCGAAGCTCTTTTACGGCATCGACAATGGCAGCTACGTTACCGTGACCTACACGCTTGAGGACGTTGTGAAAGCGTTGAATACGGTGCAGCCTTACGACTGGGCAGGGTTTTTCCGCACGCGAGCTTTCGACATCAACCCCAAAGTTCCCGAGAACGGATTTGCCCAGGGTGGGTATCGGCTCGTCTACAACGATAAAGAACCAGACTGGCTGAAGAAGGCTGATCCCAGCCGCCCCACGAGCTTCGCTACATCACTGGGCTTCTCGGTAAAACAAGACGGCGGTCTTGATGGGGTTTGGTGGGACAGTCCGGCCTTCAAGGCAGGCATCACGCCAGATATGCAACTGCAGGCCGTCAACGACGAGAAGTACAGCTCGGCCGGCCTGCGTGAAACCATTCTCGCTGCGGAGCAAGGCAAAGATCCGATCAAGCTCTTGCTGAAACGCGGCGACCAATTTCTCACCGTCACTCTGGATTACCACGGCGGAATGCGCTACCCGCACCTGGAAAGAGTCGAGAACACGGCCGATCGGCTGGACGCAATCCTCGCCCCGGCGAAGTAGGGATCGAACTGGATGGGAACTGGCCGTACTGGAGCGCTTTCCAGCTTAGCTCCCCGGCCTAACTGCAGGAACGTCCTACTTCATCGCGTTGACACGGACGCCCAGGCGGGACTTGTAGCGCGAGGCGGTGTTCTCGTGCAGGGTGCCCTTCTGGATGGCCTTATCGAGGGCAGAAACTGTCTTTCGATACATCTGCTCGGCGGCGGCCTTGTCGCCTTTGGCGATAGTCTCGCGCAAATCGCGGAGCTGCGAGCGCAGGCTGGAAGTATTGGCGCGATTGCGCACGGTGCGGCGTTCGGTTTGACGGGCGCGCTTCAGCGCCGAAAGATGATTTGCCATGTGTGGTTCGTTACCTTCGTGTACTCAGAGAGATATTCGGGTGGGTCCGAATTTCTTATTATAGGGGAGCGCTTCCCGGCGGGTCAAACCGATGGCTTAGCAAATTTTTCCACCACAGAGGTCACAGAGGAACACAGAGTAGAGATGTCACATTGTGAGCTTCGGCCCTCTCGCGGAACAGACTTATGACTGACGGACTCGAACGTCTGAAAGTGCTGATCAACTCCTCGACTCCAATTGTGGTGATGGAGACGTCGGAGGAGATGCATGCCGTGAACATGGTGCGTTCCGCCTGCACCGAGTTGAACATGGCCACTTTCGAGTGGAGCATTGCCGACGGCCTGCTGCGGTCGGGATCTAATGGAGCGCCCGAGCTAGAGAAGCCGTCGTTGTGGAACCAGGGCGGGAATGGCCCGGCGCAGACGCGAACCGCACTGAGTCCGTCCAGCGGCGAGGCCGACCGGCTGACCCGCACCGTGATGGCTTCAATGGGCGCTGAAGGGGCGGCGGCTGCGGCCAGAGGTTCGATTTACAACACGCGCGAGCCGGTGCAGGTCTTGGCCAATATGGAGTCGATGACGGTCGAGGCAGTGTTCATCTTGAAAGATTTTCATCGGCATATGGACGATCCCGTTGTGGTGCGGCGGCTGCGCGATGTCGGACAGAAATTCTCCGCCAATCGGCGAACCGTTGTGATCACTGCCCCGGAACTCTCGGTGCCGGCGGAGTTGTCGACGCTGGTGGAATATTTCGATCTGCCGCTGCCCGATCGCGATCGGCTCCATGAGATCGTGCACGACACTTTCACGCGGCTTTCGAAGACGTACACGCTCAAGCTCCAGCTGGATGCTGCCGGCGTCGATGCGATGGCGGCCAACCTGCGAGGGCTTACTGAAGAAGAAGCGGAGCGGGCCATCTCGCAGGCTTTGGTGACGCGCTATGCGCTGTGCCCGGAAACCGTCACGGATGTTCTCGAGGCCAAAAAGCAATTGCTGCGGCATTCGGGGATGCTCGAGTTTATTGAAGCCTCCGACGACATGAGTGCTGTGGGAGGTTTGGAGAATCTGAAGCATTGGCTGGGGCAGCGCAAAGGCGCGTGGGAAGACTCGGCGCGCGCGTTCGGGCTGGAAGCGCCCAAGGGGATGATCATCCTGGGCGTCCAGGGATGCGGCAAGTCGCTGTGCGCGCGGTCTGTCGCCGGAGAATGGAAGCTGCCGCTAGTGAAGTTCGATAGCTCGGCGGTGTATGACAAATACATCGGAGAAACGGAGAAGCGGATTCGAAAAGTCTTTCAGGTCGCGGAGGGGCTGGCTCCGTGCGTGTTGTGGATTGATGAGTTGGAGAAAATATTTGCCGGCAGCGGTCCGGATTCGGCGTCAGCGGATGCCGGAGTTTCCTCGCGGCTGCTGGCGTCCTTCTTGTCCTGGATGCAGGACCGGAAAGCCCCCGTATTTGTCGCGGCAACTTGCAACAACGTGACGGTGCTGCCGCCGGAGTTGATCCGCAAAGGGCGCTTCGACGAATTATTTTTTGTGGATCTTCCGAATCAGGCCGAGCGAAAGCAGATTTTCTCGATCCAACTGGCAAAACACAAACGGAATCCGACGGAGTTTGATCTGGAGGGAGTGGCGGCCGCCGCGAAGGGATATTCCGGAGCGGAAATCGACGCCGCCGTGCAGGGGGCCTTGTACGCGGCGTATGCGGAAAAGAAACAGCTGAGCACGCCATTGTTGATGGCGGCGTTGACCCAGACGGTTCCGCTTTCCACCACCCGCGCCGAGGAGATTACGGCCCTTCGCGAATGGGCCAGAACGCGGGCGGTGCCGGCCTCCGCTCCCGAAACGGATACGGCGAAAGCCTGAGGATTTCCTCTTATTGACGTGCCCTCTCCGCCGGGGTAGGCTGTCTTCTAATGGTAGTGACTTGCCCCCTGGGCACCCGCATTCGGATCAATCCCGTCTCCAAGCAGAATCTTGTTTCGCATGAGAAATGGAACAGCAGTCGGTGTATCTCCCGCCGGAAGGACCACCGGACGCAACCCCCGCCATCGGCAACGGAAGGCCACACCCTTTTGAACCTACACGCATGAAAAAGAGCATCGGGATCAGTCCCAACATCGAGACGCTATTTGGCACGCGGGACGAGAATGTGCGCCTGCTGGAAGACGGACTCAACATCACCATCAACCTGCGGTCGAACGCGATTGAACTGGAAGGCGCGCCGCGGGATGTGGCGCGGGCGGAGCAGGTCTTTACCGACTACGAAAGCCTGCAGCGCTCCGGCTACACCTTCAATAACGGAGACCTGAACAGCATGATGCGTGTGCTGACTTCCGATCCGACTTCCACGCTGCGCGGCCTGGCCGACGCGGGGCGGCAACGCTCGTTCGGACGGAGAACGGTCCAGCCCAAGAGCAGCAACCAGCGCCGCTATCTGGAAGCGATTGAGAAGCACGACATGGTGTTCGGCATCGGCCCGGCCGGCACGGGGAAGACTTATCTGGCAGTGGCGATGGCGATCTCGGCCTTGCTGGCCAAGCGGGTGAACCGAATCATCCTGGCCCGGCCTGCGGTGGAGGCGGGCGAGAGGCTGGGATTTTTGCCGGGAACGCTGCAGGACAAGATTGACCCGTATTTGCGGCCTTTGTATGACGCGTTG
This sequence comes from Candidatus Sulfotelmatobacter sp., assembly GCA_035949755.1. Taxonomy (GTDB): domain Bacteria; phylum Acidobacteriota; class Terriglobia; order Terriglobales; family Acidobacteriaceae; genus Sulfotelmatobacter. The sequence continues at coordinate 4,791 of DASYYT010000108.1, forward strand.
TATGACATGCTCGATCCAGAGAAAGTGGACCGCTACCTGGAAAAGAATGTGATTGAGATTGCGCCGATCGCCTTCATGCGGGGACGGACGCTGAACGATTCGTTCGTGATTCTCGACGAGGCGCAGAACACAACCTCCGAACAGATGAAGATGTTCGTGACCCGGCTGGGATTCAACTCGAAGGCGGTCATCACCGGAGACGTGACGCAAATCGACCTGCCCAACGCCCGCCGCAGCGGCTTGCTGGAAGCTGTGGATGTCCTGAAGAACGTGGAAGGACTCGCGTTCGTACACTTCGACGAGGGTGACGTGGTGCGGCATCATCTGGTGCAGAGGATCGTCCGGGCCTACGATGAGCACAAGGCGAGAATCGCGGAAGAGCAAATGTTATTGCTGGCCGAGCCAAAGACGGAAGATGGGCCCGGCGGGACTGAGAAGCCGGCGGCAGCCGCGGCGGAAAGAGCTGCTCCACCGGAGATTAAGGGTTAATTCTTCAGCAATGAAAGCGGGAGGGCTGCGGCCCTCCTGTTTTGTTCCCGGGCACGATTTTTTCGGGAATGGGCGCGGCGGGTAAGAGGTCCGAAGCGTGGTGATCTTCGACAAGAAAGTCGCGGGGCTGAGCGAGAATGCGCTGAACCGATTTGTATTGGGGGCGTGCCGGGCAACCGGGTTGCGGGGAAGGGTCAACGTGCTGGTCACCGGTAGCGCGGCCATGCGTTTGCTAAATCTTCGTTTCCGCGAGAAGAACAAGCCCACCGATGTTCTCTCGTTTCCTTCTGAATCGAAATCTTACAAAACCGGCAAACCGGCGGGACTGGCCGGCGAAATCGCGATTTCGGCCGATATCGCGCGCCGGAATGCAGCGCGGCTGGGGCACTCCGCGGCGCTGGAAATCAAGGTTCTGGCCTTACATGGGATTCTGCATCTGGCGGGGTTCGACCACGAGCGCGATAATGGTGAGATGGCGCAGAAGGAAGCGCATTTACGAAAGCTGCTCAGGCTGCCCACGACGTTGATCGAACGTAGCGGTTCTGCCGCAAGAGAAAGGTCTCCGCGCGTCCGCAAAGCCAGTAAGAGGACGGCATGAATCTGGGCATAATGTTTGCGGTGTTTGTCTTGATGTGCCTGCTGACCCTGGTCTCGTATGTGGATCGGGTCTACCAGGAGGCGGGCAAATTTCTCTCCCGCGAATTTCAGGACAATATCGACGTTTTTGAGCAAAAGATCGAGCCCAAACTCGGCCTGAGCCGCGGCCGGGCGTCGCTGGCCATGGCTGTACTGACGCAATTGACGCTGGCGGCGATCACGTTTCTGATCGCGTACCTGGTATTTGCGGATCCCTACTGGAACATCTACGAGATCTTGCAGGCGACGATCGTGCTGGTGCTGATCGTAATCCTGTGCAACCGGTTCTTGCCTTTTGTCTTCTTTTCGCGGACGCGGGGCGAGTGGCTCACACGCTGGACGCCATTCATGAAGATTCTGATTTACCTGGTGCGGCCGGTCACGCTCGTGCTTGGATTCCTGCAATCTGTAGCCGCGCTGACCAAGCAGAATACGCGGGAGGAACCGGAGACTTCGGCGGAAGCGGTGGATGCCCTCATCGAGGCGGGGCAGGAAGAAGGCATAATCCAGGAGGGAGATCGCGACCTGATCCAGTCGGTCGTGGAATTCAGCGGCAAGACGGTGCGGGAAGCGATGAAGCCGCGTCCCGCCATGTTTGCCGTGCCTGCCAATACCACGGTGGAGCGCTTCATCGAAATGCTGCGCACCCGGCATTATTCGCGCGTGCCCGTGTACGAAGGCAGCATTCACAACATCAAGGGGATCGTTTACGCCCAGGATGTGCTCCAGGTGCCCGACAGCGAAGCCCACGTGCGCACTCTTGACACGATCATGCGGCGAGACGTTCACTTCGTTCCCGAGAGCAAGCTGGGTAGTGATTTGCTGCGCGAGATGCAGAAGCAGAACATCCGCATGGCGATAGTGGTGGACGAATACGGAGGAGTCGCAGGCCTGGTCACGATCGAAGATCTGGTGGAAGAAATCGTGGGCGAGATCCGCGACGAGCGCGACAAACCTGAGGTCGTGCGCGATGGCGAGCGCTCGTTCATTGTATCGGGCGGGATGGACGTGGATCGCCTGAACGAGCTGTTTGGCACTCGGCCAGAAGGAAAAGAATCCGCCACCATCGCAGGGCTGGTGAGCGAGCTTGCCGGCAGGATTCCGCGGAAGGGCGAGATCCTTGAGGATGACGGACTGCGCTTCGAAGTTCTGGATTCTACCGACCGCAAGGTGGAACGCGTGCGCGTCACGGCGGTGCAGCCGCGGCAGTTGAAACTGATTTGAGCTGCGAGCTATGAGCCATGCGCTATGACCCCCCGAAGCCTGAAGTGCGGCTCGACAGGGCAGGCGGCCTGCACGAAACGGATCGCAAGAAATTCTAGTAAGCTCATAGCTCATGGCTCACAGCTCCCCATTTCGATCCGGTTTCGTTTGCATCCTGGGGCGTCCGAATGCGGGCAAGTCCACCTTGCTGAATGCGCTGGTGGGCGAAAAACTGGCGATTATTTCTCCCAAGCCGCAAACCACGCGCAACCGAATTCAGGGCGTGGTTCACGTTCGGAAACAAAAAGGGAAGGGCGGCGGGCAGATCGTGCTCATCGATACGCCCGGCGTGCACAAGCCCGACAGTTCGCTGGGCCGGAAAATGATGGTCGAAGTGCGCGAGGCCATGGAAGGCAGCGACCTGGTGCTGGTGATCATGGATGTCTCCCGCAAGCTCGATCCGCGCGACCAGTTCGCGCTGGATCTGCTGCGGCGTTCGGGGACGAAGGCATTTCTGATCCTTAACAAAGTTGACCTGGTCCGTGAAAAATCGAAACTGCTGCCGCTGATCGAGGAGTATCGCAAGCTCTACCAGTTCGCAGAGGTGATTCCGATTTCGGCGTTGAAGCGCAAGGGTCTGGATGTGCTGCTGGAACGCGTGCTTTCGACGTTGCCGGCGGGTCCGGGATATTTTCCCGAGGATCAGGTTACGGATCAGCCGGCCCGCTTCATGGCGGCCGAGATCATCCGCGAGCAGGTATTGCTCAACACCAGCGAAGAAATTCCTTACGCGACTACGGTGGTTGTGGACAGCTTCGAAGAAGGCGGGCGGCTCACCCGCATTGCGGCCACGATCTATTGCGAGCGCCAGGGGCAGAAGGGAATCCTGGTCGGCAAGGGCGGACAGATGCTCAAGAAGATCGGCACCGGGGCGCGGATCCAGATCGAGCGCATGCTGGGGACTAAAGTTTTTCTGGAACTTTACGTGAAGGCGGAGCCGGGATGGCGCGATTCGCGCAGGTTTGTGGACGAACTGGATTGGCGCCGGCAGTTGGAGCACCGGATGTTGGAACAAGGGGCGGTGGAGAGACACGCAAGCGGTTCTTCTGTAGATCGAGTCCACACCGATGACTGATGTTGTGATATGGTATCGAAGCTTCAAAGAAGCCCCACGTTGCCCAGTCCGGGTGTTTGCCAATAGAATCGGGAAAGGGGCGGAACGAACGAGCGGACCATGGAAGCTGGGGATTCTCCCGAAGAGCACCTGCCGGAGTGCGATTTCGATCCAGAGAAGCTGAAGCTGCGCGTGCGCGTCACGCTGGCGGCCGAGCGCAAATCCGTGGATCCAGTGGTGCAGCAGGTGATGAAAGCCGTGCGCGAAATGAAGTGCGTGAACGGCAAAGAAGATGCGATCGAACTATCGCTCCAGGAAGCTCTGGCCAACGCCGTAGTTCACGGCGCCAAAGAAGATCCCAGTAAAACCGTCGAGTGCCTGGTGGCCTGCGACGAGCAGCGGGGAATTCT
>DASYYT010000109.1:0-16908 GCA_035949755.1 Candidatus Sulfotelmatobacter sp.
TCATCATGCTGATCATCAGCGCACTGACCACTATTTACCTGTTCTACGCGCTGTTGCGTCCGGAGAAATTTTGAAATGACTATCAATGGATGGTTACAGATTTTCGTATTCCTCGCGCTGATCTTCGCCGTCACCAAGCCGATGGGCGTCTTTATGACCCACGTGTTTTCCCGCGAGCGTACGTTTCTAGATCCCGTGTTGCGCCCGATCGAGCGTCTGCTCTATCGCGTTACCCGGGTTGACGAAGCACACGAGATGCGCTGGACCGAGTACGCAATCTCCATGCTGCTGTTCAGCGCCGTATCCATGCTGGTGCTCTACCTGATACAGCGCGTGCAGCGGGTTCTGCCCTTCAATCCGCAGCATTTCGCCGGCGTCCTCCCCGAGCATCTGGCCTTCAACACGGCCGCGTCGTTTACCACCAATACCAACTGGCAGGTATATTCCGGCGAGACCACCATGAGTTATTTCACTCAAATGGCCGGCCTTGCCTATCACAATTTCGTTTCCGCCGCAGTCGGCATCACTCTGGCAATCGCATTCATCCGCGGTATCGCCCGCCGCCAGATGCAAACCATCGGCAACTTCTGGGTCGATATGGTGCGCGCCAGCCTCTGGGTACTCGTCCCGTTTTGCATTGTGGGGGCGCTTTTGCTCGTCTCCCAAGGCGTGGTGCAGAATCTTCGGCCCTATGACACGGTCAACCTGGTTGAGCCCCAACAGGTGCAGCGCGTTGGGCCCGATGGCAAGCCGGTCGTGGATGCCGCCGGAAAGCCGGTGATGGACCCCGTGACTACGCAGACTATCGCTCAAGGTCCAGTCGCTTCGCAGGAGATCATCAAGGAATGGGGCACTAATGGCGGCGGATTCTTCAATGCCAATAGTTCTCATCCCTTCGAAAATCCCACACCCTTGTCGAATCTCATCGAACTGTTCAGCATCTTCGCCGTCTCCGCCGGCTTGACTTATACTCTGGGCCGAATGACCGGATCCCGAGCCCACGGCTGGGCTGTCTGGTCGGCCATGGCGATCCTGTTTCTGGTGGGGGTGACCGTCGCCTATTGGGCCGAGGCGCAAGGGAATCCACTCTATCCCGCGACGGTTGCGCAACGCGCCAGCGCGACCCAGTCCGGCGGCAACATGGAGGGCAAAGAGACTCGCTTCGGCATCGCTAACACGGCGCTGTTTGCCACCGTCACTACCGACGCCAGTTGCGGCGCCATCAACGGGTGGCACGATTCCTTCACCCCGCTCGGCGGCATGGTCCCGCTGGTCAACATCATGCTGAGCGAGGTCATCTTCGGCGGCGTAGGCGCCGGCATGTACGGCATCCTGATCTACATTGTGCTCGCCGTTTTCATTGCCGGCCTGATGGTCGGCCGCACCCCGGAGTATCTCGGGAAAAAAATCGAAGCCTACGACGTAAAGATGGCCATGCTGGTTTCCCTCGTCTTTCCGCTCGTGATTCTTTCCTTGACCGGAATCTCGGTGGTCAAGAGTTTCGGCACCGCCGGCATCTTCAATCCCGGCCCCCACGGTTTGAGCGAAATCCTTTACGGATTTACTTCGGCAGCCGGAAACAATGGCTCCGCGTTCGGCGGGTTGATCGCCACCAATGTCTGGTATGACGCGAGCCTCGGCCTGACCATGCTCATCGGCCGTTTCCTCATGATCATCCCCATGCTGGCGATTGCCGGGAATCTCGCGCAGAAGAAATACGTTCCGCCCTCGCTGGGAACTTTTCCCGTGACCACGCCCCTGTTCACGTTTCTGCTGATCAGCGTCATCCTGATCCTGGGCGCGCTGACCTTTTTCCCGGCCCTCAGCTTGGGACCAATTCTTGAACATCTGCTCTTGTACGCAGGCAAGACTTTCTAGGAAGACTATGGCAAGCCATCACAAATCGATTTGGGACCTGAAACTGGTTCGCACCGCAGCCTGGAGTTCGCTCCTCAAGCTCAACCCGCGCAATATGATGGGCAATCCTGTCATGTTCGTGGTCGAGATCGGCAGCGTGATCACCACCATCCTGCTGATCCTTCATCCCCACGCAGCGTTTCGCTTCAACCTGCAGATCACCCTCTGGCTGTGGTTCACAGTTCTGTTCGCCAACTTCGCCGAGGCGATGGCCGAAGGCCGCGGGAAGGCCCAGGCCGAGACGCTGCGCAAGGCGCGATCCGAGACCATGGCCAATCGCATCACCTCGTCGGGCAAGCTCGAGCAGGTCGCCAGCGCCAAGCTGCGCGCCGGCGATATGGTCTCGGTCTCCGCCGGAGAACTTATCCCGGGCGACGGCGAAATTGTGGAGGGGGTCGCCTCCGTCGATGAGTCGGCCATCACCGGAGAATCCGCGCCAGTCATTCGCGAGGCCGGCGGGGATCGTTCCGCGGTCACCGGAGGCACGCGCGTTCTCAGCGACCAGATCAAAGTGAAGATCACTTCGAACCCCGGCGAAACCTTTCTCGATCGCATGATCGCCCTGGTCGAAGGCGCCGCGCGCCAGAAGACGCCAAACGAAATTGCGCTGAACATTCTTCTCGCCGGCCTCACCATCATCTTCCTGCTCGCGGTGGTCACGCTCCAGCCCTTCGCCATCTACTCCGGATCGCCGCAAACCGTCTTCGTTCTGGTATCGCTGCTGGTCTGTCTCATTCCCACCACGATTGGCGGCCTGCTCTCTGCTATCGGCATCGCCGGCATGGATCGCCTTGTGCAGCACAACGTGCTCGCGATGTCCGGACGCGCCGTCGAAGCCGCCGGTGACGTGAACACGCTGCTGCTCGACAAAACCGGCACGATCACCTTCGGCAACCGCCAGGCCACCGAGTTCCTGCCCGCCCCCGGCGTTTCCGAGGCCGAAATGGCGGACGCCGCCCAGCTTTCTTCTCTGGCCGATGAAACTCCCGAAGGCCGATCCATCGTCGTGCTCGCCAAGGAGCGGTACCGCCTGCGCGGCCGCGACTTCGCCGATCACGAAGCCGAGTTCATCCCTTTTACCGCTCAGACCCGTATGTCCGGGGTGAATCTCGACGGCCGCGAAATCCGCAAAGGCGCCGCCGATTCCGTCGCCCGCTACATCGAGCAGAACGGGAATGCAGCCATGGCTCCGGAGGTCCGCGCCATCGTCGAGCGCATTGCCTCTTCCGGGGGCACACCGCTGGTGGTCGCTGAAAATCGCCGTCCCATGGGCGTCATCCATCTCAAAGACGTGGTCAAGGGCGGAATCCGCGACCGCTTTGCCCAGCTTCGTGCCATGGGCATCCGCACCGTCATGATCACCGGCGACAATCCGCTCACCGCCGCCGCCATCGCTCGCGAAGCCGGAGTTGACGACTTTCTCGCCCAGGCCACTCCCGAAGACAAGCTGAAACTCATCCGCAGCGAGCAGGCCGGCGGCAAACTCGTCGCCATGACCGGCGATGGCACCAACGATGCCCCCGCCCTTGCGCAAGCCGATGTCGGTGTCGCTATGAACACCGGCACCCAAGCCGCCAAGGAAGCCGGCAACATGGTCGATCTCGACTCCAATCCCACCAAGCTCATCGAGGTCGTCGAAATCGGCAAGCAGTTGCTCATGACCCGCGGCGCGCTCACCACATTTTCCATCGCCAACGATGTGGCCAAGTATTTCGCCATCATCCCGGCCATGTTCGCCGCCACCTTCCCGGTGCTGAATGCGCTGAACATCATGCACCTGAAGACGCCGCAATCCGCCGTGCTTTCCGCCGTCATCTTCAACGCCCTGATTATCATTGCGCTGATCCCCCTGGCGCTCCGGGGCGTGAAGTACCGGGCGATGAATGCCGAGGCCCTTCTCCGCCGCAACCTTGTTATCTATGGTGTCGGAGGCCTGATCGCTCCCTTCGCCGGCATCAAGCTCATTGACCTGCTGATCACCGCCGTAGGACTGGCCTGAGGACTCCCATGAAAAAAAATCTCCTGACCGCATTCCTGATGACCATCGCCACCACGATCCTGCTGGGTATCATCTATCCGCTGGTGATTACCGGCCTGGCGCAGATTTTCTTTCGAGACAAGGCGAATGGCCAGATCATTACGCGCAATGGCGAGGCCATCGGATCACGCATCATCGGGCAGCCCTTCACCTCGGCGAAGTACTTTCATCCCCGGCCTTCCAATGCTGGAAATGGTTACGACGCAGCAAACTCCGGCGGCACCAACTATGCTTCGACCAACCAGAAGCTGATTGATCGCGTCCGCGCCGACGCTGCCACTCTGCACCAGGAAAATCCCGCGGAGCCGATTCCAGTCGATCTGGTCACCACCTCCGCGTCCGGACTCGATCCGGAAATCTCGCCCGCGGCCGCCGAATTTCAGGTTCCGCGCATCTCCCGCGAGCGCGGCCTCCCGGAGTCGCTCCTCCGCGAACTGATTCAGAAGCACACCGATCAGCGCGATCTCGGCCTGCTGGGCGAACCCCGCGTGAACGTGCTGGAGTTGAATCTCGCGCTCGACGAATTAACCCACAAGCCCTGACCAGCGCTGACAGGTCAAGGTCTTCGCCGCCGCGGCATTATCCCAAATTGCTGGGGGCGAACAGACGGCCGAAACTTGTGCACCGGCCTGTTATCGACAAGTGAGTCGGAACCCGTACTATGCAGGATCACTGCAATGGCTGTCGGAGACTGGCCTTCTCATTCCATCTGGTTAGATCACTGGGGCCATGTATCAGAAGGTTCGGTAGGTTTCGCCGATGCGGTGTGCCCTGAACAATGGAAGCGTGAAGGGGCATTTGCAGCGCCCTGACAGATGCTTTGTGAGGTTGTTTCATCGCCCAGGCGGGGTGGGAACGCACATGTCAACGCTGCCCTTGTTTTGTCACGCAATGCCTGAATGCACCAGTTCGCCGAGTCCACGATGTCTTGCTCGTTATTGATGGCGTCGTTCAATCTCGCTCTTGGAGGGCCATCTGTGTTTTGCAGAGCCAGCGCCAACACACGAATGGTGCTCCGGGCGGTGAGGCGCATCTTCTCGTAATGCATGATGGTCGCGGTTCGCTGCTCTGGCCTCACCTCGGGGTCTGCCGCCGCAGTACTGAGGATAGTCATCTGCCCATAGGCGCATGCTAAGGGAAGCAGAAGAAGAACGAAAATACGGTGAACCTTTTTCATGTGTACTCAACCCCTGCTCTTGGGGGCTTCGTGCTTCCGTACTGTTTAACTTGCTGTGAGCATACTGCACCTGATCTGCACTGAAATCAGCGTAACGGCAGTGTGGTTACCATCGAGCCATGTCCTGTAACTAGCGTTTTCCGCCCCATTTCATTAGGCATAGGCCTGAGGCCCACCCACAGGGATGAAAGTCCCTTTCTAGCGTTCATTCATCCCATACGGATATGCGTGACGCTCCTGAAGCCCTGCGGCAAACATAGGCGACAACATGGCCCAACCGCCCCGCATCCTAGTCTCAGTCAGGACGGGAGAAGCGCTGCCGGGAGCGGAGAAGACCCGCGTCTGCCCGAAGCCGCTTTTTCCTGCCCCGGAAAGCTGCATTCATGAGTACGGGCCCAATTCCGATTTCCAATCCTGAAGCCGCCGAACCCGACCGCTTGCTCACCACCGGATCGTATTCGTCGAATCCCTTCACGACCGTCGCCCATTGGCTCGGCAGGACGGGATCGCAGATTGGCTGCATGTTCACGCGTTCCAGTTCCTCGGGGAAATCCCGCGTCCACGAACTCAAGAACCGGGCCAGCCGCCTGAAAGACGAACATCCCCTATCGCTACTCGGCGCGATGGCGGGGACCGCTTTCGCCCTGGGCATCGGAGCGCGCGTCTGGAGGTCTCGCCGGTCATGAATTCCGACATCCACAACGGCCGCAGCCTGGCCGCCATTCTCGGCGACATGAAAGACGAGCTTCAGGAGTTCGCCCACACTCGCATCGAACTGTTCCGGCGCGAGGTGCAGGAAAAAATATCGGCGGTCAAGGCAGCCATCCCCGGCGTACTCATCGGAGCTGCCTTTCTCGGCACCGCATTTCTTCTGTTCTCGCTGGCTCTGGTCTCGCTCATCGCTGTGGCCTTCGGCGACAACTCGTATAAATGGTTCTTTGCCTTGCTCATCGTGGGCATCTTCTGGTCCATGATTGGAGCCCTCGCCCTTTTCCTGGCCAAGCAGCGCGTCACCCGCGAGCCTATGGTCCCGCAAAAGACGATTACCGTCCTCAAAGACGACAAGGTCTGGCTGCAAAGAGAAACGAGGAACGCCCTATGAGCGCTCATCCCTCCCCCGAAGTCCTCGAAAAGCACGCTGCCGAGCAGCGCGCTCGCATTCACCACACCGCCCTGGAATTGATCTCCAAGGTCGATCAGGCCAAACAGCAACTCAGCCTCGAACACAACGTGCGCAAATATTTCCTGACCGCATCTATCATTGCCTGCTCCCTGGCCTTCCTCTCCGGATACGTCCTCGGCGAACTGTTCGCCGCGCGCTAGCGGTACCTCATGAATCAGTTTGGGGAAGAGCGCGCAACTTCAGCCGCGCCGCGTGCCGCCCGTTCTACCTCGCTCGCAATCCTCCTGATCATCCATTCTCAATCGCTCAATGACTCAATTCTCCCGTGAGATAATGAGTCTGCCTCACTTCCGGCAACCCGGCCCCGTAGCTCAGTTGGATAGAGCAGCGGTTTCCTAAACCGTTGGTCGGCGGTTCGACTCCGCCCGGGGCCTCCATCGCTCAAAAAAGGTCGCGGCCGAGATCAAAAAAGCCGCCGGGGAACGCCCGGCGGCTCGAATGCACTCCTGCACCTCCGCTACTGTCCTTTGCCCGTCAACGACAGCGACTGCGGGCTGCCCACGCTGTTGTCGAACACCTTATAGCTGGCGTTCTCGGTCCCAACAATGCTGGGGTCGAAATACACCGTGATGTTGCAGGTGGCCCCCGGCTTCAATGGATTGTTCGCATTGTTGCTGCAAGGCGCGCCGTCCCCGTAGTTGTCGCTGAAGTCGGCGCTGTTTTTTCCCGAGAGTTCAGCTCCGGTGAAGAACACGCTCGTGGTCCCCACGTTCGTGATGGTCACCGTCGACGAAACTTGGGTTCCCCGGGTTACGGTGCCGAAGTTGACCGACGTCGGCGTGAACTTAATGCCAGTGCCGTAGCCCGACACCGCGATCGTCTGCGGGCTGGTAACGTCGCTGTCATTCACGCTGATCGCACCCGAAGCGAAGCCAACCTTCGTGGGCTTGAACTCCGCATTGATCACGCACGTCCCCGTATTTGCGATGACCAGCCCACTCGTGCACGTCGTCGTGGCGGCGCTGAGGAATGGTCCCGTGATGGTGATCGCCGGCGTGCCCAACGTGATTGATACCCCGGTGTTGTTGGTGAGGGTGACCTTGGTGGCCGCGCTGGTCAAACCCACCGCTGTTGTGGCGAACGTGATCGAACTCGGGCTCAGCGATACGTTGCTGGTTCCGGTTCCGCTCAGTCCAATCAATTGCGGCGTCGAAGGATCGGTATCATTGATCACCACCGAGCCTCGTTTCGCTCCCGTCGTGGTCGGATTGAACGTCACACTGATCGTGCAACTCGCCCCTCCCGCCAAGGTGCTGCCTGATGCCGGGCAAGTATTGGTCGAGATGGTGTAATCGGTGGTATCGGTCAGCGTGATCCCCTTCATGGTAATCGCGCTGGTACCGGTATTCTTGACCGTGACTGACTTGGCCGCACTCGTCGTCTTCACCAGTTGGTTGCCGAACGCCAATGGAGATCCTGTCAGCTGGATCGCGCTTCCCAGCCCGCTCAGGTTCACTGTGTTCACCTGGTTGAAGAACCCGTTCGAGTTGATGCTGATGCTGCCGTTTAAAGTGCCCGATGCCGTCGGCGCAAAATACACGTACATGGTGCAAGTTGTGCCGTTCGCCATCGCCGCCGGGCAATCATCCGCCTCGCTGTAGTTGGTGCTGGCGGAGATGTTGCTGATCGTGACGGGCCCATACGCGCTCACGATCAACGTTTGCGGAGAACTCGTGCTCCCGACCGACGTCAGCCCGAAAGCCATGCTCCCCGCGCTGGTGCTCACCGCCGCAAACGCCGTGATGCTGCGGACGCGGAAGTTGTTGTAGTCGGAAACCAGAATATCGCCCGCGGAATCGAGCGCCACTCCGGCCGGCGTGTACAATTCGGCTGCCGTCGCCGACCCGCCATCTCCGTTGTATCCAGCCTGCCCATTGCCTGCGACCGTGGTCATGAATCCTTGGGGGTTCACCCAACGAACGCGTTCATTGTTATCGCCGATGAACAGGTTATCGTTTGCGTCCACCGCAACTCCCTGGGGATAACCTACTCCGTTGTCGATCGCCAGGCCATCGCCGGTGAAGCCGCAATTTCCGTTACCGGCCACGGTTGTGATGATGCTGGTCGCCGCGCTGATTTCGCGTACGCGGCAGTTGTTGTAATCGGCAATGAACACATTGCCCGCCGGGTCCACTGCCAGCGCCGTCGGCCCATACAGTAACCCGTTGGTCGCCGGTCCGCCATCGCCCGAATAACCCGCGACTTGGCCGATTCCGGCGATCGTCGTAATAGTTCCGGTCGTCGAAACTTCCCTGACTACGTCATTGCTGTAATCGGCGATGTAGACGTTATTCTTGCTGTCTACGGCTACTCCATACGGATAATAGAGTTCGGCGCTGGTGGCCGCTCCACCATCTCCCGAGTATCCGCAACGCGGGCTCCCGCTCACCAGCAGTCCTGCAAATGTGCTGATCGTTCCCGCGGTATTGACTTTGCGGATCAGACAATTGTCGGTGTCGGCAATATAAACGTTGCCGCTGCTGTCCTTGGCCACCCCGTAGTCATACGTAAGTTCCGCGCTGGTCGCCGCCGATCCGTCTCCGCTGTAGCCGTACGTCCCGTCTCCCGCGAAGAAGTTCACCAGCCCGGTGGACTTCACGTCTTCCCGCACCATAAAGTTGTGACTGTCGGCAATGTAGACGTTCCCGCTGGAATCGTCATAGATGCCGTATGGATAATTCAGCACTACTCCGTTTGCGGGCGCGCCCGAGAACAGTGTTTCCACGTTGTAGGAATGGTTTCCGGCTACGCGGTTCAGGTTCCCTCCCACGGTGAAACTGTCGACGGCGTAGTTGTAATTGTCCCCGATGTAGATCGTTCCTCCCGTTGTTATGGCCACCCCAACCGGATCATAAAGTTCCGCGCTGATGGCCGATCCTCCTTCTCCGCACGTGCCCTGGCACGCTGTGCCGTTGCCGGCCACCGTGTTCATAGTTCCCCCCACGGTGAATTGCCGGATGCGCTGGTTGTTATAATCTGCGAACGTTACCGTCGTGCCGCTCACCGCGACGGCGTACGCGGTGTAGATCTCCGCGCTCGTGGCCAGCCCGCCATCTCCCGAGAAGCCGCAGGTGTGGTTGCCGGCCACCGTGCTGATCTTTCCCGTCGATTTCGTCACTTCTCGTATCACGCAGTTCGAAGCGTCGGCGATGAACAGGTTGCCGCTGCTGTCCGCTGCCGCGCCTGCGGGTGAGTTCAACTCTGCGCTCGTAGCCCCCCCGCCGTCCCCCGAGTAACCACACGTGTGGTTTCCCGCGTACGTGCTGATGATGTTCGTCGAGATGATGACCTTGCGCACGACGCAATTGTTCGTGTCGCCGATGAACAGGTTGCCGCTGCTATCCAGGGCGACGCCCGACGGATAATTCACCTCCGCCGCTGTTCCTTTGCCGCCATCGCCCGTATACCCGCACGCGCCCGCCGTTCCGGCTACCGTCGTAATCGTGTTGGTGCTGGCCGTTACTTCGCGCACCACGCAGTTGTATTGATCGGCGATGTAGACATTGCCCGAACTGTCCACCGCAACCGCGTAAGGATGGTAGAGCGAAGCATTCCCCGCTCCTCCCGTCACTCCGTCCCCGTAGTAACCTTGGGCTCCGCTGCCCGCGACTACCGTGATGGTACCGGTCGTACTCACCTTGAAAACACGATTCTGGTTGAATGCGGCAACATAGAAATTGCCCGAGCTATCCACTGCAACTCCGTAGGGGTTGTAAAGGTTCGCGTCCAGCGCGGGAATGCCGTTGGGCCCGCCGCCGATGGCCGTAGTGATCACATCCTGCGGCCACGCGGGCATACTCACCAGTACGGCGGCCAGCAGCACAGCAGAAAATATCGTGAAGCGACGCATGTGTTTTCTCTCCTCGATTCAGTCTTCGTTCCCGGTTCAGCTCGCCGCCATTGCGGGCGATGCCGTTAGTTCTGTGCGCGGACGAATGGGCGGCGGCTGATTTGCGCTCCCCTCTGCCACGTCGTTCCTTTTCCGTCCTGGAACAGGATCACAAGGTTTGGCTGCGCCGGCGGCGCCATCCATTCCTGGAATTCCCGCTTCGTCACCGTGAACTCCTGGCTCATCTGGATGAACTGGTGGCTCTTCCACACCTTTACCGGCTGGAAATTGCCGCGAAATGTCATCGCCGGCGACGAGTCGATGAGCGTCACAATCACGCTCTTGGCGTCCGCGTCGCTATGATTGAATAGCTGAAGGTGAAGCGTCACTTGCACCAGTTCCCCCTGCTCGTGCACTCCGCTGATATCGAAATATCCCGAAAACTCGCGTCCGCCGCTGGTGCGAGTGGCGGCAACGGTTGTGAACAATAGCGTGGTCAGCAGGCTGCACATTAGCCCTGCTCGCGAAAGACGCTGAAACTGCATAGATTTCCTCCTTAGTCGGTTTGGCGCGCAACCTGGTCCGCCGCCCGCATTGTGCGCAGCGTGGAACTTCTCCTCCATCGTGAGGACATTTCGCAGGTTGATTCTCCTGTTCCGAACTACTCTTTGGGATTTCCCTGGGGCCGAAAAGACTGAGTTCTGATGCGGGGCCGAACTGCTTCCTGCAATCCTTGTGCTGCGAGCAGCGAGCAGCAAGGATCAATCCACGTTTTACTTTTTGCTTATTGGTTGATTGGGCGAATGTCGGGGGGGGCGACATAGAAGAGGCATCTCTAGTTGCCTCTCTTTTCGCGGGAGCATTGTGTGCCGCTATTTCACGCTTGTCAAGATGCAGACTTTTTCACACTGTCGCAAGCCCGCAGTGATTAGGAAGATATTCCCAATGTCATAAATCGCTTTGAAAAGGGTGCCGCTTTAGTCGGAGGCGCGAGATCCGGTCACGGCTCTCGCTGGTGGCTTTCCACGGACAACTTCCGCAGCGACAATCTTTCATGATGCGCCAGCAGCAGTCCGACCGGCACCACCGCCGCGAACGTTACCAGCCACAGCAGGATTCCGCAACTAGCCGCCAGTTCCGGAGGCGCATCGAACACATTCGACAGCGTCGCAATCGTCGCCATCTGCGCTCCTCCGCCCACCGCGGGCAGTTGCAGCATTGATCCCAGCATGCTGGCAAACATCAGAATCAGAAGCTGCGACACCGGAATGTCCAGC
Source organism: Candidatus Sulfotelmatobacter sp. (assembly GCA_035949755.1). GTDB lineage: Bacteria > Acidobacteriota > Terriglobia > Terriglobales > Acidobacteriaceae > Sulfotelmatobacter. The sequence goes on from DASYYT010000109.1 coordinate 11,422, forward strand.
GAAGCCGCGCCATAAGAATGGGTCACCTCTTTGTAGGCGAGCGCGATCACATACCACATTCCCACCGAAACCAGAGTCAACGACAATAGCGAAAGTGGTCCGTGAATCGTGTTCAATCCCATGCCGAATTCCCGTACCCGCTCTCCCAACCTGTGCCCCAGATTGGAAGCCAGATGCGCGAATCGGCGCTCCACCCAGACCGCCGCTTGCTCGCCATATTTCCGAATGACGATCGCCGCGATCGTGGTTCCCGCTACCAGCGCAGTTAAAAAGAATCCAGCCTCTCGAAACCGCAAGTAATATTCCGGATGCGGAATCGAGGGCAGTGCGCTGGGCAGAAAAATCGCCAGCATCATCAGGACCGTGAACGCTCCAAGATCAAAGATGCGCTCCACTCCCCACACCGCAACTTGCGACGAGACCGGCAAGTCTGTGCGCCGCGCGATCAGGTAAGGACGAATGAATTCCCCGGCCCTGCCCAGCAATGCCAGTCCCGTGAAGCCGACCAGGGTTGGCGAGACCATCTCTCCCACCGTAACCTTGGGGCGGACCGGCTTCAAGAAAATCTTCCAGCGCCACGCCCGCATCCAGTATCCGAGGTAAATGTAGGCGATCCCTTGTAATACGTACCGCTTCCTGATGCGGTGGGTCTGGCTCCAGAATGTGCTCCAGTCAAAACTCCGCCAGTGACGGTACTGCAAATAAAAAAGTGCGACCAGGATGAGAAACACCACGGCAGTTGCCAGAATTCTCTTCTTGTCCATGAAGGGGCAAAACTCCGCGCCGCGACCCTCGCAACGCGAAGCGGGAAACGGCACCCCCAAAGGTAAATGACCAAGTCGTAAGGGTCAAACGCGAGCCAGTAGAGAAATCACTTCACACGAAGAATCATGTGGGGGAGGGCGCCCACGCCGGCGTCTTTGCTCGGGATGGACTCTGAAGGAAGTGGTCGGTGGCGAGTGGCCACTGGTCAGCACAAGGTTTTGCTGACCGCTAGTTCGCTCCCGCTGTACTCGCTTTGGCCTGCATCACGCCTGCCGAACGATTCTTTGCGCCCGGCGCATGCTGCGTTGCGTGCTTGGCGACAGAACTTTTCTGCGCGGCTTTCTTCTTATTGAAATCCTGCACCACGCGCGCCACATACGCTCGCGTTTCGTAGTACGGAGGCACTCCTCCGAATCGCTCCACCTTCTGCGGCCCGGCGTTGTAGGCCGCCAGCGCCTTCACCAGATCGAAGTTGTAGCGCTCCAGCAATTCCCGCAGATACTTCGTTCCACCCTCGACATTGGCCTGCGGATCGAACGCGTTGCGCACGCCCAGTCCGGATGCCGTTCCCGGCATCAGTTGCATCAATCCCTGGGCTCCCTTCGGAGATACCGCCCGCACATTGAATCCGCTCTCCGCCTTGATCACACTGTTGACCAGGTCTGGATCGAGCCGGTACCGTCCACTGGCTTCATTCACCAGATCATTCACATCGGGAGTAGAGCGCCCGGAAAATCGCGTCGTATTGAACCCGGAAGCCGCCAGCCGGGAACCGGAACCCGGCTCTTCCGGCGCCGCCTCAAAATGATCCACTTCCGCCGTCGGTACATCCACAAAACTCGACCCGTCGGCGTTCACATATAACCGCGTCACGTCGCCCACAATCTCCCGCCGCTCGCATCGGATCGAAAAGCCGTTCTTCAACACCGCAACCTGGCCGGCAAAGCAGGGAAGTGCGGCCAGCGCGATCGCCGCAAAAATCCAACCCCGAAATAGACTCGATCGCCTCATCCAATCCTAGCCGTTGAACGCCAGCTCCACCGCCGCGGCCACCCCGCAAGCGTCATTGCCCCGCGTGATCCTCCAACCCCGCGCCCGCAATTCCTCGCAGGCATTCCCCATGATAACCGGATGCCCGGCAAACTCAAGCATCTCCACGTCATTATGGTTGTCACCGACGGCCATGACCTCATCGCGCCGGTAGCCGCGGTATTTGGCCCACCGCTCCAGCGCATGTCCTTTGGAGCATCCCGCATTGAGCACATCAATCATCGACAAATCCCGCGCCGGATACTCCGTCCGCAACACGGTGACCGTCTCATCCATTCCCGCGGACTCCAGCGCTCGCAGCGCATGAGTCATCCGCTCCATCGATCCGCAAAACATGGCCTGCACCGGATCGCTCACCAGCGCCTTTTCAATCGGCACCACAAACTCGATGTACTCCATATTCTTCTCGAGCCAGCGCCGGATGCTTGCCCCCAGTTCATCCATGTGCTCCAGCACGATCGCGCCTTTGGTTTCTTTGTCGAAAGTAAGAACGGTATTTCCACGAAATTCTTGCATCGCCCCGCACAGCTGCCGGCAAGTCTCCACCGGCATCAGGTCGCGATGAAAAGTCTCCCCGCTCAGCGAACGCGTGACCGCCCCATTTGAGCTGATCAGCCACAGATCAAACCCCAACTGTTTTGCAATGGGCAGGGCGAACGTATGCCGCCGGCCCGTGACCAGCACGATCTCGATTCCTGCCGCATGCGCCCGCCGCAGCGCCTCCAGATCACCCTCAGAAATCGAAAATTGTGGATTTAACAGCGTCCCGTCGATGTCGGTCGCTAGCAGCCGTATGGAAGTTTTGGAAAGCGTCACTCTCTAAAGTTTACCAGCAGCGCCGCTAGGTTTCCTATGTGCCCCTTCTGTTCTCGCTGTGGTGAACTCGGTTCTATCCTATCCCGGCAATCTTCCCAGCACAGCATTCGCCCGCCGAAACCAGGGCCGCTCCCGTCGTTTCAGATACCCAGGCATGGTCGGCCTCTTGTCCATAATTTTCTGCGCCCATTCCCGCGCCTCCGCTGCCCGTCCCTGCGACTCCAAAAATAGGGCGTAATGGTAATAGGTTTCCGAACTCGTCGAAATGCGCGTCGCTGCGCGAAACATCGCGTCGGCCTTCTCGCTCTGCCCGGTCTGCGCGTACGCCCATGCCAGCAGTCCCGCAGCCCGATGAAAATCGTAGCCCGGATCCGACTTCACCGCCCGCTCCAGGTCGGGCACCGCCACCGCGAAATCCCCCAGCTCAACCTCCGCCACGCCGCGCCGGTAAAAAGGATCCACCGAATCGGCCCGCGCAGAAATCGCCTTGTCGTAACTGGCACGTGCCCGCGCATAGTCATGCTCATCCAGATAGAGCAGGCCGAGTTCCTCGTAATTGCCCGCCGAAGGGTTATCCAGAATCTCCCGCTCCAGTTCATGAATGCGCCGCCGCCGCGGAAACATCTGAAACGAGTCCCGCAGCAGTCCCGCATCCGGGATTACCTCGACCACGATGTAGATCAGCGCTCCGATCCACGAAAAAAAGAGGATGATCCAAAGCCAGAAGAAGTTCGGCCGCCGCCGGATGAAGTGGATGATCGCTACCGCCTGCAGCGCGATCGACCACCACGAAAATACAAAGCGCAGAAAGGATCCCATCGCAAAATCGCACTATAGCATGCACCACCACCGCCGTTCTGAAGATCAGCAATGGGGGGACAACCGCCCTCGGCTGTCGGGAGGAAGGCTACAACACGCGCGAAGACGCAGCCTTTGAATCGCCAGTAAGAATTTCTCCGCGCTCTCGGCGGGATTTCTCCGCGATCTCTGCGATAAAAAAGTCACCGGACACGAAGCCGGACGCCCGAGGAGTTATCTCCACCTGCGCCCGGCTACTTCTTCACTTGCGGCTGCGGCGCGGGTGGCGGCGTCAGCGACATCAGAATGTCCTTCACCGGCTGCGGCAACTTGTCCGCATTCGCCACCACTAAACTCACCTGCCACATCTGCGTCGTCGACAGCGAAGGGCTGAATCCCGGCATTCCCGTCATTCGAATGCCGCCCGCCACTTTCCAGTAACTCTCTCCCGGAGGATCGTCGGTCACGCCCTTGCCTTCCATCAGCTTGGGAGGTTTCGGAAACATTCCCTTGGCAATCGCCGTCTGCGGAGCGCCCGGCAACCCATGGCACACCGCGCAATGATCCTTGTAAACCTGCGCTCCTGCCGCCAGGTTCGCTTCATCGGCTGGAATCGGCGCCGTCTTCGGCATCTCTTTATCCATGCGCGCGTGCAGCGCCATGTTGGCAAACATCTTTTCAAATGGCATGGGCGGAGCGGAGGTCGCCACCGGCGCCAGCCCGGTCGAAAAATAAAAATAAACAATCGCGGGAAGTAAAATCAGTCCAAGGATCAAACCCAACACAAATTTCGCCATCTGTTGTTTTCTCCTAGCGCAACATTAGGACTTTGATAGTAACGCACCGGCCCCAAATGCTCCATCGCTCACGCGCCGGCCCAGGTCTTTTTTGGTCATATCAAATGGCTTCGAGCGTAATGAATCATCAGTGCGAGCTCCACTCGAAAGGGTGATGACCATGAGGAAGCGAGCTTTACGCGGTGTCATCGAAGTCTGTTTTATTATTTTCCTCTTCTATTCCAATCTCCTCATGGGAGAGTTCGAACGCTCCGGTATCGCTCAGAAACGTGGCCTGGCTTGGGCTCTCGCGGATGTCTTCACCAATGCCAACTTAAGCATCGCGTTGGTGGCCGCCCTGGTCGGCTACATCGTGTTCGAATTCCTGAGAAACCGCTTCTAGCCTCGCTTTGAAAACGGACTAAGTAGCGAGTACTGCTTCCCCCTCTGCTACACTCTCCCCCATGCTGACCCACCTCGAATGCACGCGTTGCGGCGAGCACTATCCCGCCGATCGCCCGCAGACTGTCTGTCCTAAAGACGGCGGCATTCTCTACGCCCGCTACGATCTGCCCAAGGTCAAGCGTGCCTTCTCCGCCGCCCGCTTAGCCGGACGTGCCCCCACCATGTGGCGCTACGATGCCGTCCTGCCCGAAGCCAACCCCGTCTCCCTCGGCGAAGGCTTCACTCCCATGCTGCCCAGCCGCGAGTTTCCCAACGTCTACATCAAGGATGAAGGCCTCAATCCCACCGGCTCGTTCAAAGCCCGAGGCCTGGCCGCCTGCGTTACCATGGCTCGCCACTTCGGCCTGAAGAAACTTGCGATTCCCTCCGCAGGCAACGCCGCTGGCGCCCTTGCTGCCTACACCGCCACCGCCGGCCTCGAAGCCCACATCTTCATGCCCCGGGATGTGCCCATGGCCAACCGCATCGAGTGCGACTACTACGGCGCGCATGTCACGTTGGTCGACGGCCTCATCAGCGACTGCGCCCGCAAAGTCGCCGAACTCAAGGATTCCAATTCGTGGAAAAAAGATGGATGGTTCGACGTTTCCACGACGAAAGAGCCCTATCGCGTGGAAGGCAAAAAAACCATGGGCTACGAAGTCGCCGAACAGCTCGGCTGGCGCATGCCGCAAGGCATCATCTATCCGACCGGCGGCGGCGTCGGCCTGCTCGGCATGTGGAAGGCCTTCGAAGAAATGGAAGCGTTAGGCTGGATCGGCTCCGAGCGCCCGAAGATGATCACGGTCCAGGCCGCCGGTTGCGCCCCCATCGTGAA
>DASYYT010000110.1:0-2420 GCA_035949755.1 Candidatus Sulfotelmatobacter sp.
GCCATCGGCCCTTACAAGGGCGGCCTGCGTTTTCATCCCAGCGTGAACCTCGGCATCCTGAAATTCCTCGCCTTTGAACAAGTATTTAAGAATTCGCTCACCACGCTTCCCATGGGCGGCGGCAAGGGCGGATCGGACTTCGATCCCAAGGGAAAGAGTGACAACGAAGTGATGCGCTTCTGCCAGAGCTTCATGACCGAACTGCAACGCCACATCGGACCGGACACCGACGTTCCGGCCGGCGACATCGGCGTTGGCGGACGCGAAATCGGCTTCCTGTTCGGCCAGTACAAGCGGCTGCGCAACGAATTCACCGGCGTCCTGACGGGCAAAGGCCTGGGATGGGGCGGATCGCTGATTCGTCCGGAAGCCACCGGCTACGGCTGCGTCTATTTCGCGCAGGAAATGCTGAAGACCCGCAAAGAGACGCTCGAAGGCAAGCTCTGCCTGGTTTCGGGCAGCGGCAACGTCTCGCAGTACACGATCGAGAAGCTGCTCGACCTGCACGCGAGACCGGTCACGGCGTCCGACTCCAACGGCGTCATTTACGATCCCGATGGAATCGACCGCGAGAAGCTGGCCTACATCATCGAGCTGAAGAACGTGAAGCGTGGACGCATCCGCGAGTACGCGGATAAGTTCAAGAAAGCGATCTTCATGCCGACTGACATCAAGCTCGAGCACAATCCGCTTTGGAATATTAAGGCCGATTGCGCGTTCCCGAGCGCGACGCAGAATGAAATCACTGCGAAGGATGCGGCGAACCTGCTCAAGAACGGCGTCAAACTGGTGGCCGAGGGCGCGAACATGCCGTCCACGCTCGAAGCGACCAAGATGTTCTTGGATGCCAAGATCCTGTACGGACCGGCCAAGGCCGCCAATGCCGGCGGCGTGGCCACGAGCGGCCTCGAAATGGCCCAGAACAGCGCCCGGCTGAGCTGGACCCGCGAAGAGGTCGACGACCGTCTGCACAAGATCATGATCGCCATTCACAAGAACTGCTTCGAAACGGCCGAGAAATACGGCACGCCCGGCAACCTGGTGAACGGCGCCAACATCGGTGGCTTCCTCAAGGTAGCCAACGCGATGCTGGATCAGGGTTTGGTGTAGTCAGTCGTAATAGAAAACAAAATGGTGTACCCCAGGTCTCGCCGGATTTGCGAGGCCTGGGACTTCCGATCGCAATCTGTTGTGTCCCCGACATCGCGCCAATCGCACGTAATGAAAAAGTGAGCGACGTCGTGTGTGCGCTCATACGTTGCCTTTTCAGGGCAAGAAACCGTCAGCGGAAGCCGTAGTCCATCCCGCAGTCCGGCAAATACTTCTGCCGAGGCGGATCGAAGTGCCGTGCTCGCGTTAGAGGAGGCGATCTTTGGCGATCTGTTCCAAATTTGTTCCAATTTTGGAACATGGAACAAGAACGCGGCTGCAAACTGAAAAAGCCATGCACACGGCTCTGCTCGCAACTTTAACAATCCGGAGAACTTGCAGGAAGAAACTGCAGTGTGAGCGACCCGAGACATAGGTAACAGATCGTACCGGACACATAGGTTACACTTTCTCCCCTTTTGGGGAGGAAAGTGGATGCCGTGGAAGGAGTGTTCGGTCATGGATGAGAGAGTTAAATTCGTGGCTCGCCGGCTCGCGGGCGAGCCCATGGCGGATCTGTGCGGGGAGTTCGGAATCTCGCGCAAGACCGGCTACAAGATCTTCGATCGCTATCAGGAATGCGGCATTCACGGGCTCACCGACCGCAGCCGACGGCCCTATCGCTATGCCAATCAACTACCGTTTCAGGTGGAGAACTACATCCTGAACGTGAAGCGTGAGCATCCCAGTTGGGGCGCTCGGAAAATCCGCGAGCGACTGCTGCGCCGCTTCGCCGACATCCCACTTCCCGCCAAAAGCACCATTCATGCCGTGCTCGATCGCCATGGCTTGGTGGAGCGGCGCAGCAGTCGTTCGCGGCGGCGCGCGCAAGGCACGGCGCTGTCCTTAGGACAGCGCCCCAATGAGTTGTGGTGCACCGATTACAAAGGCGAGTTCTTGCTGGGCAATCGCCAGTACTGTTATCCCCTCACCGTCACCGATCACGCCAGTCGTTTTCTGCTCACTTGCGAAGCGCTTTCTTCCACCCGCGAAGACTACGCTTTCACCGTCTTTGAGCGGCTGTTTCAAGAGCGTGGCCTGCCGGCTAGCATCCGCAGCGACAACGGTGTCCCTTTTGCGTCTCCCAACGCTTTGTTCAACCTCAGCAAACTTGCCGTCTGGTGGCTGCGCCTGGGCATTGGCATTGAGCGCATCCAGCCTGGCCATCCCCAACAGAATGGACGCCACGAACGCATGCATCTCACCTTGAAAAAAGAGGCCACCAAACCCGCCGCCGCCAACTTCCTGCAGCAGCAAGCCCGCTTCGACAA
>DASYYT010000111.1:0-33360 GCA_035949755.1 Candidatus Sulfotelmatobacter sp.
GGATATTTCGCCCGCAAGAAGCTGGCCGACCCGGAGGAAGAGGCAAAGCAAGAGGTGCGGGAAGCGCTATTCTCGAACGACGAAATCGCCAGCTTGGCGATGCAACTGAACACGAAGTTTCTCACCATCAACGAGACAACAACTCAACTCACCGTGCTGACTCGGCTCGACATTCACGGCCTTCGGTTTCGCAAGGCCGACGGACGAAACCGCGACGATGTCGTTGTGGCAACGGCCGTCTTCGACAGAAACGGGCAGCTGGTCGATGGCCAGATGAAAGAGGTCGCGCTGAAGTTGCAGGATGCCACGCTGAAGCGGCTGAGCCAAACGGGCATGACTTTCAAGAGCGTATTCACGGTGAAGCCGGGAACTTATAACGTGCGGAGCGTGGTGCAGAGTTCGCAGGGCGATCAGGTATCGGCCCGGAATCTGCCCACAGTCATTCCCTGAAATCTCTGTCAGCGCATGCACATTCGGGTAAGATGGCAGCCATGCCATACTCCAACTTTTCCCGCAGATCGTTTCTTGCCATGTCCGCGGTATTGCCGTGGGCGTTTAAGGGAATCGCCGCCGCAGCCGCAAAATCCATTCCGATTGGCCTTGAGCTGTACTCTGTGCGCGACGCCCTGGCAAAAGATCCGCAGGGCACGGTGCGGGCGGTGGCGCAGCTGGGATATCAGTGCGTCGAGTTCTATGCGCCCTACTTCGAATGGACCGACGCGCAGGCTAAAGAGATGCGCAAGCTCATGGACGATCTCGGCATTCGTTGCTACTCCACGCATAACGATGAGGAATTCTTCAGTCCGCAGAAGATCGATCGCGCCCGGGATCTCAACCTGATCCTCGGCTCGAAATACGTGGTGCAGGCCTGGAGCGATCCCAAGCCCAACCTGGATGGCTGGAAGGCCCTCGCCGACAATCTGAATGCGGCCTCCGACAAACTGGCGCCCTCCGGCCTCAAGGTGGGCTATCACAATCACGATGCCGAATGGAAACCTCTCGAAGGCAAGCGGCCCATGGACGTCATTGCTGCGAATACCAAGCCTTCCGTCATGCTGCAACTTGACGTCGGCACCTGCCTCGAAGGCGGCTCCGATCCGGTCGCCTGGATCCGGAGCAACCCGGGGCGCATTCGCTCCATCCATTGCAAAGACTGGTCGCCCGATCCCAACATCGGTTACAAGACTTTATTCGGAGAAGGGAAGGCGGATTGGAAGGGGATCTTTCAGGCTGCCGAGACCGTGGGTGGAGTCGAATATTATCTGATCGAGCAGGAAGGCAGCCGCTATCCCGAGATGGAGACCGCGCGCCGCTGCCTGGCCGCGTACCGCTCAACCCACGGATGACGGTAAAATAAGAACATGCGCAGTTGGGTTCTGATGTTGCTGCTGGGCGCGAGTCCCGCGCTGTGGGCGCAAAGCCCGTCGCAGCCGCCTGCTCCATCGAAGACGCAGGATTCATCCTCAACCGAATCCCGCCCGCCCGCGCAAAATCCGAATCTGGAGCCGCCGCGTTCCGACACCATCAACGTGCGGGATCTCGGAAATCAGACCGGCGACAGCTCCAGCAAAGATACTCAGATTGATCTGAGTCCTCCGGCCGAGGATGATAAGGCGCATCCTAAGAATTCAGAAGTATTGGAAGATGCCGGCGGGCAGCCCGGAGGCGGCGAAGTGAACGAGATGCATCCCTGGGACCCGCACCGAGCGGCCAAGGACGTCGAGGTAGGGGACTTTTATTTCAAGCGCAAGGACTACGTCGGCGCCGAAAGCCGCTACCGCGAGGCCCTCTATTACAAAGACAACGACGCGGTCGCTACTTACCGCCTTGCCGTGTGCCTGGAAAAAATGGGGCGCTTCGACGACGCGGTCGCCGAATTCGAGAGTTACTTGCGTATTTTGCCGCACGGCCCTCAGGCCGAGGGCTCCCGAAAAGCCATCCAACGATTAACCAGGCCTTCCACTGCTAAAGCGGCCAAATAAGCCGCGGATACTGCCGGATAATCTTGTTCTGTCTGCGGAACTCGCAGGCCGGCAAGTCTTTCAGCGCTGGCGTGAATGGCTGCGCTTTTTGACCTGGGCGCCATTTCCGGTCTTGCTATGCTCGCCCTCGCCCAGAATCAGATTGGCCGGCCACTTGGGCCCGGAGTGGATCAGTTGCTTCCGCCGCGCTGCCTGGATCAGGGTTTCCACCGTGTCCTGGCAGGCATGAACCGCCTGGCTGCGCAGCGCGCCTTCAAAATTCCCCCGGATGATCAGCATAGCCGTGCCATGCATCAGGCACCAGATGCTCAGGATCAGACGATTGTGTTCGCCCGATGGACCATCCACCTGCTCAGCCAGGCGCTCGCGCAACAGGTTGAAAGAAGGCCAAGGCTCATGCAGCGAGGGCGGCTTGCCTACACCGTCGAACAACACCTCATAGGCATGGCTGTGGCCAAGGGCATATTCCATATATCGTTCGATAGCGTCCCTTAGCCGGCGGGTGCGGCTGATCGCGGCAAACAGTTCGCGGCGGGTCTCCAGGCGCAAGGCGCGCAGGATGTCGTCACGGTCGCGGTAACGCTCGTAGACCGTGGGCGTAGTTGTCCCCGCGACTTTGGCGACCGCCCGCATGGTCAGCGATTTCTCGCCGCCGCGGGCCCACAGGCGCGAAGCCGCGCCCAAAATCCGCTTTTCCAACGCCGGGTCGGGATGTCGGGGCACAGTTCCTCCAAAAAAGCCTAATTAAATCGAATTAATTGATTGCACGGTGTAAAACTAACGACGTATAATTTATTAACATTCATAGAATAACTGACCTCGCAAGCCGGGTCCCGCAGGTCCGTTGAATTGGCAGTCCTCCCATGCGGACTTCGGGACCCGCTTGCGTTATTCCTGAAAAATCATAAGGAGTTTCGTACATGCAGTCTGGAAGTAAGCAGTTGGATGCCGCGCGCCTCAAGGCTGATCTTGCGGCCGCCTGTGTGGAGCTGTTAAGCGCCCAATGTGCCATGGACCGCGTTCGTCTCCAGTATTCTCCTCACGATGTTGTGGCCATCGCCGAACGAGGTACCGTGAAGAAAGCCCTCGCTTCCGCTGAGGCCTTATATCGTTTTTTTTCCCAGATCGAGGCCCACATCCGGCACAGAGAAGAACCTGGCCGCCGGGATTCATCCTCCGGCCACAGGTCTTAGCCGAAACGAGAACAACCTTACTTCTCTACTCGGATGAATTCTCCCGTAGAAGCGTTGACCAAAATCGTCAGCTTGGCGTCCTCCCGGCTGGTGCCGTAGATGACGTGCCAGATTAATTCATTGGTGTTGTGGTTCCAGTCGCAGACATAAGTGACCGGAGTATCCGGCGACTTTTCCAGAATTTTGTCGCCGCCATGTTTTTGGGCGGTTTCGAAGGCCTGGTCCGAATCGATCTTCAGAAACGCCATGTCCCAGACCTGCGTGGACGAGTTGGTGGGGCTGTAGCTGTCTTCGATTCCGGGGCTGATGCCGCGCGCGGGCGCCCCGTCGGCATTGCTGCCCGACCAGGTGTAGGTTTTCGTCGCGCGCTGGGCCGGGGAAGCGAAGCCCCCGCGCCATACCGCCCACTTGCCGTCGTGCCCATTTCCATCACTGGTTGCGATCGAGGACAACTGGTACGGCTTGGCATCCTGATTCCACCCTCGCGCCGCCACATAGAGCTTCTGGAACGCCGATCGCGCCGTGATCAGTTCCGGCCCCTTATTCTCCGGCTTCTCCTCCGCAGGCTTGCCCGTGTCCGAAGTGCAGGCCGTCAGCAACGACAACAGCAGGACGGCGATCACTGAAGCGGCAAGCGAGGTTGCGCCCCCGTTCCGTCTCCACAGGATTTTTCGCGACTTCAGGACTTGCTCGAACATCTGTTCCATGGGACGTTGATTTACGGCGCTGGCCCTTTTCATGGCGTCCTTCCTGGCATGACTGCGCTGGATTTTGTTGTGCGGCAACATTCTAACCGAAAGGGATGCAAACCATAGTTACCCTCATGGACCCTCACCTGGGGAAGTTGCAGCAGGAGATCGCTTCCGCCGCCGCATCGCTTTCGCCGGAACACTTAAGTTCGTGCCGCCCCGGTAAGTAGTCGATCATGGTTTAGCTGAAAACGAAAACCTGGAAGCGAGAAAAAGCGCCGGAACTCTCCGGCGCCGGCACTACTGTTTTTGAACCTTTGAAACGTTGAACCTTGAAACCCTGAACCGTTACTGCTGCTGCGTCGATTCCGGCATTCCCGCCTTGCGCGCCTGCTCTTGCATGTCGGCGAGCTTCTCTTTGGCCTCATCCAGCGTCTTCTGCTTGTCGGCAATCTGCTGCTTGTATTGCGCGTCCTGCTTGTCCCAGTCGGCCTGGTTGCGCAGTCGGTTCCCCGCATCGGCGTACATGGCCGCGGCGCGTAATTGATATTCTCGCTGCAGCACATCCAGTTCGCGCGACAAAAGATCGATCTGCTGCTTCTGCGCGTCGATCTTGTCCTGCCACTGCTTGGCCGCCTCCAGTTTGGTCGCCTCATCGCTGGGAGCCTTCGTGGTCTCAGGCGCGGAAGGTTTTGCTGCCGCAGGGCTGCTGGCGGCAGTGGCCGGCTTGGACTCGGCTGCCGCAGGATTTTCCGCGGTCTCCGCTTTCGGCTCCGCAGCGGGCTGCGGAGCGCCGACGATCGAGAGCTTGTCGGTCGTGGGCAAGTTGTCGTTGTCGAAAACCTTGGGCTTGGCGGCGGCTCCCGGGCTCTTGCGGATCTGGCGCGCGTAATCTCCCAAAGATTGTCCGGAGGACGATTGCCCCGATGAGGATTGTCCGGAAGAGGCGCTCTGCGTGTTCGACTGTCCCTGATTCTGGGCGCCGGCCGGGATCCCGGCCAGACCCAGCACCAGCATGAATCCGGCTGCGCTGTATACGATTGGTTTCATAGCTCCCATCTTCTCCTTAAACCCGAATGGTTGCGCGGCGTAGGGTTCGCCGCCGTTCTTTTTGTCATGATTTCGTGCTGCCGGCAGCCGCCGTTTTGCCAGGCTGCTTCGTAACCAAAAATCCGCCGATGCTGCGATCCAGTTGCGCCGCCTCCTGCGCAATGTCGGCCGCCAGTTGTCCCGCCATCTCCAGATCGCGGTTGCTGGCCAGTTGTTGTGCATACCCGGAAATCGTGGTGAGCGAATTCCGCAACTGCAGCGCCATCTCCGCCGACAGTTCCCCTTGCAGCGCCTGCTGCTGCCGGATGCTTTCCAGTTCGGTCTGATCGTTGATCAGGCAAGCCACGCCCAGCAATTCGCCATCGGCAGCAGGCACCGGGGAAATCGTCATCTGGATATAGCGCTTCTCGCCGGCCGGGGTTTCGTACTCACTTTCCATTTGCCGCTGCTTGCTGTCTTCCCGCAGCACGCGGTGAATTTCTTCCGCGACGGTGACGGGTTCATCCAATCGCGCGGGCGTGGTCCCCGCTCCCCCAACTTCCAGGACTGCGCCGCGAAAAATATCGGGTGCGCTCATTCCCGTCGTGGACGCGAATCCCAGAATCGCTTTCGCCGCCGGATTCGAAGTTTTGACCAGCCCATTCGCCCCAAACACCAGCACTCCGCAGGATAGATTCGAGAGCACCGCCTGGCTGAAAGTTTCGCTGGTACGCGCCCGCTGCTGTTCCGCCTGCGATTGAACCAGCAGTTCATGCTTCTGCTGCTTGAGCTGCTGGATCACCGTGTTGTAAAGATGCAGCGGCAGCGAGTCGAGCGAGGGGACCGCATCGCTGCCCAGATCGGCTTCCTCGGAGATTCGCTTGCGTAGCGCGCGCATCGCGATCAGCGCCACTAGAAATCCCGTGGCCGAGCAGATCAATACCACGGCCGCCCGCAACAGCACCGGGTTGGTCAGGATTCTCACCACAGCCTCCCGTACCAGCGCAGTACGCGATCGCCAAAAAAGAATGCCAGCACCGCCATGCTGCCCAGGAAAACGCCAAAGGGCATCTGATAATTGCGGTAAACCACCTGCGCCGACTGCCATGCCCGCTGCCGCGCCGCCTGGGCATTTGCCAGTCGCTTCATGAATCGATGCGTGCGTTTTACCCAAACCACAAAAACCGTTCCCAAGCCGAATAACGATCCCGCCAGCGAGGCTGTGAAAATCGTCAGCACCGTGAGCTTCACGCCCAGAAACGCTCCCGCCATTGCCATCAGCTTGACGTCGCCGAATCCCATGCCCTCAGCGTGGCGCCAGCGAAAATAAATCGCTCCCGCGCCATAAATGAATCCCGCTCCAGCCGCCGCTCCCAGCAGCGAATCCAGCAGCGAAATCAGCCGCATGGAAACATCGCCGCTGAATGGCAGATCGAGTCGCGGGCCCAGAAACTGTGCCGCCAGATCGTTTACCGGAACCAGCAAGCTGAACAGGACTCCCAGCGCTAGCCCCGGCAGGGTTAGCTTGTCCGGCAACAACTTCTGCTCGCCATCGGTGAAGATCAGCCCCAGCAGCAGAAACGAGAACGTACAGTACTTGAGCAACGCCAAGGTCCATCCGAAGTACCAGTAGCAGGCCAGCCAAAGACCGCCGGTCAGCAACTCAATCAGCAGATAACGCGGTGAAATCGGGGCTTTGCAGTGCCGGCACTTCCCGCGCAGAATCAGCCAGCTCAGCACCGGCACATTGTCGTAAAGCGCAATCGGATGCTGGCAGCCCGGGCACGCCGACCGCGGCTTCACCACCGAAAGCCCGCGCGGCAGCCGGTAAATGCACACGTTCAGAAAGCTGCCAAATGCCAGCCCAAGGAAAAAAATCGCCATTGCAATCGAAGAATCCACGATATCTCTGAAAACTTGTTTTCTAAGAACGCTGTTCCTTGTAAGCGGTCGCAGGCCGCCGCGCCGGGGCGCGCGAACCTCTCCTGAAGAACGCTGCTCAATTCAGTTCTTGGATGGATTATAAGTCGATGATTCCGCGGACACGAAGGTACTGAAGTCACTGTCCAATCGGCCAAGGGATACTAAGCCATTGAACATGGAAGGCTTAGCCTTCGGCCACGGGCGGAACGGCTAAGGCCTTGGAAGCGTCGATTCCGGCAGGCCTGACTCGCTCCGGAGCGCGGGAACGCGCTCCGGAATCGGTGGCATCGCAGCGGCTCACTTCACCAACTACTTCGCCTGCAATCCTTCCACATACGTGACCAGATTCGTGATCCTCTGCTGCACTAGTCCCTGGCGGCCCTGGTCGATATTGGAAAACAGGGGACCCCAGATCGGCATATCCTGGGTGCCATGCGACGGGGTGCCGGCCTGCCCGCGAATCACTGCGGCCACATGCGAGGCCGGATACTTCCCGTTATTCTTCTGCGCCAGCGCAGTCAAATCAGTGGGCGCTGCCTTCATTGCCGAAGCCGCTGGACCGTTGCCCTTGCCGTCCGTGCCATGGCAAACCGCGCAATAGCTGTTGAACATCTCTTTGCCCGAGTTCGATGGAACATTGGTGATGGGAACGTGCTTTACCGTGGTAGTACTCTGAGCCGGAGCTTGCTGAGCAACCGCGAACCCAGAAATCATGGCCATAATTGCTACGAAACTGATGAATTTCATTACACGCATGATCTTCCTCCAAGGGGCGACACCGCCCGATGCTGCCACAACAGAGCAGTCTAGGCGCGTCCTTGGCGGAGGAATGTGACCACCATCACGCCCCCCTGTGACCTCATTGGCCCGGCGATCGGCGGGATTCAGGGCAGCACAAAACGCAAGATTTCTCCCTCCAGCGACACCGCGGAAGCCTCGTTCGCGGGAAGTCGTCCCTGCCAGCGATCCCAAGCGCAAGGAATGAGTCGCGTCTGCGCTGTTGGATTCTCCACCCACCCCGTAGCCGTCTCTTCGCGCAGATACATCGAAAAGGCCGGCACTCTCGAAGACGCCACCCCGAGGTCCTCCGACTTCCATTCATACAAACTCGCAGCCAAACTTTCGGTCAGCGATTCACAGGATTCCAGACACAGGATCCAGCGGGCGCTGGCCAGGCGAAGGTAGGAGCTCGGCAAAGCTCCGGTTTCTGCTCCCACCACCCGCGCTCCGTACTCGCGCGCAACGTGCAGCGTGGCGTCACTCGAGGCATGGTCGACGATCAGAATTTCGTCGCACGGATAGAGACACTCCAGGCACCTTCCCAGTCGCAGGCCATCATTTTGTGTGTGCAGCAGCGCAGTTATCTTTTGCATGCAGAAGAAGAAAACGTAGAGACGCGCTCAACCGCGTCTCTGCGTAGGACGCCAGGGCATTGGTGAGTAAATCGCGCGACTACGGTTGCGAATCGCCTAATTTCTGCCGGTTCGCATCTGTTCGCGCCTGTACCACGGTGACCGGGGCTTGCAGCGTGAAGTTCAGCACCGTCTCTGAAGGCAGCTTGATCTGCTGCCCTTTGGTCGCCGCCTGCACGCCGCCGCCCACGCCCGCTCCGGCTGCGGCGCCAATTGCTGCTCCTTTGCCGCCGCCCGCCAGCGCTCCAATGATGCTGCCGATCACCGCGCCTCCGCCCACTTTTTCCGCTGTATTCTTACCCCGCGAGCTTCCGGTTTTGCGGTACTGATCGGTCTGCAGGTTGTAGGTCTTGCCTCCAGAAGTGAGGCTATCGAGCTGCAGCACCACCGACGACTCTCCTTTAAACTTGCCCGCGCTCTTCACTTCCACCAGATGCCCGGCCAGGTCGACTCCGGCAGGCACCGCCTCTTCTCCATCCGAGGTGAGAGGCGTGTTCAGAGTGGCATGAAACGTGTCTCCAGTCTGATTCTTCTCGCTGTCAATCGGATCGACCAGCCTCACGGTTAATTGTGTTCCCTGATCGATGATGAATCGCTTGGGCGCCGGCGGAGGCGGAGGAGGCGCCGGAGCAGGATTGTCCGCCGCCGGCGGGGGCGCCGGATTGTCGGCTGGCGAATTGGTTTCCGCCATCTGCTGCGAGTCCGGCGCCCGACCAGAGGCTGAATCATCCGTGTGGTGACTGCGCCGCGCTTTCTTCGTTTTTGCAGGTTTGCTCTCCGCCTCAGCGCTGGGTGCAGCGCTGGCGGGAGCGCTCGAAGCCTCGCCCGGCTCCGGTTTTTGCGAGGCCATCGCCGCCGAACTGTCTCCCACCTGCAGATTGTTGATCACCGTCTTCACGCCGGGAACCTCCGCAGCCTGGCGCGCCGCCGCCTCGCGCTGGGCTTCATCGTCAACCGTCCCCGACAGTGTTACCACTCCGTTATTCGCCTGCACGGTAAGCTGCTTCGAAGACAAACCTGAGTCCTGGCTGTAGCGGCTCTGAATCTGGCTTGCCATCTTGGCGTCATCCAGCTTCTTCGAGCAGCCCACGCCCAGGCTCAACATGATGCTGAGAGCAAGGCAAGAAAAAAGAGCTCTTTTCATACTCGACTCCTTACACTGGCCTATCGTCGGCCCCATTTCTTGGATGAATACAGTTTAGATGCTTGCCGTCTTTTTTGCAGATGTAAATGGAGATGCCCAGCCCCAACAAAACATAGTGGAACTTTTAAATTCCGCTGGTGTCGAACTAATTGCGTTCCGTCTTCGTACCTTTGGGATAACCAAAGCAACGGGTGTACCGTCGTACTACCTGTCGGAAGATTTACCCGCGGCCGGGGCTACTGGAAGTGAGACTGTGCGGAATCTATCAGGTTACGCGAGGATTTCATGGAAACGCTCAATCAAGATATCCGCTACGCCTTCCGGAATCTAAAAAATGCGCCCAGCTTCGCGGTCGTCTCCGTGCTCACTTTGGCATTGGGAATCGGCGCGTCCACGGCCATCTTCAGCATTCTGGAAAATGTCTTGATGGAGCCCTTTCCTTACCCTGATGCGCAGCGCTACATGTCCTTACTCATTCACGACACCGAACAAAACGAGCCGGGTGGTCGCGGTGGCTTCACCGGACCCGAATTCCTGGATTATGTAGAGCAGAATCATGTCTTCGACCGCGTCATCGCGAACGACGGCATGGACGTCCTTTACCGCTCCGCTGAAGGTACCCAACTGCTGCGGGGAGGTGTAGTTACCCCAGGAACCTTTGAGTTTCTGGGCATCGCGCCGCTCCTCGGGCGCGCGATGCAGCCCGCCGACTACGAGCCGGGCGCCCCTCCGGTGTTCGTGCTGCGCTATAAGACCTGGGTCGAGGAGTTCGGCGCCGACCCCAAAATCCTGAACCACACCTTCGTCTTGAATGACACGCAGCGCACTCTGATCGGCATCATGCCGCCGCGCTTCGGATGGGGCGACTCAGACTTGTGGATTCCAGAAAAGCCCAGCCACGCGGTTCAGAAATTCGCCGTCGCCGGAGCTTTCAACCGCTACTGGTTTTTCATGGGGCATTTGAAGCCGGGCGTAACCCGTCAGCAAGCGGTCGCCGATATGACGGTGATTGCCAAACGGCTCGCCCCGCTCTATCCCAAAGATTATCCCAAGCACTTCACGGTGGAGATTCAATCGCTCACCGACTTGGTCGTCGGCCGCTTCCGCACCACGCTTTATATCGTGCTGGCTGCGGTTGGCTTGTTGCTGCTGATCGGGTGCGGCAATGTGGCCAATCTTCTTCTCGCCCGAGCCACCACCCGCGAAAAGGAATTCGCCATTCGCTCCGCCTTGGGTGCGAGCCGCAGCCGTGTAATCCGTCAGCTCCTGGTGGAGAGTCTGATTCTCGCGCTGGGTGGCGCAATGTTCGGAGTCCTGCTGGCTTGGGGCGGTCTGAAATTCATCGTCGCCCTCATGCCGCAAAACATCATTCCCGCAGAGGCCGTTATCCGCCTCAATGCTCCGGTATTGCTGTTCACCCTGGCGGTGGCTGTGCTGACGGCCCTGGTCTTTGGACTCGTGCCGGCTTTCCAGGCCGCCCGCAAGGATGTGAATGAGCCCTTGCGCGATACCAGCAGGGGACTCAGCGGCGGCTTCCGTCACGCAAGGCTCCGCAGTTCCGTGGTTGTCGTGGAAGTAGCCCTCTCGCTTACGCTGATGATCGCCGCCGGACTTCTGATGCGCAGCTTCGTCGCTCTGCGCGAGGTGCATCTCGGCCTCCAGCCCGACCATGTCCTGGTCGCGAGGCTCCCCCTGCCCGTCGAACGCTACAAAACCGCCGACCAGGTGACCGGCTTTTACCGCCCGCTGTTGCTGCGCTTGAAAGCTCTGCCCGGCGTGGTCGCCGTCACCGAAACCAGCACCCTTCCGCCCTACGGCGGCATCCCCAGCGACATCGAAGTCCTCGGCAAGACGCACACCGAGAAGTGGGAATCCATCTTCCAACTCTGTAGCGAAGGATACTTCCAGGTTCTCAGGATCCAGTTCCTGAATGGCAGGCCGTTCAACGAAGCCGAGGTTGCCGGCGCGCGCAAACTCGCCGTCGTCAACCAAACCTTTGTGAACAAATATCTCGCCGGAGAAAATCCCATCGGCCAGCAGGTGCGCATCGCGCAGCTTGCCGATTTTGAAGACAAAGTAGCCGACCCGACTTTCCAAATCATTGGCGTGGTCGCCGACGTCAAGAACCACGGCCTGCAGGATCCTGTCGGCCCGGAGATGTGGATCCCCTACACCGTCACCGGCTCCGCCCTTCGCGGCATTCTGGTGCGCACCGCGCAAGATCCACTCTCCATGCTCAAGGCCGTCCGCCACGAAGTGTGGGCCACGGACCCGAACGTCGCACTGACCCTCACCGGCACTCTCGAGGGCTACATCAGCCAGTTCTCCTATGCCGGGCCGCGCTTCGGATTCATGCTGATGATCATCTTCGGAACCATCGGCCTGATTCTTGTCACCGTTGGCGTCTACAGCGTGCTTTCCTACACCACCGCGCGGCGCACGCAGGAAATCGGGATTCGCATGGCGCTCGGGGCGCAAGGCTCCCATGTGCTCACCATGGTGATCCGCACGGGACTGCAACTGGTGGCCATTGGCGTCGGTGTGGGATTGATCGTTAGCGCAGCCTTGGGGCGAATCCTCGCCACCCAACTTTGGGGAGTCTCGGCCTACGATCCGTGGACATTGACCTGTGTCCCTATAGTTCTGCTGATGACCGGATTCCTGGCGTGCTGGGTCCCGGCCCGCCGCGCCGCCCGCGTCGATCCCTTAGTCGCTTTGCGCTACGAATGAACTGTGCCAGAAAAACGGACGCCCATGGAGGGTCACGACCGGCATTTGATGGAAGAGCGGCCCTTCAGGGCCGCTTGAGGCATGGGAGAACACGCTTTAGCCCCGTGCTCAGTGAATGAACTTGTAATCCACGATCGAAGCCGCCAAGGTGGGATTCTCTTCCCCTTGCGGCCCTTCCTTCGCCCGCATCACGCGCCCCTGGCAGACCACATTGCTGTTCTTCTGCCCGGAGATTTCTTCCGGCATCTCAAATACCATCTCGATCAACGCATTCACCGGCAACTGTTGCGGCCCGTTGAACAGCACGCCGCTCTGGCTGATGTTTTCGATGATGCCTTCATACCACGCGCTGGTCTTGTTGACCCGGTAGCGCAGCGGGAGGTCGAGTTTCAGCCGCCGCGCGCGCGGCACCCATGAGGGACGCTTCTCGTGCGTGTGGCTGCGCCGGATGCCCGTCTCCGGCTTGGCGTGCTCCACCCGTTCGGTGCGGCGCATCGTCGTCCAGTCATACTTGTATTCCGCGGCGCACAACAGGCACACCTGGTAATAGTTGCCATCGCTGCCACGGCGCGGCCAGGAGAATTCGTGGGAGCAGCGCCCAAGCATAAGCACATCCATGAATTTCTGCGGCATGAGGTTTTACTTCCGGGTCAGAGAACCCTCGGACGCAAGCTCATCATCGCCGACCCCTCGAACTTTGGATAGGTTACTTTCGTGCATCAGAGAACCCCCGTAATGCCCTAACTTCATCCATTGCAGCCGCTTAGCCTGTGGAAGCGGGAGTTCTTAATCTGGTGCTTTGTGTCCGAGAGGCGACACAACTCTGGTGACGTGCTCAAGCGCCACAATTGGCCGAGGAGGTTTTTCTTCCATGTATCTTCGCGGGAGTTCGTGTTAGAGCTTTTCGCTGGAGGCGGTTTTGCAGCCGACCTGAAGACCAAACCTGCTCATGTATGATCGCCGCATGGGTGCCAAGTTTAGCGTCGCCGCCTTCATCCTGGCCGGTGGCAAGAGCACGCGCATGGGCACCGACAAAGCTTTCGTCACACTCGGTGGCCGCACGCTGTTGACGCGCGCACTCGACGTTGCCCGATCAGTCACGAGCGATGTGCACGTGGTTGGAGATGCGGCGAAGTTCGCGTCTTTCGCTCCCGTGATCGAAGACATCTTTCCCGGCTGCGGCCCGCTGGGCGGAATCCATGCCGCTTTACGCGCCTCGCAATCTGAGCTGAATGTAATCCTGGCCGTCGACTTGCCGTTCGTTTCGCCCGCGCTCTTGCAGTACTTGATTGACCGCGCGCGGAAATCCACTGCCGAAGTCACCGTGGCGCGCGCCCACACCGGCTGGCAACCGCTCTGCGCGATTTACCGCCGCGCATTTGCGGGCGCAGCCGAAAAAGCCCTACGCTCCGGCCAATACAAGATAGACGCGCTTTTCGACCAGCGCACCCAGGCAATCACAGAAGAGGAGCTGAACACGGCAGGATTTTCCCCCCGCATCTTCCGCAACTTGAACACCCCGGAAGAACTCTCAGCCGCTAAGGAGTAGCACCGCCGTCGGCGGCTGTCGCGAGGGTGAATGCTTTTCACCAACCCAGAGGTTTCGGGCGGCCGATCCCCCTTTGAAACTCAAAATCCTGGCGCAAATTTGATAAGGTTGAGAGACGATGAAAAGGTTCGCGAAAGCACCATTAAGACCCGCTGCCCAGGTGCTGGTTCTTCAGCCGCAAGCCGCGAGCCGATTCGCTCGTAGCGAAGAGCTCATTGCACACAGCTCATAATGTCTACTGCACCCCAACCCGTCGCCCCGTACATCGAATTCTGCGATGTCTCTAAGGCCTTCGGCGACAACGTTGTGCTCGATCGCGTCAGCTTCGACGTCCTGCCCTCCCAAACCGTCTGCATCCTCGGACGCAGCGGGGTCGGCAAGTCCGTCGCCCTGCACCATATCATGGGATTTCTCAAGCCCGACTCCGGCCGCGTCATCGTCGCCGGCGAAGACATCACCGACTACACCGAAGAGCAGCTCGAACACATCCGCAAGAAAGTCACCATGGTCTTTCAGAACGGAGCTCTCTTCGACTCGCTGACGGTCGGTGAAAACGTCGCCTTCCCGCTTCGCGAAAGCAATGAGCTCAACCGCGAAGGCGGCGAGCTCAGCGAAGAGCAGATCTACCAGATCGTCGACGGCCTGCTGCAGATGGTCGGAGTCCAGCAGATGCGCGACCTGCTTCCTTCCGATCTCTCCACCGGTATGAAGCGGTCCGTCGCCATCGCGCGCGCTCTCGCGGCGCGCCCCGAATGCGTCCTCTATGACGAGCCCACGACGATGGTCGATCCGCTCATGGCGCAGCTGCTGGGCGATCTCATCAAGCGGCTCAAGATCCAGCTCAATCTCATCAGCATCGTCGTTACCCACGACATGCGGCTCGCCAAAAAACTGGCCGATCGCGTCGTCTTTCTCCATGAAGCCAAGGCGATTTTCTTCGGCACCTATGCCGAGATGGAAAAATCCCGCGAGCCGATCATCCAGGAATTCCTGGAACTGGACGAACTCAAACTGGAAGCGTGAGCCCGGCGCCGCTTCAGCGGATCGCCTTGCCCAGTGCGGCCACAGCGTGGGCCGGCGCCAGGCGGACCTTGAACTTGTCGTCGTGCCCGCAGCTGATGACCGTAGTCTGATCGGGATATTCCCTGATCCAGATTACCCGGTCCGGATTCACAAACACTTCCATGCCGTCCACATCTTCAAACATGACAAATTCCACAATGCCTCCTTGGGGCAAGCTCGTCAGGAAATTGCTCGCCAAATAGTCACGGACGGAGCGCCGTGGGAAGCAGTTGTAGCACAAGATCGCGGAATTTTGGCAAATCGCGATTCTGCTGCGGCACTTTATTTTAGGGCACTGTAAAACGGTTGATAGAGAAACTCGAAGTCTTGCGGAGAAGCATCCGGGGGGTTTAGTGCGGGAGCGTCTGGCGCGACATGCCTTAGCCCTACTACTCGTCGATCTTCTGCAGCCCCACCTGGCCTTCCTGCGGAGTGCCCGGGGCTCCTACCCAGATCACTCGGAAGCGTGCCTCCACGCCGCCCGAGACCAGATGAACCGGGTCTCCGGGCTTGAGCGGAAGCGAAGCATTGTTGATCCGCGCCCCGTGATGGCTGACATCGATCATGGAAGTCTTTTGGCGAACCGTTTCCTGCGAACTGTCTTGCACACATAGCTCGACCGGGCGCGACACTTCGATTCTTGGTTCCCTGCGCTGCGCCGAAGGCGAGTTCGAAGCCGCCTCGCTGACGCTGGCTGGCTTATGTCGCTCAAGTGCTTGTGCAAACTCTTCCCGCGAGAGATTGGCTCCGTTTTCTAACAATTCCACGAGCGGATCGTTCTGAGCCTTCTGCTCCGGCGCAACTGTGTTTTGCTCGGGCGCTTCCCCGGCGCTCTCAGACTCGAGTCCCTCCGGTTCCACCAGCACCTCGGCAAGCGTCTCCGGGCTCAGAGCAACTCGCTGCGCGAACTCCTGCAGGCGACGGCGGTGTTCGACAGTCCGGTTCGTGAACTCAATTCCCATGCCGAGTTCCGGATCCATAAACCGCACTTTGCCTGCGATTCTGACTGAGCAATCCGCCGCCCGCAGCAACAACTCGACTCGGGTTTGCACCGGGAAAGGAGATTGCGTTCCCAGAAAGCATCCGCCGGAACTCAGCGCAACCAGAGTGCCGACCATCGGCGGATCGTGTTTGGCCCCGCTCTGCACGCGCAGCCAATCCTTCAGAATGCGCCGCGAAGACTCCGAAAGCGTAGCAAACTGAATGCCGGCTCGCCGCAGCGAGTTTTGCCAGGCAATCATTCCGGTGGCTTCGATCACGGTCGTGGTATCGGGCAGAGCAAAACAGAAACCAATCACGCCCTGTTTTTTCCGGTTACTGGCAAAGCGAACCGAGACCCCGCCTTCGCTCAATCCCGAAATGGTTCCTTGCTCGCCCTCACCGTTCTCGAACCGGAAGTAGGCCTGAATATTGGTGTCCAGGCGCACCGAGCGCCGCTGCTCTCGCCTCATCAGGGCCCGTGCCGCGCGGAAACTCGATTTGGCCTTCTCGCTCGAGATCGGTTTATAAACGACGAAATTCGCTCCCCTGTCGAAAGCCGCGCGAAAATCGGTCTTCGGCTCGATGATCGCCACTGCCATCGACTTGCGATTGTGTTGCCCGGAACGAAGCCCGTTCAGCAGGGAAAAGTCCTCGCCGTCCTTGCAATCAATAATGACCGCTTCGAAACGCTTCCTGGCCAGTTTCTTGGTGGCGTCGTTGGAGTCCGGGCAATGCTCGACCTCAATCTCCAATTCGGCAAGAACGTTGCGCAGGACGCGCAGCGTCCGGTCATCCGAGCAGACCAATAGAGAATGAAGGTTCATGACACTACAGGAAATTTACGAGCAGGGCGAGGGTACTAAAAGTTACGCAGGTAATGAGCGCCAAAAGGTCAGCGCGCCTGCTTCGGGGACTGGTGCCACTCTACGTGCACTCTGACGGGAACGGTCCCGGAACACTGCCAGCCATTCACTCCCAGGTAAAGATGGCTGGGGTCCACGATGGGCAGGTCGGCGTCAGGCGATGCGACGACTGGAGTTTCCTCGGCCTGAAACTTGGCGAGCAAGGCTCCGGCGGGAGCAGAGGGAAGCGGCAGATGTGTCTTCTGTGGTGACGAGCCCCCACAGTCGATAACCGCCCCGAAGATATGGATCCGGTCGCCAGGACTCAGATTGAGACCGGTATCGGTCCACCCGCGGTCAGCTTTGATGGTGAACGAATAGTCTTGGACCAACGATTGTTTCGCAGGCGTTTTAGCAGTCTGGCCTGAAATCGTCGAAGGAAACGAGAGTGCAAGCACGGCAAGGAACTGAAGGGCTAACGGGAAGCTCATAGAAGACTCCAGTACAGAACGACGGCCGATGAGCGGAACAGCTGCCGAACACCTTAAGCATAGCAAGTGAGGGAAGATTTGGAGAGTTCTTTTTTAGACTCTTGAGGATGGAACCAACGCCGTTGAATCGAAAGGAGCCATAGGCATCCCGCCCGCTCAGCAGTCTATAAGCCTTTAGTATTAAGCAACGCCACGGGCAATCGAGAACTGAGAACGCTCCTAGAATCCTTGCTCTACCAGTTCTTCCAGGCGCAACGAGCCCTCTGCGGCCTCGCCCTTCATCATCTTCTCGACATACTTCGCGATTAGATCCGCCTCCAGATTCACCGGATCGCCTGGCTTCAGCGAATGCAGGTTCGTCATCTCCACCGTGTGGGGAATGATCGCGATGGTGCAGCGATTTCCCTCCAGCTTCGCGATGGTGAGGCTGATGCCCTCGATCGAAATCGATCCTTTATAGACCGTATACTTTTCAATCTCCTCGGGGAGTTCGATGCGGAGCCACCAGTTCTCCGAATCGCCGATGCGCTCAAACCCGACCAGCTTGCCCACGCCGTCGACATGTCCCTGCACAATGTGCCCGTCAAATCGCCCGTTCGCCTTCATGGGCAATTCCAGGTTGACCAGCGCCCCTTCATGCATGCGCGAGAAGGAAGTGCGCACCCACGTCTCCGGCGCGAGATCCGCGCAAAACGATCCTGGCTTGATGTCGAGCGCGGTCAGGCAAACGCCGCTCACGGCCACGCTGTGCCCGGTGCCCAACTCCTTGGGCGCCTGTTCCGCCGCAATCGTAATTCGCCGATTCTCCCCACGCTGCTCAATTCTCGTAACCTTCCCAACTTCCTCCACGATGCCAGTAAACATATATGCCTCCCGGTGGACGAAACATTCTAAACCCAGCACTAGACTGCGGTGGCTAGCGGCCGGCGCCAGTCACTGACCCCTGACCCTTCACTCTCCATACGGATCCCGCAAATACCCCTCGACCGCAAAATCTTCCCCGAAGCGATGCAGGTGCACCTGCGTTACCTGCGCGGCCTGGCTCACGTGGGGGAACCCCACGCCCGCCGCAAAGGGAATCGATCCCGTGCCCGCAAGAATTTTCGGCGCGTAATACAAGAACACCTTGTCCACGACTTTTGCCGCCAGTGCTGCCCAATTGACGGTGGCGCCGCCCTCGATCATCACGCTGGTGATTTCCAGTTCCCCAAGCCGCCGCAGAATTGCCGGCAGATCGGGGCGGCCATCCGCCTCGAAGCCAGCGATCTTTTCCACCCGAACGCCCAGGCCTTGAAGCTCGCGCTGCTTTTGTTCATCACTCGACGCGCAGAAGACGAGTACATCCTGCCTGCGCTCGGCCGCGACGCTCTGCACCAGGCGCGAATCGATCGGCAGCCGCAGCCGCGAATCCAAAATCACCCGCAGCAACGGACGCCTTCGCGCCCGCCCGCTCCGATCCGTCAGCAGCGGATTATCCGCAAGAATCGTTCCCGCTCCCACCAGCAGCGCGTCATGTTGATGCCGCAATTCCTGCACATGCGCCCGCGCCACCTCGCTCGTGATCCATCCGCCCGCAGGAATTCCGGCAGCTTTCGTAACCGCCTCGGCCGGGGGCGGCGCAATCTTTCCGTCCAGCGTCATCGCCGCTTTCAACGTCACCAGCGGCACTCCGTCCCGGATGTAGCGCGCGAACGCTTCATTCAGCTTGCGCGCTTGCTCCTGCAGGCCCCCGACCTCGACCTCGATTCCCGCCGCCCGCAGTTGCTCAAACCCGCGCCCGCTCACCTTCGGATTGGGATCGCGCATCGATGCCACCACGCGATGAATCCCCGCCGCGATCAGCGCGTCGGTGCAGGGCGCAGTGCGCCCCTGATACGAATGCGGCTCCAGATTGATGTACAACGTCCCGCCGCGTGCTTTCTCTCCGGCCTCTTCCAGCGCCACGATCTCCGCGTGCTTCACCCCATCCCAGGTGTGCCATCCCGTGCCCACGACGTTACCCTGCGCGTCGGCGATGACCGCGCCCACGTAAGGATTGGGCGATGCCAGCCCGATCCCCCGGCGTGCCAATTCCAGCGCCCGAAATAAGTGTTGTTCATCAGCCGCGTGCTGGGACATTCAGGAGAGAATCTATCACGTCAGAAGGGAAGGGTCAGAAGGGAGGGTAGCGCTGTGGAAGCGCGGCCCTTCACGGCCGCGTCCAGCGCGCAAGTGAAAATGGGTTTTTAGCCCCGCGCCGCGGCGGGAAGCGTCCTTCCCCATCGGCCATAATCACTCCTATTCAAACAATGAATCCACAAATTCCCGCGGATCGAACGGCAGCAAATCCCCGGCTTTCTCGCCCACTCCCACATAACGCACCGGCAGTCCCAACTCGCGCGAGATCGCCACCACCACGCCGCCCTTCGCCGTGCCGTCAAGCTTGGTCAGGACAATTCCCGTGACGCCTGCGGACTCGGTAAACAGCCGCGCCTGCTGCAGCCCATTCTGGCCAGTGGTTGCGTCCATAACCAGCAATGTCTCATGCGGAGCCCCAGGAATAATCCGCCCCGCGGTCCGCCGCATCTTATCCAGTTCTGCCATGAGGCTGGTTTTGGTGTGCAACCGTCCCGCCGTATCCACCACGACGTAATCCGTCTTGCGCGCCACCGCCGCCTGCAGCGCATCGAACAACACCGCCGCCGGATCGCCTCCCGCCTTGGTCTTGATCACTTCCGTACCGGTGCGCTGTCCCCAGATCTCCAGTTGCTCGATCGCCGCCGCGCGAAACGTATCTGCCGCGCACAGCAGCACATTCTTGCCTTGCGACCGAAAAACCTGCGAGAGCTTGCCGATCGTCGTAGTCTTGCCCGTGCCGTTCACGCCGACGACAAGAATGACCTCCGGAGTCCCATCCACTTTATTCACCGGCCGCGCATTCGCCGCATTCAGAATCGCCAGCAGCTCTTCTTTCAGCAGCCGCTTGAGTTCCTCGACGTTCCTGATCTGCTTCCTGTCGGCTTTTTCGCGCAGCTTGGCCAGCACTTCCTGCGTGGTCGCCGACCCGAGATCCGCGCCAATCAGCGTGGCCTCCAGATCGTCCAGCGTATTGCGGTCAATCTCCTTGCCGAAGGAGACGACTTCCTCAATGCGCTCCGCCAGATTCTCGCGCGTGCGCGTGACCGCCTGCTTCATGCGGTCTAAAAAGCCAGTTTTCTTCTCTTCCTCGAGACTGCCAAACAAAGTTTGAATCATAAGAAGTCCAAATTCTGATTATACGGGCACGCTTGCCGCGGAAGCGGACACAGCATGTGCAGAGAGCCATGTGGGGACAGCCGCCGTCGGCTGTCCAGCCGTGTAGCGGCGAAAGGCGTTGCAAAGGGTAGCGCCGGCGTCCCGCGCCCACACGCGCAACCTGTCTATTTCCGGACACCCCAGTCCATCCCCGGACGCTCCACATCACTCCCCACGCCGTCCGCACACTGCATTCACAGCACTTCGCCAACTCCGCTTCTGGCACGGCAAATGCTTCCTCATTCCGGAACATCCGGGCCGAGGTGCACTCCCATGAAGAAAATCGAACGCATCCGCCAAAGCATCTCCGCTCCCCCGCAACCCTCCGATCTCCAACGGCAAACCGAGCAAGGATGGAAGCTGGTCGCACTCGAATGGGAGCGCGAAATCGAAGCTGCCGATGTCCCGCTGCCCGGCCAGATTCCCTTCGGCCTGCAAATCGCCCCCGACGCCCAACGCCTGGAAGAAAGCCCCGTCGAGCGCGAACTCCTCTTCGTGTTGATGGAATTGATTGTCCAGGAAGGCTCCTACCTTCGCATCGCCGAAGAAATCAATCGCCGCGGATTCCGCACCCGGCAAGGAGACCCGTGGACTCCTATTTCCGTCTTCGAAATGCTCCCGCGCCTGATCGAAGTCGGCCCGCACGTCTTCCAAAGCTCCGAATGGGAAAAGCGCCGGCAGCGCCTCACCGCGGCCGCTCTGAGCCATCCCGGCCGATAAGGCACAAAACGCCGGCACACGGTTATGATGGATGCCGCCCCTGCGCATATACTTTGTGCGCGGTACAAATCACAATCGGATTCCTCCTTATGACCACTACGCGCGCTCATCTTGCTCTGCTGGCATTCGCGATTCTCCTCACCCTGTGTGCTTCTGGCATGGCGCAACAGACAGCCGCTCCGGCCGCTCCCCAGGCCAAGCCCGAGGATACCGAAGTGTGGCAGCCCGTCCCCAAAGTCGTCACCCCTGGCGCCACCGACGCCGATCCTCCCTCTGACGCCATCATCCTGTTCGACGGGAAGAATCTCGACCAGTGGGTCTCGGCTCAGGACAAGTCCCCTGCCAAATGGATCGTCTCCAATGGCGTGATGACCGTGAACAAGGCCGCCGGCAATATCGAGACCAGGCGCAGCTTCAAGAATTACCAGCTCCATCTCGAATGGAAGATTCCTGAGGACATCACGGGATCGGGACAGCTGCGCGGCAACAGCGGCCTGTTCCTCGCCTCTACCGGGCCCGGCGATGCCGGATACGAGCTGCAGATCCTCGACTCCTACAACAATTCCACCTATGTCAACGGCATGGCGGCCAGCATCTACAAGCAGAACCCACCGCTGGTGAATGCCAACCGCAAGCCCGGCGAATGGCAGACCTACAACGTCGTCTGGACCGCTCCCACCTTCAACGCCGACGGCTCGGTGAAGACTCCCGCGTACGTTACGGCCTTCTTCAATGGGCTGTTGGTGCAGAATCATTTCGAATTGAAAGGTGAGACGCGCTACATCGGCCAGCCTTTTTACAAGGCATACGACACCGCGCCCATCAAGCTGCAGGCCCATGGCGATCCCAGCCAGCCCATCAGCTTCCGCAACATCTGGGTGCGGGAACTGCCGTAAGCGTAGCGAGAAGCCTCCGGTTCCTGTAATAAACTCCTCGTATGCCCGTGACCGTCGAAATGCACAACACCGGCAACGCCGATTCGCAGCGCGACATCGTGGCGCTGATCGAGCACGTCCTCGCCGACCGCTCCGGCGACTGGCGGGTCGAAATCCTCGGCTCGCAAGGCAGCGATCGCTGGGAGATGAAAATTACCGGCCCCAACGCCTTCGAACGCTCCTATACCCTCGAAGGCGAACTAGGCCAGCACGAGCCGTCCAGCGTAGCTGCCATTGTCGCCAGGATGCTCCCGCCTAAGCCGTAGCTCATCCCTCACCGCCCGCCCTGGCATTGCTTGGGGTATTCAAAATGGAAGGCCAGGGATTTATCCACGGCCGCGGAAGAACCTGCACGCCGTCCGCGAATGACTCTTTCCACTGTCGGTCCACTCGACTACGGCATTTACCCGATCCCGAAAGCCAGATTACCGATGGTACCCTACAGTTAAGCCCACAAGATACTGCAGCATTCTGGAGGTCCCCGCCTATGTTTGCCGACGGCCTAAACATCGTTTCTGATTTCGCGGCGTTTGATCTCAGGGCCGCAGCTTCCCTCCAGGCCCGGCAACCGCGCAGCCGCCGCTGCGACTTCTGCCATCAGCCACTCGAACGCCAGCCACCCGTGCTTCTGAAGTCCGGTCACCGCATTCACCTCGACTGTTATCTGCTGCTCCGCAAGAGGGAAACCTCCGACAAGTAACCCTGCGCGACCTCGAAGACAAGCTGACAAACAACTCGGGAGACGAGTAGGCCCACGCCACTTGGAAGACAGCAACCCGGCAGAAGAGTGGCTTGTGGCACAGAGGGTGGCTTGTGGAAGAAGAGCCGACCGTGAAGGGCGGCTGGTGAAAGAGCGGCATGTGTGAAGGGCGGCGCTTCAGCGCCGCGTCGGGGGGGGCAATCTGGATTGGGCTTTAGCCCCTGCGACATGACGCCGAAGATTCTGCGCTTGTGCCCGCTACCGAACTTCTTCAATGTTCAGAGTTGGCGTTATTCCCAGGTCTGATGCGCTCGTGTTTCACTTCCAGCAGTTCGTTTAATTCTTTCACCAGATCGTCGAACACTTTCGGATCTGTTTCCACCGCTATGCGCTGGCATAAATAGTCCATGCGCTCTTTTTCGTCGGGCGTCACCGCGCTCCTCCTGCCTGCCGTCGTGGTGAATCGAAACGCGGAGTATAGCCAATGCAGCCCAGCCTCGTCTGTTTGACAAACGACAACGGCTCAGCGAAACCGTGATCCTGAAAACGTGACAAACATGTCTGGTGCTTGCCTCTCCGCTCCGAATCGCCTGCCTGACCCTCACCCCGCAAAACCTGTAGGCCGTCCTTCTGTGCCACCGGGGTCGGCCCTCCGCCGAACGGCATTCCGTCCCTAGGTTATTGAGCCACGGCCACTGCGAATTCCTCACTGCTGTGCGCTTTGTGCTGGATGGAATTCGTCATAGAACACGCCTATGGTCGAGCCAAGCTGTTCTTCGGAGGTGCCACATGCCATGTCCTAGATGCCATCGAGCACGAATTGAGCGCGCCGGAGTAATGATCCGATGCGCTGTCTGCGGCATTTCCTATGATCCAAACCAGCAACTCACAACGCAGGTAGAAAAACGCACGACTCCGCTTGCCGACTGGTGGCCGCCCAACTCGCTGGATGCACGGCCACAGGACGTTCTTCAAAGCCATATCTAGAAATTGCCCAGGGTCGCTCCGCCCCGAATTGCTGGCCGGGGAAACCCCGATGACCGATCGGGGAGCGCTCCCGATTGACCTCCGACCGGCGTTTTAGCATAAAAAAATCGCTCCCTGCTGGATGGGCGGGCCTTGGCTCCGCTGCTCTCCTTTAGCTCCCCTTTCCCTGTGACAGCAATACAGGGAATTCGGTATGTCGGGGACGCTTTCTCTCCCGCTAGAATCATCGCGTCCGCATTGTCTCTTCGGGAAGACTGACTGCCCAGGGAAGGCACAGTCATGCCGGAGCGAGGAATTGGCTTTGGCCACACCCAACACGATAGCCAAAGAGAACGTAAAGACGGGCGTTCGCCAGGGCGACGAAGTATTTCGCCTGCTGGTCGACAGCGTCAAGGATTACGCCATTTTCCTGCTGGATCCGGAGGGCAACGTTGCCACCTGGAATCAGGGAGCGGAGAGGATTAAGGGCTACAAGGCGCACGAGATTATCGGCCGGCATTTCTCGGCGTTCTATCCGCGTGAGGCCCGGGAGAGCCACTGGCCGGAGCGCGAACTGGAAATCGCCGGCAAGGAAGGGCGGTTTGCCGACGAAGGCCTGCGGGTGCGAAAAGACGGCTCTACCTTTTGGGCTTACGTGGTCATTACCGCGCTGCGCGACGACAAAGGCCAGTTGCGCGGATTTTCCAAGGTGACCCGCGATCTAACCGAACGCCGCGCCCTCGAAGAGCGGACCCGCCAGCTCAATAAAGAACTGCGCAACCGCGTGACCGAGCTCTTGGAGTCGCAGCGCCAGGTCGAATTGCGCACGCTCGAACTGCAGAAACTTTCCGCTGAGCTGTTGCGTGTCCAGGATGAAGAGCGCCGCAGAATGGCGCGCACGCTGCACGATGATTTAGGGCAGGAACTGACCGCACTCAAGATCCAGCTGGATATTCACTCCGAATCCCAGCCCAACGATCCCAGCCTTTTGCATGCGCGCGAAATCGCAGCCAGCGCATTGTGCAAGGTGCGAAATATGTCGTACTTGCTGCATCCACCTTTGCTGGACGAGTCCGGCTTGCTGGCGGCGTTGCATTGGTATTTCGAGGGCCTGCAGAGCCGGGGGCAGTTGCGGATCACCTTCGACTACAAACCCAGCATGTTCCAAAGGCTTCCGCGCGATATCGAGACCGCGATCTTCCGCGTCATCCAGGAGTCGCTAACCAATGTCTACCGGCATTCGCAGAGCCAGGATGCGCGCATCGATCTACGGCAGGAGAACGACACGGTCACCGTGCGCATCCGGGATTTCGGGAAGGGAATCCCGGATCATAAAATCGGGATCTCGGCCGCTGCCGGAGTCGGCATCACCGGAATGCGCGAGCGCGTAAAGCAACTCAACGGCGAGTTGAAGATCACCAGAGCCGAACCCGGTACCCTGGTCCAAGCCATCATTCCCATCCTCAACGTGATTTAGCGTTCACGCCCGTCGCCCCGGACGTGGCTCCTCCGGCGGCGCTCCCTTTGCAGGCCAGGCGGACCCGTGCCTCGGGACTACGCGTGCGTCTACTCTTTCGTGAGTTGGCCTTAATTGTTCTGCTGGGCGGTCTGCAAACCGCGGAGTTGCGCCGTCAAAGTCATGATCCTGCTGTGGCGGGCATCGTATTCGGCACCCTCCTGGCGGGTCATTCCTACATAACTGGCGATTTTGAGCGCTTCGTGCTGCAGGTGGCGGAGCTTGGCGATTTCCTGCATGAGAGTTTCGATTTCGGACGCGGGATTTGGGGCTCCTGTGCTGGTCACGCGTTGAATTATGCAAATGCCGTACCAGAGGCGCTATGCTGTCCAAGTTGCTGAAAATATAGGACGCGCTTCCTTAAGCCATCTTCGCGATGGGCCAGCTGCCGCAGGGTGAGGCGGCAAAAGCCTCAGCCGGACCGCCGCCAGTTCACCCCGGGCAAAAGCCCGCAATCGAGGTCGAAGCCCGGGCCTGTCACTCCTGCGCCGCTCTTCCACCGGCGTTCATGCGAAGATAGATTGCCGCGTTTGTTCGAGCCCAATGGAAACGTCCACTTTTCGCAGAGTCTTCAAGGCATTCCAATATCGCGATTTCCGCTTGATGTGGATCGGCGCCTGCACCTCGAGTGTAGGCACGTGGATGCAGATCGTGGCGCAAGGCTGGCTCATCTACCGGCTGAGCCATTCGTCCTTCCTGCTGGGCTTGGATCAGTTTCTTGCCGGGATTCCCATCTTCCTGTTTTCGCTGATCGGCGGAGTGGTCGCCGACCGCACCGAGCGCCGCAAGATTCTGATGGTCTCGCAGTACATTCAGATGGCCAGTGCGGCGATCCTGACCGCGCTGGTCGCGACCGGACTCGTGCACGTGTGGCACATTCTGTGCCTTTCATTTGTGTCCGGGTTCGCGCAAGCCTTTGGCGGTCCAGCCTACCAGGCCCTGATTCCGACTCTGGTGGATCGCGAAGACATGCCCAACGCGATCGCGCTGAATTCCATTCAATTCAACCTTGCTGTGACCATCGGCCCGGCGCTCGCCGGCATCACCCTGGGCCGCCTGGGCGAGACCTGGTGCTTCGGCCTGAATGCGGTCTCCTTCATTGCACCGATCATTTCGCTGTCGATGATTTCGGCGCGATTCCTGCCTGATCCCACCAAGGAGTCGATGTACGGCAGCCTGAAACAGGGAATCCATTTCATCTGGCATCACGGCTCCATGGTCGGACTGATCATTCTGGCGTTTGCCATGACCTTCCTCAGCATGCCCATGCGAACCTACATGCCGGTGTTTGTGAAAGACATTTTTCATCGCGGGCCCGAAACCTATGGCAACCTGCTCTCGCTCATGGGCGTGGGCTCGATCTGCGGATCGCTGGGCGTGGCGGGTCTGGGGAACATTTCCCGCAAAGGCCGCTTTGCGCTCGCTATGCTGGTATTGCTGGGCGCGGGTATTGCAGGCTTCTCGTTCTCGAAATCCCTTCCCTTGAGCTATTCGATGCTGGTGATCGTGGGCGCCGCCATGATGGCGGTGTTCGCGACCATGACCTCGATCGTGCAGCTAAGCATCACCAACGAGATGCGCGGGCGCGTGATGAGCGTCTACAACTTCGCTTTCCGGGGCGGAATGCCGATGGGGAATCTTATTACCGGGTGGCTGGTCCCGGTTTATACGGCGCCGCTGGTGCTGGGCGTGAACGGGTTTCTTCTCATCCTCGTAGCCCTGTATTTCCTCATCCTGCAAAGGAGAGTGGCAGCGCTCTAGCTAGCAGCTGTGAGCCATGAGCCATGAGAAACGAGTAATGAAGTAAGATCCGCTCATCGCTCACTGCTCACCGCTCGAAATCCACCGCGTACACGTCCTGCGTCCCGGTGTCGTGCAGCAGGAGCGGCTGATCGTCGGGCGTGAGCGCCAGAGCCCCGCCATAGCGGCCGGCCATCGAGAAATCGTTCACGTCGGCGACAGGTTCCAATTTCTTGTCTCGGATGCGAATGCGTACGACCTCGTCTTTGCCTCGATTATCCAGAACATACACGTACTGGCCGTCATGCGACCAATTCAGCCAGCTCAAAGAACCGGTGGCCAGCGTCGTCCATTGGTTAGTCTGGAAATCGAACAGCAACAGCGTTTTTGAATCGGTGGAAAATGCGGAGACGTACCGTCCATCCGGCGACCAGCGCGGCGAGTAGAGCCCATCCGAGGCGGGCAGGTTGGAAATCTTGTTGCTGCCAAGATCAAGGATGTGAATCGCCGAAGCCGGATCATTGGATTCGCCCGCGAAAATGATCTGTGTGCCGTCGGGCGACCAGTTGGGATCGAGTTGCTGAGTGTGATCGTCGGGCAGAAGCAGGCGCGGGATTCCGCCCTCGGCGGCGATTTCATAGATCCGCGCAGGCTTGTCGGCGCTCAAAGCGAATTCGAAAAAAAGAATCTGCTTGCCGTCCGGAGACCAGCGGGGCAGCACAGGATACATGGGGGGATAGGTGAGTTGCACGCGCTCGCTGCCGTCGCTGCGGCTGCGCCAGAGCGCGCCGTCGGGATAAGAAACGTACGCGACCCAGCGTCCATCTTTCGAAAACGCGACGTACTCCGCCGAGATACCGAAGAGAAATGGAGTGAACCGCCCCGACTTGGCGTCGTAGCGCATCAGTTCGCCGCGGTAGGTGCGCCCGATCATGAACAGCTTCTTCCCGTCTTTGCTCGGGAGAGGCGACGACAGCGTCAGCGGACTCGAGGTCAGCGCGAAGGGCTTGGCATCGGAGTGAAACAGGCCGGCGCTGGCGGGAAGCGCCCAGAGCTGTCCCTGCGACTGGAAAACGAAAAATTTTCCGTCCGCCGTCCATCGCCCGCAACACTCATCGGGCGGATTGTGCCAGCCCTCGAAGAGCCGATGCAGGTTGCTGCCGTCGGCCCCGACTTCCCATTCCAACTGCTGTCCGATGGTGCCCGCAGTTTCCGAAGAATCAAAACGGAGATGCCGGCTGTCCGGAGACCAGGTGATGTGGAGGATGTCGCCTTTAACCGCGGTCAGCTTGCGCGATTCGCTGCCGTCCGTCTTGGCCGTGAATAATTCGCCGAGCTTGCTGTAGGCGAGCATCTTGCCGTCGGCGGACCAGGCCGCGGTTTCGCCGATCAAGTCGCCGATTTTGCGCGGAGATCCGCCCAGGATCGGGAATGTGTCCAGCGGACCGATGGCAGGTGCGCCCTGCCCATTCACCACTAGCAGCTGCGAGCCGTCGGGCGAGAGATCGACCGGTTCCATATCGTTGGAAGTCATTACAGAAATTTTCCTCAGCTCGCCACCGGAGGCGGCCATTTCCGCAAGACCGTGCGCGCTGAAGCTCGCCGTGCTTCCCGTGCCCATGCCCAGATACACACGCGCGCCGTCGGTTCCGATAAGCGTTTTCGGCTGTCCATCATGCGTGAGCTGAACGTAGTTGGCCACGTGCGGCGGCGCCTGAACATGCAGCAGCAAATAAGAAGCGGTCGCCACTCCAACTAGGATGGCCGCAGCAACATAGGTCATCCAGCGGCGGCGCGGGCCGGCGTTGCTTCTATCCTGCGCGGCCATATGCGCGCCGCTGACCGTGATCGAGGGCTGGGACAGGGCTTCGAGCGCGAAGGCAAGATCGGCCGCGGATTGAAACCGGCTCTCCGGATTTTTTTCCAGGCACCGCCGGATCACGCGCTCCAGCGCCGCGGGTGTCTCCGGCGAGAGCTCCGCGATCGAAGGCGGCTCTTCATTCAGGATCGCGCTCATCGTGTCCGCCGCGGTCGGGCGCCCAAAGGTGCGTTTGCCCATCACCATCTCATAAAGGATGGCGCCGAACGCGAAAATGTCCGCCCGATGATCGGTGGCCAGTCCGCGCACCTGCTCCGGCGCCATGTAGCCGATCGTGCCCATCGCAATGCCGGGGAGCGTGAGCGTGGGCTCGGCGCTCGCGATCCCATTTTTCGGCTGAATCACCTTCGCCAGGCCGAAGTCGAGAATCTTGACCCGATCGTCTTTGGTGAGGAAGAGATTGTCCGGTTTCAGATCGCGGTGGATGATGCTCTTTTCGTGCGCAGCCCCCAGGCCGCTGGCGATCTGGATCGCGTAGCTGATCGCCTTGCGCAACGCCAGGGGACCGCGGCGCAGAGTTTCGGTCAGGGTGCGGCCCTCGAGCAGTTCGGTCACCAGATACGGCGTGCCGAAATATGTCCCCATCTGGTAGACCGCCAGAATGTTGGGATGGTTCAGCGCGGCCGCTGCTTTGGCTTCGGTTTCGAAGCGAGTCAGGCGCTCGGGATCGGCCGAAACCAATTCGGGCAGAACTTTGATGGCGACATCGCGTTCCAGCCGGGAATCGCGCGCCCGGTAGACCTCGCCCATGCTGCCCGCTCCGAGCGGCGCAATAATTTCATATTGACTGAGCTTGGTTCCCGGGGCCAGTGGCATGTGCCGCAATTATAGACCCGGGAAGCGCGGAAAACCGGGAGCGATTTCGGGGACAACCGGAAAGCTTGGTGCTGGTGCAAAGGGCGGCTCGTCGCGCCGCCTCCATAGCCGGCAGGGCATCGGTGCTGCGTTTAGCGCTTTACGACTAGACTCTCGTGCGTTCCAGCGGAGCTTCCGGAGTGGCGGCTTCGGCGCCGGCCGCGACGACTTTGGCCGCTTCTGCCGGCGCAGCCGCGACCGGCCGCTTGATGGTGAAGCGCTGAATGCGGATCTCGCCGCGTTCGTAAACCGCCAGCAACGCCGCTACCGCGTCCGGATCCAGCCGCTTTCCGGCAAGATTCTTGATGATCTGCAACGCCTGCTCTGGCGTGTGCGCGTTCTGGTAAGGACGATTCGTCGTGAGCGCATCAAAAGTGTCGGCTACCGCGATCACTCGCGCCAGCATCGGAATCTGCTCGCCTTTGAGCCCGTAAGGATATCCCCGGCCATCGAGAGCTTCGTGGTGCAACTCGATGCCGGGCAGCATCTCCGCCAGTTGTGTGACCGGGCGCAGAATGTTCGCGCCCTTGGTGGTGTGCGTCTTCATCACTTCGAATTCTTCTTCAGTCAGGGCGCCCGGTTTTTTCAGGATGTGATCTTCAATGCCGATCTTGCCTACGTCGTGCAGCTGGGCGGAGATTTGCAGCGTTTCCATAAAAGTGGAGGGCAGCTTCATTTCTTTGGCCACCAGCAGGGAATAGCGCGTGACCCGGTCGGAGTGACCACGTGTGTAAGGGTCTTTTTCGTCGACCGCTCCCGCCAGCATCTGGATTGAGCCCATGAACAGCTCACGGTTTTCCTCGGCCGCCCGCTTGAGATCTTCGATATAACGCTCCAGCTCTTCGGACATGCTGTTAAACGTCTGGGCTAGCTCGCCAATCTCGGTGCGGCTCTTGAGGTGGACGCGCTGGGAGAAATCGCCGCGCGCCAGGGCGCGGCTCGATGCCGTGAGCACCGATAAAGGATTGGTGATGCGCCGGGCGGCAAAAATGCTGACCCCGATGCTGAGCAGCACCGTCAGCAGCGCCAGCCAGCGCGCGATGCGCTGCATTTCATAAACGTCGCGGTAAGCTTCCCGGCTGGGCTTTTGCACGACCACCGCCCAGTCCAGAGAAGGGACCGGGCTGTAAGTGCCGAGCATATCCACGCGATCGGCGCCCGAGCCGGCTTTGAATTCCAGCGTGGCCGCAAACTGCGCCTTATTGCCCCTGTCGACGAAGTTGCGGACGATGTCGAGATTCTTCATGTCTTGCCCGGTGGCGAACTCGGGAGTGGCTGCGGCCACCAGGCGCCCCTGCGCGTCCACCACGTAAGGCGTGAGGCCGCCGCCGCTGACTTCGTGCAGGCGGCGTATCAAAAATTGCAGATCGACTACCGAGGCGATCATCCCCAGGAAGCTTTGCCCGTATTGCACTGGAGCGCTCACCAGGAACACGGTGCGGGCGTTCTTGCCTTCGCCCACCACCAGCGCCTGGCCGTTATAGACGCGGCCATCGCGGGCCGCGGCATACGCTCTTTCCAGTTCGCGATTGAGAAAAGCGTCGGGCGTGATGCGGCCCGCCTGGATACCTTTGGCTTCCGAGTTGAGCAGCGTGGCGTAGGCGATCTCGTCCGACGACGAAACAAAATTTTCCAGCAGCGCCCGCAGCTCAGGCGCTTCTATATTCTTCTCCCCAATGTCGCCGCCGCTGGCCACCTGGATCGAGGACGAGAGATTGGCCAGCATCATGCGCTGCGAGCGCTCGTGCTGCGCCAGATCGTCGGCCAGCGACCGCGTGATGGCGTTTTGCAGAAGCCGCTCGTTCGTCTTCAGCCGTTCCCGGTTGCTCGCCTCCACCTGCGAGGAATAGAAGTACATCGGAACCGTGCTGATGAGCAGCAGCACTCCGAGAATGACGTAAAGAATAGGGATGCGGCCGGGATTGGAAGCGCTGGCGGACAAGTCTCTCCCTTCACTCGTCGCAGACGCCGAAGGCGAAGTGGCGGCAGCTTTCAAGGTATCTATAAAAGTTTAATGGGGAAGGCCGCTGGAGAAGGAGAAAAGGTGATGCTGTCGGGATTACGAAAGTACTTTGCCGCGGAGTACGGTTGGGTAGGGGTGCAAAATCAGCTCTCAGACCTCAGACCTCGGACCTCAGCTCTCAGACTTCAGACCTCAGACCTCGGCCTTGGGCGTCCGGCTTGGGGCCCACCGCTCCCGGGGAGTCGGCGCGCTCTTTGCGGCTGTTGCTTCACCTCCTCATCGAACAGGCCCGAAGTCTTGAAGGCGAGATCTGAAGTCCGAGGTCCGAAGTCGGAGGTCCAAGGTCTGAGGCGCGAAGTCCGAGGTCTGAGGTCCGAAGTCCGAGGTCCGAAGTCTGAAGTCGATTGTTATTGTGATGCCAGCACGCGTTGTGGCCAAATACTGGTGGAAAGGAAATCATAACTATGACTGCTCGGAAAACTAGCCTTGCCCTGGCAACATTGATCCTGATCACGTTTGCGGCAACCTATTCCTCGGCTCGAAACGCTTCGGAGGTCGGCCAGCCGTTCCTCGGACGGTGGGACCTGACGCTCAAGGCCCCTGATCGCGAGTATCCCTCCTGGCTCGAAGTCACGCGCGAAGACGGGCACTTCAAAGCGCTGTTCGTAAGCCGTTGGGGTAATGCGCGGCCGCTGCCTAAAGTTGAGATCTCCGGCGACCGGATCACCTTCGTTTCCCCCAAGCAAGACGAAGACAGAAAAGATGACATGGTCTTCGAGGGCAAGCTGGAAGGCAACACGCTGACCGGGACCACGACCGGGCCGGACGGCGCTCCCTGGCAGTGGACGGGGGTAAGAGCTCCGGAACTGAAGAAGAAAAATCCGCCCAACTGGGGCAAGCCGGTGCAGTTGTTTGACGGCAATGATTTGAACGGCTGGACGCCCAGCGATCCTAATGCGGCGGCAAAGTGGACTGTCCAGGATGGAACCCTGGTCAGTCCCGGCCACGGTCCGGAATTGATCAGCAACGAGAAGTTCAACGATTTCAAGTTGCATATCGAATTCAATTGCGCGAAAGGATCGAACAGCGGCGTCTACTTGCGCGGCCGCTACGAGCTCCAGATCGAGGATGATCCCGTGCCGGAAGGGCCCAGCATGCGCACCGGCGGCATTTATGGATTTATCGCGCCCTCGCCAGAGCAGCCGCGGCGCCCGGGAGAGTGGCAGAGCTACGACATTACCCTCGTGGGCCGCACCGTCACCGTCCTTCAAAACGGCCACATGATCATTGATCGGCAGGAGATTCCGGGCATCACCGGCGGCGCACTGGATAGTCACGAAGGCGGGCCGGGCCCGATTTACTTGCAGGGCAGCGAGGCCGGCCACGTAGCCTTCCGCAATATCAAAATTACGCCGGGAAAGTAGGTTGGGTGCG
The DNA here is from genome assembly GCA_035949755.1 of Candidatus Sulfotelmatobacter sp. GTDB lineage: Bacteria > Acidobacteriota > Terriglobia > Terriglobales > Acidobacteriaceae > Sulfotelmatobacter. Next base: position 33,009 of record DASYYT010000111.1, read on the forward strand.
GAACCCAGGCACTACCCTTGACTGGCACGGCTTTCCCTGCGCCGAGGCGCGTAATACCGAAGCGCCTAAAAGAAGCGATATGCACAAGAAATACTGAGTTATAATTCGCCGCCAATGCACTATTATCGCTTTGTACGGTGCAAGACTCCTCGCTGCTCCTGCAAATGGTATGTAGCCCACCAGGAATTCCCAGCCGTCAATAACTTTCCCGGTTATCCCGACGAGTGGTTCCCCATTGAGGTGAAATGCGCGCGCTGCCAGCAAAAATCTGAGTACGGAATGCAGGAGATCCAAAGCGAAACCTCGCCCCGCCGTCTCCATCCCCACGGCTGGCGGCCTCTTTTGCCGGATG
>DASYYT010000112.1:0-17921 GCA_035949755.1 Candidatus Sulfotelmatobacter sp.
CAGCAAAGGCAATAAGAAGATTGTCCTGAATCTGAACGATGTGAATTACATCGACAGCTCGGGCATCGGCGAGCTGGTCAGCGCCTTTACCACGACCAAGAACCAGGGCGGCGAATTGAAGCTGCTGAATCTCACCAAGAAAGTGAACGATCTGCTTCAGATCACGAAGCTGTATACCGTGTTCGATGTGAAGGACGACGAAGCCGCAGCGGTTAAATCGTTCAAGTAAGATTTTGAGTTGCGGGCGCCCCATTTCTCGCGCAGTGGGCGAGAAGTGGGGAGTTCGAGACAGATTTTCGATTGCTGATGGTTGATGGTTGATTGAAATCGGCAGCGGAAACCACTGATCACTCCTAAAGGACTGAATTCGTCAGTCCCATTACGGAACATCCTCGGATTTTTTTCCGCGCGCTCACAGACATTTCCCCTCGCATTTCCTAGAATCAATCCATGCATAACGGTGGCGTGCCGGTGCGATGCGGTTCACTCCGGATCGTGGTTCTGCTGTTTCTATTGCTCTGCGCTCCATCACTCTTTGCCGCGGACTGCATTCCTATTCATGAAGCCGGCCAGCATGTGGGCGAGACCAAATGCGTGAGCGGGAAAGTTCTGCGGGTGAAGGTGGGCGCCAAGGGCGTTCACTTTCTGGATTTCTGCGAAGATCAGATGGCGTGCCCGTTCACCATGGTGGTTTTTTCGAACGATCTGAAAGATGTGGGTGACGTGCGGCAGCTGGCGGGCCGGACCATCGAGATCCGCGGGAACGTCAAACTGTATGACGGCAGGCCGGAGATCATTCTGAACCGCATCAGCCAGATCAGCGGAGGCGCCGGCATGATTCCCCCGCTGCCGAAGAATTACGATGTGGAAAACCGCGGGCATTTCAGCGCCGGCAGGCTCCATCCGTCGAAGAAGCCGGCGAAGGTCAAGGCCAAGCCGCCTACAACGTCAACTTACGGGAACGACGTGGAAGGACAGCAACCACAGGACTGAACGATTTCTTCTCGCCGGGCAGATATACTGAGCGCGACTGCTCGTGAGGAGAGGCCTTGGATTCTTTCAAAAATCAGATGAATCGCCGCAGCGCCCTGATGGCGATGGGTACGTCCGCATTGGGACTGGCGGCCATGAGACTTCCACTGTACGCGGACAACTCGGCTGAGAGTATGCGCAAAGTGCTGCCGAAATTCAGTGAGAAGTCGCGGGAGCTGCTGCGCCGGAGGGTGGGAGAACGGGAATTCAGCGGGCAGATTTCCACCTCTGATGCGGACCAACTGGGGAGGAACGAAAACATCGACGTCGACCGGTTGATGCTGGAGTTGATTGCGCTGGCTGAAACCTATTCGCGCGCGCCGATTTCGAATTTTCACGTGGGAGTGGTGGTGCGCGGAACCAGCGGCGCGCTGTATCTCGGAGCCAACATCGAGATTCCCGGCCAGTGCCTGGGCTTTGCTGTTCACGCGGAACAAGCCGCGCTTTCGAACGCGTACATGCATGATGAGCAGGGCGTCGCCGCTTTAGCCGTCGGCGGAGCCCCTTGCGGCCACTGCCGGCAGTTCATCAACGAGATGTCCCCGGATGGGGGGATTCTGATCCTCATGCCCGGCAAAGGGCCGGTGAAGCTCTCCTCGATTCTGCCCGATGCGTTTGGGCCGGCGGCGCTGGGCATGAAGCACGGGGCATTTCCGGTGCGGCGGAACGAACTTGCTCTCGGCGGCACCTCTGCATCCCCATTAGCAGTGGCGGCGCTGGAGGCGGCGCGGAAATCCTACGCGCCATACAGCAAGTCTCCGGCAGGCGTGGCGCTTCAGAGTACGAGCGGACGGGTGTATCGAGGGTCGTACATCGAAAATGTCGCGTTCAATCCCAGCCTGTCGCCGCTGCAAATCGCATTGGCGGCGATGATTGTGGCTGGAGAAGGTTATGCAAATATTTCTGGCGCAACGCTGGTGGAGGCTCAGAGCGCCAACATCAGCCAGAGGGCCGTCACCGAAACCGTTCTGGCTGCAATCGCCCCCAACGCCAAACTGCAGGTGGTCTCGGCGGCCGCGTAGATTCCAGCAGCTAGACCATTCCTTTGCGTAGTTCTTCCAGCGGGTACTTTGTGCCGCGCCAGACGATGCCGTCATTCCAGAGCGTGAGGAACATCGAGAGGAGCAGCGTGTAGATGAACAGCGCCGTGCTCACCGGATGCAGCAGGAAATAATACGGCGGCACCGACGAGCGCCAGGACATGCCGATGTAGATCAGGAACATGGAGCCCAGCGCCACGGCGTAAGGGACACGCGCCCATCCGTGCGCGAGCCATATCCCGAGAAACGGGCCGAAATTCAGGAACGCGAGGCCGAGGGCTGAAATGATGGTGCGCCACCACTGGAAAGAAAGTACGGCGAAGAAGTTCTTGGTGAGATTGTTAACCACGCCCAGCGCCCCATGCGCCCAGCGAATCGAAATCAGATCGCCGCCGAAAACATTCCGCTGCGCGAAGCCGGCGTTCTTGACTACCTTGCCCAGCTTCATGTCATCGAGCACCTCCATGCGCAGGGCTTCATAGGTGCCCACCGCATCGTAAACGCGGCGGCGGACCAGGTTGAATGCGCCTACTCCCATGTGGTCGTCGGTAGCGGGATCGGCAACTTTCCAGGGACGGTGGCCGAACATGAACATGGTCTGGAAGAAGGCGATCATCATGTATTCGCCGGGGCGCTTCATGATCATGCGGGGGAAAAGCACGACGTGGTCGGCGGGTTCGGACTCGGCATAGGCCAGGGCGCGGCGAAGCGAATCGGGCTTGAAGAGCACGTCGGCGTCGGTGAAGAGCAGCCAGTCTCCGGTGGCGACATTGGCCGCGGTCCACATGGCGTGGGTCTTGCCCAGCCAGCCGGGAGGTAGTTCGGTGTGATGAATGACTCTTAGGCCTGGCACGGAATGTGGCTGGTCCACCCCTGGCGGCTTTTGCGAGAAATGTTTTCTCTGAATCTCCTCCATCATCGCGCCGGTGCGATCGGTGGAACGGTCATTCACTGCGATCACTTCGTAGTTGTCGTAATCGAGCGCGAGCAGAGTGTTCAGCGCCTGCTCGATGGCGGCTTCCTCATTGCGGGCGGGGACGATGATGGAAACTCGAGGATTGCCAGAGGGCGCGACCGGATTGCGATCCCACTCGGGACGGGAAACATCGGCCACGCTGGGCATGCCGAGGGCCGCATCTACAATGCGGGAAGTCCAGGCGAGCGCCAGAATGATCCCGGCAATCCAATAAAAGTAAGTCATCGGAACTACGATCTTCCTTCGTGGAACTTCGTGCCCTTAGTGGTTGATGGTACGGGCCGCATCCAGCGCGACCGGCGGCGCGAATTTCATTCCATAGAACAGTATGGCAGAGGAAATCCCCATGGCGATGATCGGGAGGATGAAGGCGGCCTGCAGCGAGCGCTTGTCGGCGACCCAACCCATCATGGTCGGCGAGGGAACATCGCCCAGGATGTGGATGATGAAAATATTGACCGCCAGGGCGGTGGCGCGGATGTGTGCGCCAACCGAGTTGATTACCGCAGCATTCAAGGGTGCGGTGTTGAGGAGAAGAAAGAATGCTGCCACCGCAATGGCGGGGATCATCAGCGAGCCGCGGTTAAAGAGCGCGACAATCATCACGGGAATACCGAGCAACATGCTGGCCGCGGATACGAGGTAGTACGAGCTCTTCATTCGCGGCAGCAGATAGTCGCCAAGCCAGCCTCCGGCCAAAGCGGCCACAATCCCGTCGATCACGATGATGCCGCCGAACAGCAGGTTGGCTTTTTCCAGCGTGAAATGGCGCTCGCTATAAAGGAACTGCGGCATCCAAACCTGAATCCCGCCGAGCGAGTAGGTCATGAAGGCCATGCCGAGAGTCGAGGTCAGGAAGGCCGGATTGCGGATCAAGCCAAGCACGGTGCCGCGTTCCGGCGTCTCTTTCAGCGAGTCGAATTGCCCGCGGGGCGGCTCTTTGAGAAATGAGGCCAGCAGCGCCAAAAGAAATCCGGGAGCGGCCGCAATGTAGAAAGGAAAGCGCCAGCCGTGGGTGGGAGCCAGATATCCGCCGAGCAGGTATCCCGCCGCCGAGCCGACCGGGATAGCCAGGTAGAAGACGCCGAGTATGCGGCCGCGCACGTTCTCCTGAAAAAGATCGGCCACAAAGGTAGGGGCGATGGTGACAAAGGTCGCCTCGCCCACTCCCACCAGGGTGTGGCGAATCAATAACTCGGTGTAGTTGTGCGTGACGGCGGTGAGCAGGGTGAGACCGCTCCAGAAAACGGCTCCCAGCACGATAATCAGCTTGCGGGAATAACGGTCGGCCAGCGGACCGATAAAGGGCGCCGCAATCATGTAGAAACCGAGAAAAGCGCTGGTCAGAAATCCGATCTGCTCTTTGGAGACGTGAAATTCGGCTTGCACCAGCGGTTGCACGGCAAAGAGCACGTTGCGGTCCACGTAGTTCAGCAGATTCAGCGCGGTGAGGACGATGAGGGCGGTGCGGGGATGGAAGTCGGATTGAGCCACGGGTCGAGCGAATATAGCATGACGTGGCGCAGCTTTTATAATAACGATTACCGTTAATAACGGTTAGTGTTATTATTGCACAGTGATCAAGAGCTTCGCCGACAAGGCGACGGCGGAAGTTTGGCGCACTGGCAAGACCCGAGGTTCGCCGCCCGCCAGTGTCACGAAGCGCAAATTGGCAATGCTGGATGGAGCTGTCGAATTGGAGGACTTAAGACTTCCTCCCGGAAATCGATTGGAGAAGCCTCGCGGTACCCGGCACGGGCAGTACAGCATCCGCATTAACGATCGGTACCGGATTTGCTTCGCATGGCGCGATCACGACGCCTACGGAGTCGAAATTACTGATTACCACTAGAAAGCTGGCAGGAACGCAGGATCACCATGGCACACGAAAACATCCTCAGAAAAGGAACTCCTTTCTGGCGAGTGCATCCCGGCGAGATTCTCCGGGAGGAGTTCCTCAAACCGATGGGAATTTCGGCGTATGAGTTAGGCAAGCGGCTGCACGTCCCGGTGCCGCGCGTGAACGACATTGTTCTTGAACGTCGCGGCATCAGCGCCGATACCGCGGTTCGTTTGTCTCGGTTCTTTGGAACGACGGAGCAGTTTTGGATGAATCTGCAGGCCGCCTATGAAGTGAGCCGGGTTAAGGCTGAGCTCGGCGCGGAAATCGAACATATTCAGCCGCGAGCGGGGTCTGCGAGCCGCTAGGAGGACGCCCTTCAATCCCGCCGCCCATTTTCCCTGGGCCACTTGGCCATGATCGTCGTGGAAATCCCGCCGCGGGGGCGGAATTCTCCCTTGACTTCAGCCCACACCGGCTTGGCCCACTTCACCACATCTTCCAGCACCTGATTGACTACGTTCTCCTGAAAGATTCCAAGATTGCGGTAGCACTGCAGATATTCTTTCAGCGACTTCAGCTCGAGGCAGTGCTGGTCGGGCATGTAGCGGATGTGCAATACGCCAAAATCAGGCAGGCCGGTTTTAGGACACACTGAGGTGAATTCGGGATCGTCGACCACGATCTCGTATCCGGGAAACTGGTTGGGCCAGGTCTCGATTTCGGGGAATTTAGCATCGAGCCCGGCGGCCGCGTGCTCGGGAGTGTAGCGGGGCGATTTCGGCATAGAGGTATTGTAACGGCAGCGTCTGTTCATGTAGGGGCAGACGCATTTCCTCCGCCCCCGCGAGGCGAAGCGAGCGGCTCGCGGGTAGAAGATCGAAGGCAATCGCCCCGGACGAATGCGTCCGGGGCTACGTGATTTAGCGCTGATCGATTGGCACGTAATGATTGGGGTATTCGGGGCCGGTATATTCGGCGCGGGGGCGGATCAGGCGGTTGTCGTCGAGTTGCTCGATGACGTGGGCGGCCCATCCGCTGATGCGGGAAATGGCGAAGATCGGGGTAAACAGGTCCACATCGATCCCTAGCGTGTGATAGGTCGAAGCGGAGTAAAAATCCACGTTGGCGTTCAGCTTTTTGTCGGCCTTCACGAACTCCTCAATTTTGTGCGAAATCTCGAACCACTTCCCTTGCCCGCTGGAATTGCCGAGATCGCGAGACATGACGCGCAGGTGCGTAGCGCGGGGATCTTCGGTGTGGTAGACGCGATGGCCGAAGCCGGGAATTTTTTTCTTCTGCGCCAGCATGCCTTTGATGTAGTCGACGGGATCGGCGCCGGATTTATCAATGGATTGGAGAATGTGGAACACGGCCTCGTTGGCGCCGCCGTGCAGCGGACCTTTGAGCGCGCCGATGGCGGAGGTGATGGCGGAATGCATGTCGGATAAAGTCGCGGCAGTCACGCGCGCGGCAAAGGTCGAGGCGTTAAGCTCGTGATCGGCATGTAGGATCAGCGCGATATCGAGAGCGCGCTCGGCGGTGGACGAGGGATGCCGGCCATTGAGCATCAGCAGAAAATTCGCGGCGTGGGAAAGCGAATGCTCCGGTTCGACGACCTGCTCCCCCTTGCGAATGCGGTCATAGGCCGCGACAATCATGGCAATCTGCGAGGTCAGGCGAATCGCTTTGTCAACATTAGCCTGGCGATCGTTGCTCTTTTCCTGAGGATCGTAAAAAGATAAGGCCGAAACCGCGGTGCGGAGGACATCCATGGGCAGCGCGTGGCGCGGGGCATTGCGCAGAAGCGTGAGGATGGAGGCGTCCAGCTTGCGTTCCTCCGCCAGACGGTCATGCAACTCGCGCAACTCGCGGCGCGTGGGCAGCTTGCCGAACCAGAGCAGGTAGCAGGTTTCCTCGAAATTGGAATGATCGGCGAGCTCGTGGATGTCGATGCCACGATAAGCCAGCACGCCGCGATCGCCATCGATGTAACAGATTTTGGAACTGGTGGCGACAACTCCCTCGAGTCCGCGGGGAGCGTGGGTTGTGGTCATGCTGGGCATCTCTCGTTTCGGCAATTTGACGTTGCCGGACCGCGCCAACCAATGCGCAGAGGGCAACCTTTTCTTATACCTGAATCACATTGCAGATTCCAATTGCCGCGCCGTAAATGTGGAACAGGGGCGAACCGGCTCCGGATATGCATTCTCAGGTTACAGAGAGGCTTTTGCCAGCCCCTCAGCTCCAGAGTATAGTAGGAGGTTCCGCAACGGTCTCCCGCGATTTCTGTATGTCGCTCTTCAGAATTCCTCATGGAAGGTAGATTCCCCGATGAAACGATTCCTTTCAGTTCTGCTGGCTTTTGCATTCATTTTTTCGACCTTAGCCGCGGCCGACGAGGGCATGTGGCTGTACAACGAACCCCCAACCGCCAAGATCAAAGCTAAATACGGTTTCGAGCTTACGCAGGCGTGGCTGGACCATGTGCGGCTGTCATCGGTGCGCTTCAACAACGGAGGGTCCGGCTCTTTCGTCTCGGCCGATGGGCTGACCTTCACCAACCATCACGTGGGCGCGGGCTGTGTGCAGCAGCTTTCCACCGAAGCTCACGATTACATCAAGACCGGGTTCTACGCGAAAACTCAGGCGGAAGAGGCGAAATGCCCGAACCTGGAATTGAACCAGCTGGTGGGGATTGAAGACGTCACGCAAAAAGTGAACGCCGGAGTGAAACCGGGGATGTCGGCGGCCGACGCCGGGCAGGCGGAGCGGGCGGCCATGGCGCAAATCGAGAAGCAGTGCGCGACCGAAACCGGATTGCGTTGCGACGTGGTCATGTTCTATTCCGGCGAGGTTTATAACCTTTACAAGTACAAAAAATATACCGATGTTCGGCTGGTGTTCGCGCCGGAATTCGGCATCGCGTTCTTCGGAGGCGATCCCGATAACTTCACTTATCCCCGCTACGATCTCGACATCACGTTCTTCCGCGTCTACGAAAATGGCAAGCCGGCGCACCTGGACAATTATCTGAAATGGTCGCCGGCGGGCGTGAAGGATGGCGAGCTGATTTTTGTCTCCGGCAATCCGGGCAATACCGGGCGGCTGCTGACCATGGCTCAGCTTGATTTCCTGAAGGACGTGCAGTATCCGGCGGCGCTTAAGCTCTATGCGCGACGCATTGCGCTGCTGGAGAACTTCAGCAAAGAGTCGGAGGAGAATGCGCGCATCGCGAAGGAAGACATCTTCGGGCTGCAGAACTCGCAGAAGGCCATCACCGGCTACCTGGGCGGCCTGCACGATAAGGCCATCATGGATAAAAAAGCGGCGGAGGAAGCCAAGCTGCACTCCGAGTTCAAAGCCAAGAATGACGGGGCAGCCGATCCGTGGGAGGAAATTGGCGGCGCGATCAATACGGAGAAGAGGGTCTATCCGGACCTGACGTACCTGGAACGCATGCGCGGATTTTCTTCGCGGCTGGCGCAGATGGCGCGCGTTCTGGTGCGCTCGGCGGAAGAGCGGCAGAAACCGAACCAAGAGCGTTTGCGGGAATTCCGCGATTCGGCGCTGCCATCGTTGGAGCAGCAGTTGTTCTCGCCCGCGCCAATTTATAAGAATTTGGAAACGACGCTGCTCTCCGACTCGCTCAGCGACATGCAGGAGGCGCTGGGCGCGGACAATGCAGATGTAAAGAAGGTGCTGCAGGGCAGAACTCCGGCCGAGACAGGGAAGGATCTCATCAGCAATACCAAACTCGATGATGTCGCGGTGCGCAAGGAATTGTATGAAGGCGGGCAAGCCGCTATCGACGCCAGCAAGGATCCGATGATTGTGGCCATGCGCGCTGTCGAACCTGATGCGCTGGCGGCGCGGAAGGAATTCGACGACAAGGTGGACTCGGTGGTACGGCAGGATGGCGCCGTGATCGCCCGGACGCGCTTCAAGGAGAGCGGCTTTACCCAGCCTCCGGATGCTACTTTTACGCTTCGGCTAAGCTACGGCGCGGTGAAAGGGTACCGCGAGGACAGCCGTGCGATTCCGTTCGAAACGACGATGGGCGGGGCCTACGAGCACGCGGCGGCGCACGGGGAGAAGACTCCCTACAATCTGCCGGAAAGCTGGATCAAAGCAAGACCCAAGCTGGATTTGAAGACGCCGCTGAACTTCGTTTCGACCGCGGACATCATTGGAGGCAATTCCGGATCGCCCACCGTAAATACGAAAGGCGAGGTCGTGGGAATCATTTTCGATGGCAACATTCAGTCCCTGGCCTGGAACTTCGCCTATAGCGATGTGCAAGGGCGCGCGGTTTCGGTGGATTCGCGCGGCATTCAGGAGGCGCTGCGGAAGATTTACGGCGCAACCGCATTGGCTGACGAATTGATGGGAACGAAGGCGGAAGCGGCGAAGGCTGGAAAGTAACCTGATCTTGAAATTTTGGCGGCCCGCCGACAACGGCGGGCCTTTCTTATTGCTGCAAAGTTCATGCCGGCCAGATGGTCAACGCGGTCTTGCTCAGGATCTGCTGCTGCAACGATTCACTGAGCGGAAGCGCGCGGAAATCTTCGAGATTCTTCTTGATGTCGGGGACTCCGGGACCCGGCCAATCGGTGCCGAATAGGGTCTTATGCGCAATTTCTTGCAGGCGGGGGAAGTAGTTCAGCAGGGTCTTGGGCGGGATACCGCTGATGTCGAGATATACGTTGGGATGGCGGCGCACCAGGAAGAATGCCGTGTGCATCCACAGGGGGCGGCCTCCGTGGGCGAGCAGAATCTTCAGCTTGGGAAAATCGACGGCCACGTCATCAACATAGATGGGGTCGCCATATTTGTTGCGGGCGCCGGGAAAAATGGAGGTCCCCGTATGAAACATCACGGGCACGCCGTTGGCTTCGGCCGCGCGGTAGATGATTTCCAGTTCCTTCGCTCCGCTCAGGTAGTCGTTGGGAAAAAGCAACTGGTGGGGCGGGTGAATCTTGATCATCTGCAGTCCCAGACGCAAGATGTGCTCCACATCCGCCAAGACGTTGGTGGTGTGGCGTGGATGCAGGCTCCCGCAGGAGAGCAGGCGCCTGGGATCTTCTTTCACGTAGTCGGCGACGAACTGATTCACGCTGCTGGTGAAGCCGATGACTTCCGGAGCGACGTAGTTGATCAACATGGCGCGGTCGATGCCGCTGGCGTCCATGTACTTCAGAAACGCTTTCGGGGAGCGACAGAATTCGGCGATCTGGTCGAAGTTCGGGCGCTTCTTTTTCATCAGTTCCAGCGCCTCGGGCTTGAACATCTCCATGGGCTGGATGTGAATGTGGCAGTCGGTGATCATTCCGGGTTCAGGGGCCAGGGATCAGGGTCCAGTTGCGAAAGCAGGATATCAGACGGGTCAGTTTGCCGCTGCCAGCACGGCCCTCTTGGTGAAGACGCGGATCATTTCGCGGCGGTATTCGGGAGTCAAGGCGGAGGTGGTCAGGGGCTTGGCGGTTTTTGCGGCGAGATCGCCTGCGGCTTCGGCGAGGGAATCGTCCATCTCCTTTCCGGCAAGAAGAGCCGTTGCCCCTTCCACCAGCAGCGGCGCGGGGTTGACGGCGGTGATGCCGATTCGCGCGTCGGCAACATGGCCGTTGGATCGCTTCATCACGACGGCGATGCCGGCGAGGGGATAATCAATCGATCCGCGAACCCGCAGCTTGCGATAGACGCCGCGATAATCCGCCGATGACGCGGGCAAGAACACGCGCGTGACCAGTTCGTGCGACTGCAGCCGGCGGTAGGTATCACCCAGGCCGGTATAAAAGTCGCGCAGCGGAATGCGGCGGGTGCCGTTCGCGCTGGCGATTTCGACTTCCGCCTGCAGGCACAGCAGGGCGGGAGGCGTGTCGCCGGAAAATGCTGCCCAGCATTTGGTCCCGCCGGGAGCGACGTGGCACAGATCGCCGTCCTTCTTGATGCAGAAGCCGCAGCCTTTGCGCCAGGTGAGCGACTGGTTATACCAGAGGCAGCGCGTGTCGAGGCAGATGTTGCCCCCGATCGTGCCCATGTTGCGCAATACGGGCGAGGCCACGGTGGCTGCCGCTTCGGTCAGGACAGGATAGTGCTGGCGCAAGTAGTCGGAGCGCTCGATTGCACGAAGGGATGTGAGGGCTCCGATTTTCACTCCGCCTTCGGCGCCTGTATTGATTCCGCGCATGGCCACGATCCCTCGCAGATCGAGCACATATTCCGGCTCGAATAGTTTCTGGCGCATGGACGGGATCAGGTCCGTACCGCCGGCGAGCACGCGGAGATTGCTTTTGTGTTCGGCGAGATGTGCCACGGCCTCTTCGACTGAGCGCGGCCGCAACAGTTTGAATTGCGGGAGGCTCAATCGGCGCCTCCGGTGGGCGTTTGGCTACGCGCGGGATCGAGAGGATGACGCTCGGGTCCTTTGCCCTTGAACCACAGAGATCCGCCATGTTCGCGAAACCTGGTTGGAGCGGTCGGGTCGACTCCTTCGGTCAGATTCAGGGCTTTGGAATTCTTCCTGGCTCGTATCGCGGCCAACACACGTTCGGGCGTAAATGGCGATTCGTGCAGGTGCACACCAACCGCGTCGTAGATTGCGTTGGCAATGGCCGGGATGGTCGCGGCCAGCGATCCTTCGCTGCATTCCTTCGCGCCGAACGGGCCTTCGGGATCAATGCTCTCGACGATGATGGGCTCAACCTCGGGCGACTCGATCGACGACGGGCTGCGATATTCGAGCAGGCCGGGGTTCATGAGCATGCCGTCTTTCCAGACCATCTCTTCGGTGAGCGCCTGGCCCATGCCCATCCAGACCGAACCGATGATCTGGCCTTCCACGGAAACGGGATTCAGAGCGCGACCGCAATCGTGCGCCGCCCAGACTTTGTGCACCGTGACCTCACCAGTTTCTTCGTCCACACTCACCTCGGCGACTTGAGCTGAGTAGGAGTAGGCGGGGGACGGGCCCACTCCTGCGCCCTTGTGCTTGCCGCCGCGAGCTTCGGGTGGGGGTGCGTAGGAACCGGTGCCGGTGAGGGCACCGTGGAAATCGATGGCTGCGACTACGGCCTCTTCGAATGTGAGCGAATCTTTTGGGCCTTGGTCTTTGCGCTTTTGCTGCAAAGAGCCGCGGAGAATCTGGCCTTCGACATGTCCGCTGACGGAAGCCGCCGCCTCGCTTCGCTCGGCTGGACGGCCGACGGCGGCCGTCCCCACATGGTCTGTTCCTGCGTGGCCATTTTTGCGGACGACCGCGTCATCGCGGAAGACCAGATCGTCTGTGGCGCAGTTCATTTTCTTCGCGGCTGCGGCGGCGATCAGCTTCTTGACTTCGGCGGCTGCCCGCAGCGTGGCGTTGCCGGCCATGAAGGTGACTCGGCTCGAGTAGGAGCCGATGTCGATGGGCGTTAGATCGGTGTCGGCGGCAATCACGCGCACGCGAGAAAGAGTGCAGCCCAGGGTTTCGGCGGCGACCTGCGCGGTCATGGTGTCCGATCCCTGGCCGATTTCCGAAGCGCCGGTGTAGACCACGACACCGCCGTCGCGATCAATTTTGATGTTGACCGTCGAATGCGGCATGTCGGAGCGAATGATCGAGTTCGCCGCGCCGCTGACGTAGTGGCTGCAGGCGATGCCGAGGCCTCGACCCTTGGGCAGCTTGCCTTTGCGCTGCTTCCATCCCGAACGCTCGACGGTTTTTTCGATGCATTCGGGAAGGCCGTAGCTTTGCACGCGCAGTCCGTTGACCGTGATGCATGGCGGCTGCAACAGGTTGCGCCGACGGATTTCCGCTGAGTCCATTCCGATCTTCGCCGCGAGTTCATCGAGTTGCGACTCGAAGGCGAAGCGGACATTCACCGTACCGTGGCCGCGCATGGCGCCGCAGGCCGGCTTGTTGGTCAGCACGCGGTAGCCGTCGTATTGAATGTTCGGAATGTCGTAGAGCGCGCCCAGGAGCGCGCCGGAATAAAGGATGGTAACCACGCCGTAGGAGCAGTAGGCGCCGCCGTCCTGCACGACGCGCGCTTTGACGGCGGTGATGCGGCCGTCTTTCTTAACACCAGTTTTCAGATCGATGATGGTACGCGGGCGCCCGCGATGCGCCCAGAACACTTCCTCGCGCGTGTAGGTGATCTTGACGGGAGCCTGCGCCTTGCGCGCGGCGATCGCCGCGATGATTTCCAGCGGGATGACTTCGCTCTTGCCGCCGAAGCCGCCGCCCACCAGCGGCTTGATGACGCGAATCTGCGCCATCGGCATTTCGAGCACCAGCGACAGCTTGTGCTGCAGGTAATAGGGCACCTGCGTCGATGACCAGACGGTGAGGCGCCCGGGCTTGCCGGTGTGCGGATCGAGTTCGAACGAGGCCAGAGTGGAGTGCGGCTCCATGGCGGCATGCGTGACTTCGTTCGAGATGAAGCGCGCTTCGGACACTTCATCGGCTTCGACAAAGCCTTGGTCAGGATCGCCGAAAACGTGGTGGTAATCCTTCTCGAGATTGTAGGGCTTGTTGTCGTGGATCAAATCGGTCTGCGCCTTCATCGATTCTTCGGGATCGAAGTAAGCGGGCAGGACTTCGTATTCGACATCAATCAGTTCGAGAGCTTTTTCGGCGACTGCCTCTGACGTGGCGACAACGCACGCGACGTTGTCGCCAACGTAGCGCACTCTGTCGAGTGCTAGAGCGTGCTCGTCGTGACCGACAGGAAGAATGCCATAGGGATTCGGAGCGTCTTTGCCGATAACTACGGCGACGACACCCTCGAGTTTTTCTGCTCGAGTGGAGTCAATTCGATCGATGCGCGCGTGGGGATACGGGGAATGCAGAATCTTGCCAATCAACATGCCGGGCACAGACAGGTCGTCGGTATATTTGCCGGCGCCGGTGGTCTTTTCCGCCGCGTCGACCATCGCCGTGGGCTTGCCGATAATGGAAAAATCAGGGCTCATGTTCGGTGCCGTTACTTAGCCGCAGCCAATCCCTTCCGCTCGGCCTGAATTGCCGAGCGAATGGCCTCGTACATCTGGTTGTATCCGGTGCAGCGGCACAGATTACTGCTCAACGCGGCACGAATGTCGTCCCCGGTCGGATCGGGATTTTCCGCCAGCAGGGACTTTACTGTCATGATGAATCCCGGAGTGCAGTAGCCGCACTGTGCTCCGCCCCAATCGCCATAGGCTTTCTGAATCGCAGCCAGGCTGCCGTGCTCGCTGACGCCCTCGATGGTCGTGATCTCCTGCCCCTCGCAACTGGCCGCCAGCAGCGTGCATGACATCATGGCCACACCATCAACCAGCACCGTGCATGCCCCGCACGACGAGTCGTCGCATCCACGCTTGGAGCCGGTGAGTTGCAACTCTTGCCGCAGAACATCGAGCAGCAGCGCACTGGGCTCGGTGGCGACTTCGTAAGTACGCCCGTTGACGCGGAGTTCGATGAGTTGTTTTTTCATAGTTATAAGCCGTGGGCAGTGAGCTTATGAGCGAGCGGGTTGGCTCACCGGTCACCCGGTCACCGCTCATAGCTCATTGCTCATCGCTTCAATACATTGGAACCTTCGCGTCCACGCGCCGCGACCAGGCATCGATGCCGCCGCGCATGGACTGCGCTTTCTCGAACCCCTGCTGCCGCAGCCAGGCAGTGACGTTCATGGAGCGGACCCCGTGATGGCAAAGGACGACGATGTGATCGTCGGGATCGAGTTCCTGGTTGGCACGCGACGGAACCTCGCCCATGGGCATCAGCTTGGCGTCGGCGAGTCGTGCGGTTTCGAACTCCCAGGGCTCACGCACGTCCAGCAAGGTAAAGGCGTCGCCAGCATCGCGCTTGGCCTTCACTTCTTCGGGAGTGATCTCGTAATCCATCGTCTACTTGCCTGTCCAGCGCGGCTGCCGCTTTTCCGTGAAGGCACGGATGCCTTCGCCGGCATCGGCGGTCTTCATCAGGTCTTCGAAATAAATCTTCTCGGCTCGGGCCAGGCCTTTGTCGAAGTGCATGGAGTCCCAGGCGTAGGACGCTTTTTTCGCGATGGCCAGAGCGGCCGGGCTCAGAGTGCGCAGTTGACCGAGACATTCGTCGATAGCAGCGGCCAGCTGATTCTCCTGCACCGCGTGCGTGGCTAAGCCGATCTCGGCCGCTTCCCTGCCGTTGATCGTGCGTCCGGTCAGAATCATCTCCGCAGCGTGTTTTTGGCCCACCAGCGCGGCGAGTGCCGTGCAGGCCACCGGCGGATAACAACCGAGCTTGATTTCGGGGAATCCCCACTGCGCATTCTCGGTCGTGTACACGAGATCGGAGACCATTGCTAGTTCCGCGCCTCCGCCCAGGCAGTGGCCATGAACGGCGGCGATTGTAACCTTCTTCGCCGCGACGAGTGCACGGATTACAGCGTGGAATTTCGTCAGCATCTCCTCGACTTTGTCCGGAGTGTGCGCGGCGACGTCTACGCCCGCCGAGAACGACTTCCCTGCCCCGCTGAATACGATCGCGGTAATGGCCGGCTGCGCTTCGATCTCTGCCAGGGCGCGGCCGAGTTCGTCCATCATGGGAACATCGATGACATTGAGCGGAGGATTCCCGAGCACAATCCGCGCGACGGAATCCTCGACCTCAACCGAGATGCGAGCGAGTTTGACGCCGGTGAGTGTGGTGGTCATGGGGAGCTAAAGGTTGATAGCGGACTTCCGGACTTCTCCAATGCTGGCGAGCGGATCGCGCGCGCCGGTCTTTTCGGCGATCCATTTCTTTTCGTTCTCGATGATTTCGAGCAGCAGCTTCTTGTCGGCCGCGCTTGGCATGTATTCCTTCAAATGCTCTTCGTAGGCGCGATCGTCAAGGGGTTCCCCGGTTTGAGCGTGGAATTTCTGGCCGGCCCATTTTCCAATGGCTCGATTGAACTTGATGTCCGGCGCATACAATTTGGGTTCCCCAGGTTTCAGCGAGTTGTTGAAGCGCTCAATCAGTCCCGCGACTTCTTCACGATAAAGATGGCGGTTGTAATCGTTGAGGTCGTCGAGATCGGGTTCCTTGCCATTTTTTGGCTCATCGTAGCGGCCCTTGACCCCCCAGACATAGGCCCAGTGCGCGGACGAAGAATGATCGGTGCCGAACAGATCGTAGGAACTTGAAATCCACTTGTTCAGATATTTCTGGATGAGCCATGCGGGGATCACGCCCGCCTCGACGATGCGGCGCAGGCCGTCATTGCCCGTGCCCATGTGGAAGGCTTCTTCGCGCAGCATGTACGACATGGAGCGGCCGAGGGGCGCAAAGGCGGAGTACTTCAGCATCTGCAGCTGAAACTTGCCGTCGCGATCGACAAAATCGGTGTAGGTGAAAAAATCCATCCAGTTGTCGACGTCGACGTTAAACGCGCCGAGCAGACGCTTGTTCTCGAAGGCGCGGCGCTCGAGCATTTTCTGTGCTTCCACCTTTCCGGAATATCCGAAGTGGTCGACCAGCAGGGCGCACATCTGCCAGCCGTGGCGCATCTCTTCGATCATGACCCGGGTGATCGCGCGGCGATCCCAATCGGTGGGCGCGTTGTCGAGCAGGTTGCGCTGCTGCTCGACGCTGGCGAACTCCGTGTCGCCCTGATAGACAATCATGTTCATCAGCGCGTCGCGCATCTGTTGCGTGGGAATCTGGCGAAGGTTCTCCCACTTGCGGCGGCCCTTGTAGGCGCCAAATTCAATCTCTTCGGTGTCGATCGCGCCGTAGAGCGTATCGAAGTGGAAGGCCTCGATATCGTCGGTATTCACGCCGATTTCCTTGCGCCAGTCGTTGAACAGGCCAACCCATTCGCTGAACGTTCCGATTTTTGCTACTTTGCCAGGCATATATTCAAAACCTCTTTACCACAGGGGACACGGAGGCACAAAGGCGGAACTCTGCGCGTCTCTGTGGTGATCATTTTCATCCCATGTTGAGCCAAACTGTCTTCAGCTCTGTGTAGTGCTCAATCGCGTGCGCTCCGAGTTCGCGGCCGAAACCGGAACTCTTGTATCCACCGAACGGGAGGGACGCGTCCATCAAACCGTACGTGTTGATCCATACCGTGCCCGCTTTGAGGCGGCGCGAGACGCTGTGAGCTTTCTTCACGTCGCGCGTCCAGACCGCGGCAGCCAGGCCGTAGGGATTGTTGTTGGCTTGCTCGATCACGTCGTCAACGTCATCGAAGGTCAGCACAGAGAGAACCGGACCGAAGATCTCTTCCCTGGCAATCTTCATGTCGTTTTTCACGTCGCCGAAAATCGTGGGTTCGATGAAGAATCCCTTGTCTCCATTGACGGCGACGCGATTGCCGCCGGCCACCAACTTCGCGCCGTCCTTCTTTCCGGCAGCGATGAAGTTCAGCACGGTTTGCATCTGTTCCTGGCTGACGATTGCGCCGAGGCGGGTCTTGGGGTCAAGCGGATCGGCGGGACGCATTTTGGAAGCGCGCGCGATTAACTTCTCGGTGAATTCGTCTTTCAGCTTGCTTTCCAGAAACAGGCGAGAACCGGCGTTGCAGACCTCGCCTTTGCCGTAGAAGATGCCGTTGATTGCGCCCTTTACGGCGCTGTCGACTTCCGCGTCGGCAAAAACGATGTTGGGAGATTTGCCGCCGAGTTCCAAGGTCACGCGTTTGAGCGTGCCGGCAGCGCCGCGCATGATTTCTTTGCCGACAGCGGTGGATCCGGTGAACGCGATCTTGTCGATCTCCGGATGGGCGACGATCGCTTTGCCCGTCTCCGGACCGCCGGTCAGGATGTTCACGACTCCGGCTGGAAATCCGGCTTCGATCACCAGTTCGCCAAATTTCAACGTGGTCAGCGGAGTCTGTTCCGCGGGCTTCAGAACCAGCGTGTTCCCGCACGCCAGCGCTGGTCCGACTTTCCACGAGGCCAGCAAAAGCGGGAAATTCCAGGGCACGATCAGGCCGACCACGCCGACCGGCTCACGCAGCGTGTAGGTGAAGGCAGTCTCGAACGTGTTGACGGTCTCGCCGTGAATCTTGGTCGCGAGGCCCGCGTAATAGCGCAGGAC
>DASYYT010000113.1:0-2610 GCA_035949755.1 Candidatus Sulfotelmatobacter sp.
GCGCGTGAAGCGCCAACTCGACATCGCTCCCGTCATTCCCGAACTTTCCGACGGCATGGAGGGCGCGGTGCAATACGGAACCGCCCGCAAACTCCGGCTCAACTTCAACGAAGAGGACATTCTGGGCAAGACCGGAACCTGCTCGCACGACGGCACCCGTTTCGGCTGGTTCGCCTCCTACGCCAACACCAGCGTTGGCCGCGTTGTCGTGGTGATTTTCCTGCAGGGAGGCCGCCCCACCTTCGGTCCCAAGGCCGCCGAGATCGCCGGCCGCATGTACCGCAATATGTACGATCACAATTTCTTCGTTGCCGGACACGGTACCCCGTCCGATACCGCTGCCGTCAAGACCGTCACCACCACTCCGGAATAAACATCGATTCCGCACACTCCTTTCAGAGACGTAGCCCGGCTACGTCTCTTCTTTTTTATCCCATCGATTCAGGACGAGTCGCTCTTAGCTACTTCTAATACGAAATAGCATTCCCCTGCCGATATTTAGTGACAGCAGACGACCGTGTCAGCACGCCTGCCGGTAATCTGCGCGCCGTTGTTCTCGGGAGGGCCGCTACGTCCGCACCCATTCTGCTTCACGGAATCTATGACTACAGGTTGACAACGCTATTGATCGGGCTTGCCGCGCTCGCGCTCAGCATCGCCGCGGTTCTGGCTGGAAGGAAGCGCTCCTCGTTGCTTAAGTTTTTGCGCCGAGCCGTCAAAACCACTCCTGCCAATGACGAAAGACTCGATCTTTCTTTCCGAACTGTTGCGCAAGCTATTCCAGCGATCATTTGGACAGCCCGTCCTGACGGTTCGGTCGACTTTATGGGAGAACAACTCTACAGATATAGCGGTTTCACCAAGGACAAGGTCCTCGGCTGGAGCTGGGAGAATGCACTTCACCCTGATGATCTGCCGGCCTGCCTAAAACGTTGGGAGCATTGTGTCCGCACAGGAGAAGTCTACGAGATGGAGTATCGCATCCGCCGCGCGGATGGCGTCGATCGCTGGTTTATCGCCCGGGCGAATCCACTGCGGGATGACGAGGGGCGCATCATCCAATGGGTGGGCACTTGCACCGATATCGAAGAGCAAAAGCATAATCAGCAATTGCTGGAGCAGCAGATCAAAGAGCGCACCGAGGAATTGGGCGAAGCCAATGCCCGCCTGCAGCAGGAAATGCAGGAACGCGACAGCGCTCGTCAGGAACTCGACCGCCAGAACGAGAAAATGTTGCTGGACCTTACCGCCCGCTCTCAGCGCGCCACGCAACTGGCCAAGATGGCGGAAATGCTGCAGAGCTGTATCAGCAAAGAAGAAGTATTCGCCGCGGCTCTGGGGTTCGCTCCCAAAGTTTTCACCGGCCGCGGCGCGGTGGCATTGCTCAATGCCGAGCGCAATCTGGTCGAAGTTGCCGGATCTTGGCACGACTGCCATCTGCCCGTGCCAGTGTTTGAGCCGAGTGCCTGCTGGGCATTGCGCACCGCGCAACCTCACCTGGTGGTCGCGGGCGACACGACCGCCCGCTGCGCCCATGCTTCCGGGGTGAAAAACACATATCTCTGCATCCCCATCCTGGCGCAAGGCGAGGCGCTCGGTATCATGCACTTTCAGGCCACCGACGACGCTCCCACCTTGGGCGACTCGGAACTGTGGTTCAAAACCACCTTCGCCGGCCAGGTCGGATTGTCCGTGGCCAACATCAGGCTGCGCGAGGCGCTGCGTGCTCAATCCATCAAAGATCCCTTAACCGCCTTATACAACCGCCGCTATCTCACCGAAATGCTGGAACGGGAAATCCGCCGCGCTGTCCGCGCCGAGCAATCCCTCGGCATCCTGATGCTTGATCTCGATCATTTCAAGAAATTCAACGACACCTACGGACATGACGCCGGCGATACGGTCTTGCGCGAGACGGCATTATTCCTCAGCAACAGCATTCGCATGGAAGATTTCGTATGCCGTTATGGCGGCGAAGAATTCGTCGTGATTCTTCCCACCGCCGACTTGAACGCTTCCCATGCCCGCGCCGAGAGAATGCGGTCCAAATTGCGCGAGTTGGTCGTGCTTCATCAGGGCCAGTCTCTCGGCATGATCACGGTATCGATCGGAGTGGCCGCGCTGCCCCAGCACGGCACCTCGTCCAAGGCCTTGCTCGAGGCCGCCGACGCCGCGCTCTACCGCGCCAAGCGCGAAGGACGGGACCGGGTCGCCGTTGCCGAACCGCGCTTGACTGCCGACGAACAACCGCTCACGGCCGAAAACCACGCCTGATTGCGTTTCTGTGCTCCTCGGTTTTCCTCTGTGCCCTCTGTGGTTAGGTCTCCTGACCCGCAAAACAAAGCGCCCAGCCGAAGCTGGGCGCTAATCGGGAAAGCTTCCAATCAGCTGCGTTGCCCCGGGCCTTTGCTCTCGTCGCTGGCAATCACGCCGTCCTTGATGTGGATCACGCGGTGCGCGTACTCGGCGATGTCGCCCTCGTGCGTCACCAGAATGATGGTGTTACCCTCCGCCTGCAGCCGGTCAAACAGCGCCATGATCTCGATGCCGGTTTGCGAATCCAGGTTCCCCGTGGGTTCGTCCGCCAGGATGATGGAAGGTTTGTTCACC
>DASYYT010000114.1:0-13184 GCA_035949755.1 Candidatus Sulfotelmatobacter sp.
GGAAGAGAGTGTTGGCGGCAGAGAGCGGCGATCCACAGGTCGTTGGTGGGGATCGGTTTGCCGATGCGCTTCAATTCGAGAGTGATGTCGGCATAATGATGGGTAGTGGGTTCGTTGACATCCAGGACCAGGCAATCGTTGAGTAACTCCGCCAGCCAGTTTTCGTAGGCAGTGCGATGCCGCGACTGGGCTATGCCATAGCGATATTC
Organism: Candidatus Sulfotelmatobacter sp.; assembly: GCA_035949755.1. Lineage (GTDB taxonomy): Bacteria > Acidobacteriota > Terriglobia > Terriglobales > Acidobacteriaceae > Sulfotelmatobacter. The sequence continues at coordinate 210 of DASYYT010000114.1, forward strand.
GCCGAGCACAATCACCGGAATGGCCACCTGGTCCGAGCGCGCAAGAATGGAAATCAGGGAGGGATCGTCATCGGCTGCGGCGGACAGCGCGTTGGTGTCCAGAATCATTGCCAGATTTCGCGATCGATGTGTTCGAAGGCTTCCTCCACCCGGCGTTCGACTCGCTTCCGATTCCTACGGAGATGTTTGAGTTTCCCCAGGTGCTTCATCCAGGGCCTTTCCTGAGATGTAGTTTTCAGTTTTTCCTGGACCGCCTCGGTCACGAACTGGCGCAGGGGAATGCCACGCTCGGCGGCCACGGATTTCGCCCGGCGGAACACAAAATCGGGAATTTCGAGGGTGGTTTTCACCGTTGCCATATTACCATATTTATGGGAAGTTGGGGAAATGAAGCCAGAATGGCCGCCGGTGTGGGTGGCGAGCTCCTGCGACTCGTTCTCGGGGCGAAGGCGCTCCATGAGGGCAACGCATTTCAGCGGCGCCATGACGGGGCCTAAATTATTCGGGGCGGACGAGGGCGTCCGCCCCTCCATGATGGATCAGGCTACGGCTTGCTGTTGATGTTGATACGCCGGGACGAAATACTCGGCTACGAAGGTTTCGTAACTGGTTGAGGTGGTGTTCAGGGGAGTGCGAGCTTCGAGGGCGTGCATGGATCCGGAGTTGAGGCTGCCGATCATCTCCAGGAGCAGGCGGGCGAGTGGCTCGGACATTCCCATTTGCAGCAAGGCAGAGCGGAACTGATCGTCAGGCGCCTGGACGTATTTGAGATTTGGCTTGCCGATGGCCTTGCCAATAATCGCGGTGACTTCGGTGTAGGTGAGATCGCGTTGTCCCAGCAGTTCCCGGGTTTGTTTGCCGCGGGCTGTCGGATGCAACAGGGCATCGGCGGCGATGGCTCCGATGTCGCGCGTGGCGATCATGGGCAGTTTCAGATCGGGGCGAAGCGGCGTGGCGACGGCTCCCATCTGGCGGATCGCATTCACCTGGGGAAGCGTATTTTCCATGAAGTAGGCGGCGCGAAGACAGAGCACATTCGCGCCGTTAATCTGGTCGAGCTTTTGTTCGAGGGGATGAAGACCGACGACGGGTCCGGTGCCGCTGGACTTGTCGGCGCCGATGCTGCTCAGCGCGACCACATTCCTGGTGCCCGCGTTTTGTATCGCGGCGGCGATGGCGTCGCTGACACGATTCGAATAGCCGAGCGGGTCGCTACTAGTGAGATTGGGTGGAATCACGATGTAGGCGGAGTCTGCCTGGTGGAAGGCTCTAGTGAGGGCCTCGGCGTCGGTGGCGTCGGCGATGAAGGGTTCGGCGCCTTTTGCCGCGAGAGGCTGTAAGTGGGCGGCGATTCTGCCGACGACGCGAACTTTTTGTCCGCTGGCAAGAAGATTGTTGGCCACGATGTGTCCGGTGTTGCCGCTTGCTCCCAGTACGACGTACATAATTTTTTCTCCTTGCCCCGCTTGGATGCAGCAAGATGCGGTTTGGACTCGGAGATCGCGAGGATAAGAACGGCTAAGTCAGAAGGCTGCAGACCCTGGCAAAATTGCGAGCAGGCGAGTCGTCTGAATTGCCGACGGTGCTTACTTTTTTTTCGGAACGAACATGTCCGCTTCGGTCAGCGCGCATTTTTGCGCCATCTGGTAGCAGTAATAGAAGTGGGCCGCGTTTTGTGGAGTGCGGGAGTCGGTGCCGAAGGTGAATTTTAAGCCGGCGCGTTTGGCCAGCGTAATGAAGTTTTCGTCGGGGACGTGGGCGACTTCGTTGATTTCGATTGCGATCTTTCGCGACTGGGCGAGGTCGAGGATGCGGTTAATGCGGGGCTTGGTCCAGAGCTGGTTGTACTGGCGCGCGATCGGGACAGGAAGGAACGTCGGCCAGGCGAAGATATCGATGGGCTCGGTGGTCAGCACTTGCTCGATGAACTGCAGGTAGCGGGTCATGAAGGCGTCTTCGTCGTCGACCATGGTGTCGATTTGCCAGATTGCGAGATAGCCGCCGTCCGGCTTGGGGAGCGTGAGCGCGTCCATCAGGACGTAGTCGAGTTGGTCGAGAAGGCTTTTTGAAAAAGCTTTCGACCAGCCGGGATAGACCGGCTGCAGGCCGATGCGGACCGGATAGCGGCGCAGGGTGTCGAGGTACTGCTTGAGGTCGGCATCGGCGTGGAGTTTGTATTCGGGGCCGGGATGCTCGACGATGCCGATCTGCACCTGGCGTTCTTTGCCGAGAGCGATGGCTTGTTCGATGGAGAGTTGCTCGCTCAGGTGGACGTGATAGTCGGCGACCGGGAATGCGGGCGTGATGGGCGGCGTCGAGGGTACGCCCGCTCCTGCCGAAAGAACACGTGGGAGATGAGATACGCCGGAGAGTGCGGCTCCGGCTATGAGCGACGTTTGAAGGAAAGTTCGGCGGGAATTGGTGGGGTTCATCGAGTGGTCTCCGCTAAGGATGCAGAATAGCCAGCGGGGAGAGCGGTCGCAGTGACTGGGGTCACCGAAGGAGAGCGGAATCAAAGATCCCCACTTCTCGCGCACAGAACGCGCGAGAAATGGGGCACCCCGTGGCTTGCGATCCCTTCGTCTTACTTCTTACTTCGTTCATTCATTATTCATGCCGCCGTGTGCGCCGCCAGATCCACCGTTACTGCATCCGGCTTCACCGCCGCGCCGGTCTTGCTTACTGGATTGAAGGTGAAGGTGAGTTGTTTGGCGGTTACGTTGACGCGAAGGAATCCCGAGTTTTGCTGGTCGTGTTTGTTCAGTTTCAGGCCTGTGGATTGCACCACCGTGCTTCCGTCCATGTAACTCACGTCGATGTTGTCTGCGGGTTCGGGGACATTCTTGCCGAAGGAGGAAGTGGTCAGCGGGCTGACGTTGTGGCCGCTGTCTCCGCAGATGATGAAGGGAACGGAATAGTTTTTGCCCGCAAACTTCAGCGAGCGCGTGTAACGCTGGTAGTTGTGAGCGTGGCCGGAGATCACGGCGTGGGGATAGACTCGGGTCTGCTGGCAGATGGCGTCGATCTCGGAGAGCATGATGGGGCTGCCATAGTGCTTGCCGCCGCCGGAGCCTCCTTGTTTCGGCGAGTAGGTGAAGGGAGGATGGTGCACGGCAAGGATGACCGCGCCTTGATAGTTGCTGGCCTTGATCTGCTGCAGTTGCGCGGTGAGGAATGCGAGTTGGTAGTCGGGAACCGCGGGCCAGGTTGCGCCACTGCCTTTCGCGCCTGCTCCTTTTCCCTTCCCCTTCACTTTCGCCGCGGCGGGTCCAGCGCTTGACTCGCTGGAGATGACTCCAGGATCTTCGAGCGCGTTGGAGAAGAGTCCGAGAATGCGGACGAAGGGTGCGTCGAGAGCGAAATAGACTCCGGGCTGAGTGAGGCAGGTGCGGTGAAGCGATCCGGCGTCTTTGGTGACGGCCAGCGACGACCCGCAGAAATTGCGCATGAAGGTGGTGAGAGGCTCGTCTCCCTTGGCCGTGCTGGGCAGCACGAACGAGTCGTGGTTGCCGGGAATGGCGAAGATGGGCGCGGCATAGTTGCGGAAGGGCTCGTAAAACTGATCGTAGTAGTAGTTCCATTCACCGAAGTTGTAGACCACGTCGCCGAGATGGAACATGAACGCCGGACGGTTGGCGGCGTTGGAAGCGTGGAAGTCGTTGGTGACGGCGTCGGCGACTTTGATTTCCGACGCGTACTTGGCCGAGGCGGTAGCGCCGCTGTCGCCGATCATGTGGAAGGCAATGCAATTCGCGGCTTTGATGGAGTTGATCACGTCGGAGCCGTGCGGTCCCCAGGCGTCGGCAAGAGAAAAAAGATCGGAGGGCTTGCCGGAGGCCTGGGGGAAAGCGACGACCTCAGTTTTGAGCAGGCCTTGCACCTGGGTGGTGTAGAACTGCTGATCGTTGGGCGTGACCTGGAATTGCGAAGGGTCGGGGGTGGGGACTTCCTCCTGGAAGACGGGTTCGCTGAACAGGGGCTGGGAGAGAGCAACTTTGGCTTTTCTTGACATGGCGGTGTGCCGTCCTTTCGTGATGTCGGCAGTCTTGGGCCCGGGACGTTCTGCCCCCTCAATGACCGGGAATCCGCCGCACTCGGAAGGCCCGCGTTGTCACATGGCGATTTGAAATAGGATCGCCGGAACTGTGCGCCGGCGTGTCTGCGATGACGACGAAGGCGCGCGGGGAAAAGGTGAATCAATTTACTGCGGGATGGGGGTTTTGTGCAACGGGAAAGTAAAGTCAAAATCCCCACTTCTTCCCAATGCGGGGAGAAGTGGGGCACACGAAGTGTATGTACCCGAGCTTTCTGGACCCGAAGTCTGTGCACACGAAGTTTCTGAGTTTCCCCTAGAATGGAAGCGTGCAGGAATTGAATTCATCGGTGGAGCGGGCGGAAGACCAGGCGGAGGAGAGCGGTCCGCAGGAGATTGCTGGGCCGCGGCGGAGTCCGCACGAGATTCCGGGCAGGAGATATGGGTGGCTGAGCCGGCTGCGATCGTACCTGATTCTGGATCCGCTGATCTGGTTTTACACGGTCGTGCTGGGGCTGGCAGCGCTGCCCGGCGGAATGTTCGATCCCAGCGGGAGGCGGCAACACTGGTTTTCGAGGACGTGGTCGTGGCTGATCATGAAGTCGATTTTTTCACCGGTGAAGGTGACGGGACTGGATAAGATCGATATTTCGAAACCGCACATTTACGCGGTGAATCATGCTTCTGCGCTCGACATTCCCGTGCTGTACGTGTATTTGCCGTTTCAGTTTCGGATCGCGTTCAAGAAAGAGTTGCTGTCGTATCCGGTGGTGGGGTGGCATTTGAAACGGTCGGGGCAGGTGTGCATTGACCAGCAGAATCCGTCGCATTCGATCAGCAGCATCCGGGCGGCATTGAAAGGATTGAAAGCCGGGTTGCCGCTGGTGATTTTTCCGGAGGGCGGGCGCACGCACGATGGCGAGATCAAGCCATTTCTGGCGGGAGCGTTCTTCATGGCGATCAAGGCGCAAGTGGACGTCGTGCCGGTGGCGCTGGTGGGAACGTATGAACTGCTGCCGATGGATACGTATCACATCAAGTGCCGTCCGCTGGAGATGCGGGTTGGAGAGCCGATTTCGACTACGGGAATGACGATGCGGGATCTGGAGGGGCTGTCGGCGCGGGTGCAGAAGGCGCTGGAGGAGCTTTATAGGGGCTAGAGGAGTGATCAGTGCCCATGATCACGGACCTCGGACCTCAGACCTCAGACCTCGGACCTCAGACCTCAGACCTCGGACTTCAGACCTCAGACCTCGGACCTCAGACCTCGGACTTCAGACCTCGGACTTCGGACCTCGGACTTCAGACTCTGAGACCTCGTCACTGATCTTAGTTATGCCGCTTTGTTGGATTCGTCGCAGAGGCGCTGATAATGGTCGCGGCCGCGCTGGTAGCCGCGGGTGAACGGTTCTTCGACGTTGGCGCCGGGATGACGGCGCTGAACTTGTTCCAGAGCGGCGTCCATTTCGGCCGAGACCTGATCGAATTCCATGCAGCGGGTGCGGGCATGGAGAGCGGCTTCGAAGCCCAGGCGATAGAATTTTTCCTCGTCGTCGAAGTTTCTGCCGGTCGCCATGTAATGGCTCTTTTCCGCGCTGCGCAGGCCGGTCCACCATTGGTGACGGGCGGCATCGATGGATTCGGCGCCGCACTTCTTCAGGGCATCACGAACGATCGAGGCAGAAGGCACCTCGTCGGCGAGAGCGACGACGACGCTGCGGCCTTTGCGGAGGGCGTCTTCATAGAGGAAGATTTCGTCCTCGGGAATGCCTTTGGTAGGTAGTTTTTTCGGCCTTGCCGCCAATGGTGCCGCCGACGGTGGCGCCGGCCGCGCCGAGGATGCCCGCGCCCAGCAGTCCGAGGGCGGTGACGGGACCAAGGCCGGGAACGAGGGCCATCAGCATGGCGCCGCCGGTGAGTCCAACGCCGCCGCCAAACAGGGCGCCCATGGCTGTGCCCATGCCGGGCTGCTCGGTGGCATCGGTAGGAACGGACTGCACTTCCTTTTCGACCTGATCGACGCTGCCGGGAACTAAAAGCGTGATCTTGTCGGCGGGGATGCCGGTGTTGTGGACTTCGCGCAAGGCGCACTCTGCGGCGGCTCTGGTGTCGAATATTCCGGTGACGGCTTCCATCGTTTTTTGCTCCGATCCTTGATTTGAACGCTGCTTCGATTTGAACTCTGCTTCTACTCCCTGGCTCTCAGGGACGGCAATACATTGCAGGCCGTATTTTTGGCCAATGCCGCAAGTTGGATGCAAGAGGCGGCCACAGGGACAGTGCGGAGGAAGTTTTTTGCGGCCGTAACCTTTGCCAGCGCCGTAGAGTTTAGCCTAGTGTAGGTCGGACGGCGGAGAACTCGTTGAAGGCTCTGAAGAAAGAAGCGGACGAGCGGCTTCTGATCGAGGCTGCGCAGAAGGATCCTGCCCGCTTTGCCGAGCTTTATGAAATCAACTTCGAACGGGTTTATGCCTACATCGTGAAGCGAGTGCGGGACCGGGCGGAGACGGAGGATCTGACAGCTGAGGTATTTCACCAGGCGCTGGCCAACCTGAAGCGTTTCGAGTGGCGAGGGATTCCGTTTGCGGCGTGGTTGTACCGGATTGCGGCGAATCTGATCTCGGACCGGTGGCAGAAATCAGGGCGGGAGGTTAGCGGCGATGCGCAGGTGATGGAATCGGCGGCAGCCAGCGCGGGCGAGATCGAGGAAGTGGAATGGCGGGCAACGCTGTTCCGGCTGGTGGACTCGTTGCCGGCAGAACAGCGGAAAGTGGTCGTGCTCCGCTTCGCCGAACAAAAGAGCATTAAAGAGGTAGCGAAAGAGATTCGCAAGAGTGAAGGAGCGGTGAAGCAATTACAGTTTCGCGCGTTGAGTAATCTGCGCGCGCGCATGGAGGGTGCCGATGCCTAAGCGCTCTCTGAAACCCGGAAATGGCGAGCCGAAGAAGATCGAGCAGCTCCATCTGGTGCTGGAAAAAATGCTGGCGCGCACGGACGGGCGGGTGCCCAAGGCCGACGCGGGGATTGAGCCGCTGGCGCGCATCGCGGCGGAATTGCGCAACCTGCCGAGTGCGAAGTTCAAGGCGCGATTGAAATCTCAGTTTGAAGGAGAAAAGCGTATGTCTACCGTGGCTGAGCCGGTTGCCGCCGTTCGCATGTCTGCAAGGCCGAGACTGGCGTTTCGCGATCCCGGCAAAGCGATTGAGTTCTACCAGCGCGCATTGGGGGCGAAAGAAACATTCCGGTTCCAGGTGGGAGATTCCATTCCCGCCGCGGAGTTAATGATCGGCGACTCGACCATCAATATTACCGGCGAATGGCCCGAAGGCGGGCGCTTCAGCGCTGAGACGCTGGGAAACTCGCCGGTGTCTATGTCGATCCGCGTCGAGGACGTGGATGCCTTTACGAAGCACGCTGTCGAAGCAGGGATGAAGGTCATTCTTCCGCCCAAGGATCAGTTTTACGGACATCGCGACGCGACGCTTGCCGATCCGTTCGGCTATCGCTGGAGCGCGTTCACCGTGAAAGAAGAAATGTCGGTGGAAGAGATGCACCGCCGCATGAAGGGGATGACGGAAGGGCCTGAGGGCGGGCAGATGAAGGAGAAGGGGGTGAGTGCGGTTCCCGCGGGATACAACACGGTTACGCCTTATCTTGTGGCAGCCGATGCGAACGCTGTTGTTGATTTTGTGAAGAAGACGTTTGGTGGAGAAGAGATGTTTCGCGCGGTGGGCTCGGCGGGAGGGTATCACTGCGAAGTGCGGGTGCAGGATTCGATGCTGATGATCGGAGGAGGAGGCGAAGGAGTCTCGTGGAAGGGCGAGCCGATGCTGGGCGCGTTTCACGTCTACGTGCGCGACTGCGACGCTGCTTACAAGAGGGCGATTGAGGCGGGCGGGACGTCGCTGATGGCGCCAGCGGATCAGGAGTACGGAGAGCGGACGGCGAGCGTCGTGGATGCTGCGGGGAATCATTGGTATATCGCTCGATTCCTGGGAGAGGACTACAAATCGGAGGGAGCGCCGACGATTCAGCCTTATCTGCATCCGTTGCGAGCCGAACCTGTGTTCCAATTTTTAAAGCGCGCCTTCGGGGCTCGGGATCTGGGCCGCTACACCGATGAGGCTGGCGTGGTTCATCACATGACGATTGCGATTGGCGACTCGCATCTGGAGATGGACGAGGCGCACGGACCGTATCAGCCGATGAAGTCGATGTTTTACCTGTATGTGCCGAATGTGGATGCTGCGTATCGGACAGCGCTGGCCGCGGGCGCGAAAGCGATGCAGGAACCGGCAGACCAGCCTTATGGCGATCGCGTGGGAGCGGTGACTGATGCGTTCGGGAACCAGTGGTGGATCGCGACGCACGTGAAGTGATTGGGGGGTTGAGTCATTGGATGCTTGGCTCAATGAGTGATTAGCCGTCGCTGAGCAAGCGCACGGGCGAACACCCCCCACTCAAGCCAAAAGCTGGCTTAAGAGGGGCAGTCGTCCCGGTAGGCGGGCGTGCAATGGCTAAGCCACCGAGCGAATTTCCGGGTGGGTCGGTTTTTGCTTGCCCATGATGGAGATTGCCAGTGGAATCGTTGTAAATGCTCCGACGATAGTCAGAGCTAATCCAGCCGCTTTGATAGCGTCCTTGCTCAGCCGCCGTGAGATCAACATGCCAATGCCCGCGCCCAGTGCGACGCGCGTGCCCGTCCAAAGAATCATCTCCGGCAACGTAATATTCTTTTCGATCATGGCTCCTCCTGGGGAAGATCAGAATTCCTGAGGGTTGGATGCGGGCACAAAACCTCGGGATGGCAACGTAATCAGCGAGGATTGCGGGCCGTTTGCAGACGACATTCTGCGCACGCCTTTCTGGCGGGCAATGTTTCTATGAGTTCAACGTGTGGACGAGCAAGAAGCGCGGCGCTAAGGTGTTCTGAGCTTGAAAATTTCTACGGAGAAGCGCGATGTCGGGCGGTAGAGCCTGGCGTCGGCCCCCCAGAGATATTTGCTTTGTTCGAGGATGTCGACCACACCATCGAGTTCGTAGTGTCGATCCAGAAACTTTTGCGACCAGGCAAGGAGCTCGGTATCGGAGTCGGGGCGCACCACCCAGGAAAACGGAACATTGACGAAGACAATCCACTGCGGCTGGGAGTGCTCGATATCGGCAATCATCTCTTGCTGCATGGTGGGAGCATACTTCTGATTTTCCATTAGTGGATAAACGTAGATATAGCCGGTTGCGGAGTGGCGCTGGGCGTAGAAGAAGATCTCCGGCTCGGACCCCAGGACCGCGATGCGCGCGTCCGGCGTCGAATGACTTTTGATGTAGTCGCCAATGGCGCGCGCCTCCGGAAACGGATTGGGAGCATATAAACTTTGGCACGCAACGACCAGCTCCATTGAGAACAGAAAGTCGTGCTGCTCGAAGAGAGAATAGATGCAGGCAACACCAAAGAGCAGTATTGGAACAACGCGCAACGAAGGAGGGATGCCGTGCTTTTGAAATTCGCGAGTGGCCGCCGCGACCGCGACGCCCGCCAGCAGAGCGATTGCAGGCAGCATCACAATGAAATAATGCGAGCGGAAATAGAAACCCGGACACACCGCGAGAAATGAGAAGAGCAGGAAGCCAGCGAGGAAGACGCAGTGGCTGCGGGCTTGTTCATTCCAGAAGATCGCGCTCAAGCCGACGGCAGCAATCAACCAGATGAAGACGCCGGTTCCGATGGCCAGCGGAGCCATCATCCAAAGCACGTGAGAGCCCTGCAGCGGGCCCAAAGCGAAGGCATATTGGCGGGCGTAAACGAAGGTCCAGAACCAGAACTTCGGAAAGACACCCCACCTCCACAGGACCAGGCACACGATCAAAAAAGGAAGAACCGAACCGAGGCCGAGCATGCCGCCGCGGGCAGCGATGGCTCGCCAATCGATGGACCGCTTCCACTGGCTCTGGAGAAAATACAACCCGGCGAAAAAGATGAAGAAAATGCCGGGCTGTTTCATGACGAAGGCGAGGCCCACCAGAATCCCGCTCCAAAAATAACGCCATAGACTGCCGGTCTCGATTGCCCTCAGGAGCAGGAGCAGGCCAGCCACGGCGGGCAGAGCGACGAAGTGCGTGGCGTGAGCCGCAAAGCCCAGGACCGAGGGACTGGTCGAAAGCAGGGCATAACTGGCCGCTGAGATTACGGCCGCCAGCGAGCCAAACAACCGCATTGCCAAGAAAAATACCAGCACGATGGTGGCGCCGTTGACGAGCAGAAGGCCGGCATGAACTGCAACCGGTGTCTGGCCGAATACCGCCAGAATCATGGCGTACGCGATGTAGGTGCCGGGCAACTTCATGTTGTAAGCAAGTTGATAGGGAGGAATGCCTTGCAGAAGCAACTGTCCGGCGTAGGCGTACTCGCCTTCGTCGCGCTCCAGGGGAATATCGAGCAGGCGAACGCGGATGAGGCCAAAAAACACCACGATCAAAAGGAGGGCAACGTACGGCCAATACCGTGACGACACACTTTGCGCGAGTGGGCTGCTGTCAGCGGTAAGTTCCTGGTTGCTCTTCTTGCCCATAAATGGAACGCCAAACGTACTCTGGGATAAACGCGTCAGAGATTTTTTGTATGTTCATACCAGGCGACCAGAGCATCGAGCTGAAATCTGCTGGCATTCAACTTGCGAAGGATGACGTACTCGTTCACTGGGCGGTCATCGTGCATGGCCTGGGTATTGGGATCGTCGGCTACGATCTTTGCCACCGAGGTCTCCCTTTGCAGCACGCTGGAGAATTCCAGTTCGGCGGTAGGTTCAAAGGGCCATTCGATCATGTCGCGGCGGGCGGATTCGGGCATCCGCTGCACCAGCTCTGCCGGCGACCGGTCAGGAATGGGTTGTGCACTGGCGAGGAACTGATAACCCCAACTCGAAGAATATTGGAATACACGGACGTAGGGAAAAGACTCGGCAAGGGCGCGAGCGACCGCGCTGCGCACAACCGGATCGCCGTCGGGCAACCATTGCTGCAAGATGCCATCAGGCCGCAACCGGCGCTTGAGAATCGTATAGAACTCTTTCGAGTAGAGCATGCTCGATCCCGCCGCCTCGATCGGAGGCGGTGGATCGATCGCAATGACGTCAAATGTTTCGGAGGAGCGCTCCAGGTAACGACGCCCGTCATCGATCACGACATGCGCCAGCGGGGACTGCAGCAGCTGGGCGCCATCGGAATGGTAATACCAGAACATGCGGGGGACGCTGGGGACCAGTTCTACCGCTGTGGTTGGAACACCCCAGGAAAGCAGGGAGCGGAAAGTCGTACCCATACCGAAACAAATGGTGAGCGCATTCTTGGGCGGGCGCTGCAGAAAGGCCATCGGCATATGCGCCATCATTTTGGTGATGGGCGTCAAAGAGGTGATGCCGACTCCGTTGACCAACAACTGTTTTCCAGTATCCCCGGTAGTGGCGACGATGGTCGCAGTGCTATCGCGGAGCACTTCGTGGTTGGGGAATTGACTGTCATAGTCCTTGCTGACAAAGGCTAACTGGAGCGCCAACGCGGCCAGGGCATAAGGCAGCCAGCTCTGCTGACGCGGACGCGGCGCGGTCTTCTGCCATTGGGCGCTCAATCCGACTACGAGCCAGGGGAGAGCGAATACACAAATCACGAAGTGTTCGCTGGCAAAAGGCAACAGCAGAAAACCAGCCAGCAAAGGCCCGAGAATGCATCCCAGGACATTGGTTGCGTAGGCTGTGCCCGCACGATCTGGATCTCCCTGCGACCAGCGGTCGACCAGCATAGGAGTGATAAAGCCGAGGACCATCGAGAAGGGCGCAATTCCGAGCACGGGGCGAAACAGAGTGAGGATGCGGAAGTGCGGATCGCCTGCCGCTAACGAGAGGAAGGCACAAAAGCCCAGCCCGAGCCAGATCAGTTGCGGCTCAGTGGCATGCTTTGTGGCCCACATCCGGTAGATCTTTGAGCCGATCAAAGTAGAGACCAGATAGAGAGCCAGAATCGCCGCGAAGGCATAGACCATCGTGCCCAGGTACGGGGTGAATTGCCTGATCCAAACGACCTCGAGGCCCATGCTCGTCAAGCCAGTGGCGAATAAAAGCAGCAAGGGACGCCGGTTCTGCAGGATGAGCGTGGGAGCAACGTCTTCGGCCGAGGTTTGAGGATTCTGCCGCGCTCCACGAAGCCGGGTGGCAAGCAAGAACGCAGATGCGGCCAGCACCGCGTTCAATACGGCGCCAATCCGCAACGTGCCTCGGAAGCCGTAGAGTTCGATCAGAAGCAACGGGACGACTGCGCCCGCAGTAGCTCCAACCACGTTCGCGACATACAGGTAGCTGAATGACTTGGACGACTCATCGCGAAAGTGGCTGCGAATGGACTCCATCGCGAAAGGAATCGTCGCACCCATGCAAGCACACCAGGGAATTAACGTGAGCGCGATCCATAGACCCGAGACCAGGTAGTAGCTGCCAGACGAAGGAAGCCCGGTATGCTCCAGCAGTTCGCGTCCCCACTTAAGCTGGAGCGGCACCAGCAGAGCCGAGATCCCGATGAGTAATTCGGCCAGGGCATAAAGGCGCAAACCGGGGAACTGCGAGGGGCCGCGATAGCGGCGAATGATCCATCCGCTTCCTAATGACCCTAAACCAAGACCAGCCATGAACGTCGAAAGGACGATAGAGACAAGGGCACTGGTGACCCCGAACTGAGCCATCGCCAGGCGGAGCCAGACGATCTCGTACAGGATGCTGCAAAATCCTGAGATGAAGAAAAAAAGGAAATACCAAATCATGGACGAACCTCAGGACGCGGCAAGCAGACAATTGCCACGCTTCCTGCCCGGAAGAATTGATGACAACACAAGTCAGAAGCTGTCACAACATCTAGTATCCGACGGACAATAACCTTGGTAACTCGCGCAAACCGGG
>DASYYT010000115.1:0-30075 GCA_035949755.1 Candidatus Sulfotelmatobacter sp.
GAGCGCCTTGGCGAGTTTGAAAGTGTAGTCGCGCATGCGGTCGAGCAAGGGTTGCGGAATATCGACCGCGGGCAGCACGCAGGACGAATCGCCGGAGTGAATGCCCGCTTCTTCGATGTGCTGCATGATGCCGCCGATCACGACGTCTTCGCCGTCGGAGAGCGCGTCAACGTCGACTTCGATCGCGTCTTCGAGAAAGTGATCGATCAGCACCGGGCGGTCGTGGGAGTACTCGACCGCTTCCTGCATGTAGCGCACGATCGATTGCTCGTCGTAGGCGATCACCATGGCGCGCCCGCCCAGCACATAAGAGGGCCGCACCAGCACCGGGTAACCGATGCGCTTGGCGCCTTCGGCCGCTTCTTCGATGGAGGTCGCCATCACGCCAGGGGCCTGGGGAATCTGCAATTCTTCCAGCAGCTTGTTGAACTGCTTGCGGTCTTCCGCCAGATCAATCGATTCGGGCGACGTGCCGATGATCTTGACCCCCGCCCGCTTCAACGGCAGCGCCAGGTTCAGCGGGGTCTGCCCGCCGAACTGCACGATCACGCCCACGTCCGCACCTTTCGAAGTTTCGTGCTGGTAGATCGCCCACACATCTTCAAAGGTGAGCGGCTCGAAGTAGAGACGGTCGCTGGTGTCGTAGTCAGTCGAGACGGTTTCAGGATTGCAGTTGATCATGATCGTCTCGTAACCGTCGTCCCGCAGCGCAAATGAGGCGTGACAGCAGCAGTAGTCGAACTCAATTCCCTGCCCGATGCGGTTGGGCCCGCTGCCGAGAATAATGACTTTTTTCTTGTCGGTGGGCGCGGCCTCGTCTTCGTCTTCGTAAGTGGAGTAGAGATAGGGCGTGAAGCTTTCGAATTCGGCGGCGCACGTGTCCACGCGCTTGTAGACCGGCATCACACCGTGCTTCTTGCGCAGGTGCCGGACCTTTTCCTGTCCCTCAAGCCGCCAGACTTGGGCCAGACGTCCGTCGGAGAATCCCATGCGCTTGGAATCGCGCAGCACCTCGGTCGGAATGGATTCCATGGGATGCTTCTCGAGTTCCAGTTGCTGATCGTTGATTTCCTTCAGTTGGTAAAGGAACCAGGGATCCATCGAGGTCATCTTGGCAATCTGCTTGACGGTGTGTCCCTGGCGCAACGCGTAGCGGACGTAAGCCAGCCGCTCGGGATGCGGAGTAACCAGGCGCTGGGTCAGAATCTTCGGCTCGATTTTGTCGCCGCCGACTTTCTTGCCAGTATCGAGGGAGCGGACGCCCTTCATCAGGGCTTCTTTAAAGGTGCGCCCGATAGCCATGACCTCGCCGACGGATTTCATCTGCGGGCCCAAAGTGTCGTCGGCGCCGGGGAATTTTTCAAACTGCCACTTGGGGATTTTTACGACCACGTAGTCGAGCGTCGGCTCGAAACATGCCGGAGTTTTGCGCGTGATGTCGTTGGGGATTTCGTCGAGCGTGTAGCCGATGGCAAGCTTGGCGGCAATCTTGGCGATGGGGAAACCAGTCGCTTTCGAGGCCAGCGCCGACGACCGCGAGACGCGCGGGTTCATCTCGATGACGACCATGCGCCCGGTCTCGGGATTCACGCCGAATTGAATATTCGATCCGCCGGTGTCGACGCCGATTTCGCGGATCACGGCGATCGAAGCATCGCGCATCGCTTGATATTCGCGATCGGTAAGCGTTTGCGCCGGGGCGACCGTGATCGAATCGCCGGTGTGCACGCCCATGGGGTCGAAGTTCTCGATCGAGCAGATGATGATGACGTTGTCTTTGGTGTCGCGCATCACCTCCAGCTCAAATTCCTTCCAGCCCAGCACCGATTCCTCAATCAGCGCCTCATGCACCGGGGAAAGATCGAGGCCGCGAGCCAAGGCCTCGCCAAGCTCCTCGCGGTTGTAGGCGATGCCGCCGCCGGTGCCGCCCAGGGTGAACGACGGGCGAATAATCACCGGGAAGCCGATCTTCCCAGCGAACTCCAGCCCATCTTTTGGATTATTGACTAGAGCGGATTTGGGAACGTCAAGGCCGATACGCTGCATCGCGTCTTTGAAGAAAAGGCGGTCTTCGGCTTTCTTGATGGCGGCGACATTGGCGCCGATCAGGCTGACGTTATATTTTTCGAGAACACCTCCGTCGGAAAGCTCAATCGCGAGATTGAGCGCGGTCTGGCCGCCGACCGTGGGCAGCACGGCAAAACCCGCACTGGGCGACATCTCGCGCTCGATGCGGATGATCTCTTCCAGGTATTCCAGCGTGAGCGGTTCAATGTAGGTGCGGTCGGCCGACTCCGGGTCGGTCATGATGGTGGCGGGGTTCGAGTTGGCCAGCACAACTTCAAAGCCCTCAGACTTGAGCGCCTTGCAGGCCTGCGTGCCGGAGTAGTCGAACTCCGCCGACTGCCCGATGATGATGGGGCCGGAGCCGAGTACGAGGATCTTGGAGATGTCAGTGCGTTTGGGCATTTATGCAGTTTTGTTCTTCGCCGGAATAAGCGCCGGAACGCCTTTGCTTTGAAAGGGCGCGCCTTCTAGGCGCGCCGTAGGAGGCCCCTCTCGATCAACGGGCTTTAGCCCCTGAGGTGCAGGGTCGAGCTCGAATCTGCCATGGGCTGATGAATACGGATAGTCCTCCACTCGCTCGCCCAGATCCTTTCGAACGGGATTCTGATGAATATAAATCTGATGCAACTTATAATCGCTCGCATCCCGAATGCGATGATCGGAAAATCCCTTCTGCCAAACCTCCAAGTTCGAACCGAGTTCCTTTTTCGCCCGATACGAAAATCCGCCTTTAATGAATTGAACAGCCTTTTCAAGGCTCGTCTTCGGAGTCAAGAGCACGTGAATGTGATCCGGCATGACCACGAATTCATGAAGCAAATAAGCTGAACCGCGATAGTGGTACAGGGTCTCGATCAACAACTTCGCCCACACATCTCTAGAAAAAAGAAACCGACGGCCCCACGTCGACGACGTGATCATGTAGGTCTGGCTGTTGCTCGTCGCGTGCTCTCGGACGGGTCTCACCACCGTACCTCAGCGGCTAAAGCCGCAAACTTTTGTGGCATCCAACGGCGCGCCTTGAAGGCGCGCCCTTTCAAAGCGATTTCTTCCATGCGTTCTCGACGTAGCTGCACTGACCTGCTGGCTTCATCACCACTCGAATGGGATGCGAGCACTGTGTGCTTTTCGCAGGGCGATCCAGTTGGAAGTTCTGCGAGGCGTCCCAGAAGCCATTGAACCTGACTCTTATTACGTAGTCTCCACTTACTACCTCCAGCAAATTAAACGACCCGTCGGCGTGAGATCGGGACTCGGCCATAACTTCCTCCGTGCCCGGCCTCTCTATTCGGATAGTCGCGTCAGGAATCTCTGCACCCGCCGCGTCCCGAACGATACCGCAAATCCTCCTGGTCTTGAATTTCCTGCCCCACACACAGCTCGTTGCGAACGACGCCCCGGTCAACGCCAACAGAACTGTAAGGAGCGTGATCGTTCGCCCTCGCGTCAACCTTTCCACTCCTCCATCATCTTGGTGAACTCTTTGAACAGGTAATGCGAATCGTGCGGGCCGGGGGCGGCTTCCGGGTGATACTGCACGGTGAACAGCGGCAGATTGCGGTGACGCAGGCCTTCGAGCGTCTGATCGTTCAGGTCCATGTGAGTGAACTCAACCTCGCTCTGCGCCAGCGAATCCGGGTCCACGGCGAAATTGTGGTTGTGCGCGGTGATCTCGATCTTACCCGTCTTCAACTGCTTTACCGGATGATTTCCGCCGTGATGTCCGAACTTCAATTTGAAGGTCTTGCCGCCCAATGCAATTCCCGTGAGCTGATGCCCCAGGCAAATTCCAAAGATGGGCTGCCGTCCCATCAGCCGGCGGATCGAATCCACCGCGTACGTGCACGGTTCGGGATCACCGGGGCCATTCGACAGGAAAACGCCGTCCGGCTTCAGCGCGAGTACATCCTCCGCTGGAGTCTGCGCCGGAACTACTGTTACTTTGCAGCCCTCGCCGCGCAGCTTGCGCAGGATGTTCTGCTTGATGCCGAAGTCGTAGGCAACGACGTGGAACCGCGGCGGCTCATCTTTGACTCCAACCACGGCCACTGGCTCATGCGATCGCTCGCCCACTTCCCACACGTACGGACGCTTGGTGCTAACTTCTTTCGCCAGATCGGTCCCGTCCATCTTGGGGATCGACCGCGCTTTGGCGACCAGTTTCTCGGGGTCGGTCTCGATCGTCGAGATCACTCCGCGCATCACGCCATGGTCGCGCAGATGCCGTACCAGCGACCGGGTGTCGATGTCCGAGAGCACCGGCACCTTGAACTGCTCCAGGTATTCTTCGGCGACCTGCTGCGAGCGCCAGTTCGAACTGACGCGGGAGAATTCGCGCACGATCAGGCCCTCGATCCAGGGACGCGTAGCCTCGTTGTCTTCCTGGTTGGTACCGTAATTTCCGATTTCGGGGTTGGTTAAAACGACGATCTGGCCGGAGTAGGAAGGGTCGGTGAAAATTTCCTGGTAGCCGGTGATGGAAGTATTAAAAACGACTTCGCCGTAGCATTCGCCTTTGGCGCCGTAGCCTTTGCCTCGGAAGACTCTGCCGTCTTCCAGCGCAAGGATAGCCTGCATTCTCGCTCCGGGGAGTGGATTTTATGAATCTTATCAGGGAATTGCACCAGAACAAAAGGAAGAAACGCGTTTCAGAAAAAAATCGGCACGAATATACTTGTCTCATCAAACGTGCTACGATCAGCCGGTAAATCAAAGGAGGCAACGTGGCGATGCGAGATTACAAAAATTTGTGGATGAAGGCGATGTTCAAGATGCAAACCCGCGATAGGACGATTCGAAAGCTATATCGAGAACGGGCCGAATTGCGCAAACAACTTGGGCAAGCAATGACGAATGGCGAGAAAAAAGCAGGAACAGTGCTAAGATGACTGAAGCCCAACGGTTTGCGCCGTTGGGCTTCGAGATCGAAACCGGATGCGCCGGTTCCGATGGATTCAAATCCGACCCCATCCTAACACAGGCGCATAACGGTTTCGATCCTTTGGGGAGGATCGAATGGATGAGTACCGTTTTCCGCCATCGCCCAGCCTTGGGCAGTTGATGTTTGCGGCGTTTATGCAGGCCGCACTCACCGAGTTTGCCAAGTACACAGCCACCGAGATAGTGCGCGATTTGATCGAGCCGCGACGAATACATCGCAAACGTCGCAAGAGGTTAGGCTGAAGGAGCCGTGACAGGAGCCATCGCGTTTAGCAGATGTTGCATTCTTTTAGCATCGAAGAGGAGAAAATCCTCACGCGACTTGGCGTGAGTCATCGCTCGTTGATACTCGCGCCTCATGGGAAAGTCAGGATCGCCTTTTGCTGCCTTGGCCCAACGGTGTGCTTCATAGGCTAATAAATCGGCTGCCTGGAGCGGCGAAGCTTCGCGGCTATCGGCAAACGTCAACTCTCCGAGTTTCATGTTTAGCGCACCGTCTCGTTCACGAGTGAACTGCTTGAGCCTAGTAAAAACTTGCGCCATCCGGCCCGAGATTCTTTGATCGTAGTCCACCACAAAATGCATTGTCTTACCCGGTTTGCAGTAATGAACAGCGTTGCCAATAGAAAGCAGTAGAGGCATGGCGAGTGGTTTTATCTGAGCTTCGTCCTTCGCGCCAGAAAATACGCGTTGCCACAACTCCGGCAGTTTGTTCCATTCTTCGCTGAGGAACCCACATGCGAAGGGAGTGATGTTTCTCTGTTCAATAATCGTGAGCAGATTATTTATGAATTTCGCGTGGCGTTCGTCAGTCCATGACTTGTACGGCCCTATTCGCTTTTCCTTGAGGCGTGGCCAGAACTCGTTTGCTTTGAATTCTTCAATTCCTTCGGCGAGTAAAACTTGCTTCCATTGCCACTCAAAATAGCGCCACTCCTTGACCCCGCCCCAATATCCGGCTACAAGACAATTGTGTGCGCGGTCGTGGGTGCCACTGTCATCAATGTACGCTTGCAGCATTGCGAAACCCTTTTCCGGAACTGGGCCGGTGAGTGGATGTGTCCGAATTGCTTTCGACATCACCCATCCGAGTTGACTTCGCGAACGCACGTCGCCTAGACTCACTCTCTAGGAGCAAGTTTTGACGAGTCACCCTAAACCTTCCGCCAAGAATGCCAAGGGTAATGTCGAATACGAACGCTTCACGAATCTTGTCGATCAGGTGCTCTCGGTGCCGCACAGTGTAGTGAAGGAGCGGATGGAAGAGCACCGCAGGGCCGCGCTACAAAACCCCCATCGTCGCGGCCCGAAACCTAAGAAAGCTTCTTCTTAATTTTTCTCCCACGTTTTCGCAGGAAAGGATTAGAACGCCGTTTCTCCCACCTTGCCAGTCACCTCCGCATAGGTGAGCCGCTTTCCCACGATCTGTGAAACTGCGATGTCGAAACGATCTGCATCGGTCAGTTTGTTGCCATCTTCGTCTTTGCGATTGTTGAATCGGAATGCTTGCTCGTCTACGTAGCGAAAAAGATGAAATGGTTCCACGGCAACATAGGTTCCGCCGAGAGACCGCTTCAAGAGGCTCCAGAAATTTTCGATTCCCTGAGTGTGGACGTTGCCGTGAACGTAGCGCTCCAGATGATTCGCAACCAAGTGAGTGTAGTCTTTGCTGAGTCCGGTGTATCCCTGAAACTCATCGGTCATGATCCAAGTTCCCGAAGCAACGTTGTCGCGGATAATTTCCTGCATTTGGGTTCCGCGCCGTTTGTTTCCGAGCACTGCAGTTTTCACTCTACCGCCACGCTCCAGAATTCCCATGACGGCAGTTTTGGAAGCATAGCTAGTCATCCGATCCCGGCGAGACTTGTGCATGTTCCGCGCCTTGCCGCCGATGAAGGTTTCATCCACTTCGACTTTGCTGTGTGGTCCGCCGCCGAGTTTTCCGCCGCTCTGCTTATCCTGCAGTGCCAAACGAATCCGCTGCAGCATGAACCATGCGGACTTTTGGGTGACGCCGAGAGCGCGATGAATCTCCCAAGAACTAACGCCGTTCTTGCAATTTGCAACCATCCACATTGCGGTGAGCCACTTGTCCAAACCGATAGGGGAATCTTCAAAGATGGTTCCGACCTTGATGGAGAACTGGCATTTCGGATGGCGAGTCTTGCACTGCCACACGCGGCGAGATGGCACGAACGAAACTTCCTGCGATCCGCAGGTAGGGCACACGACGCCATCCTTCCAGCGGCGATTGGCTAGGTAGTCGATGCAGTTATTAGGGTCGCTAAAGTACTGAATCGCTTGCTGTAGTGTCTTTGGTTCGTGTGCCATGCACACAATCTAGCGCAATTTGCCTGATGAGTCAAGTATATTCTTGCCAAAAAATCTGTGGATAAGCAACGTTCCCGGATCAGGCATCGCTATATTCCGTTTCTTCCGGGACGTCGGTCGGACTCTCGAAATCGATCCGGTAGCCGTCAGGATCAGAAAACGCTACCACCCACATCGCATTTCCAACAAACGGCCGCTTGGCTTTGATTCCGCGAGCCGCCGCCGCGTGGTAAATCGACAAGGCATCGGAGCACTGGAAGCAAACGGATACTCCCTCACCACGTTTTCCTGAAGGCATCCGGTCCTTGCGATACTCTTGCAGCATCAGTGCAGCGCCACCCTGCTGCAGCCAGCACCACCTCAGCTTCCCTTCATCGATCCAGCGCCTGGTCATCCGAAAACCGAGCCCGTCGACGTAATAGCCAATCGACGCCTCAATATTCGATACCATGAAGAATGGGACGGCTTGCTGCACGTTCACCGCAACGTTCGTTTCCGCCGGTGCTTGCGTACTCATAGATCGGTCCTCCAGATCGGGCAACCTACCGCACGCGCCCCAGTTTTTCCATAGGCCAATAGCCGAAGACGGCTTTGCCATAGATGAAGCTCTGGTCGACGGAACCAAAATCACGGCTGTCGTTCGACATCGAGCGGTGGTCGCCCAGCACGAAATAGGAGTTCGGAGGGACGATGATTTCCGGGTAGGATCGCGAATCCGTATATTCGGCGGGAACGTACGATTCATCCAGCGGCTGCCCGTTTACATAGACCTGGCCACCATCGATGCGGATGCGGTCGCCAGCCATCCCGATAACGCGCTTGATATAGCTTTTGGAAGGATCGCGCGGATAGCGAAAAACGACAATATCCCCGCGCTCAATGGGTTCCAGCCGATATACAAACTTGTTCACGAAGATGCGTTCCTGGTCTTCGAGAGAGGGCATCATGCTGGTGCCCTCAACTTTAACCGGCTGGTAGAGGAAGATGATGATGAAGGCCGAGATGGCCAGCGAGATAATCAGGTCGCGCAGCCAGACGCCAACGCCGGTGCCCAGACGAAGGGGATGAACCGCAGCCATGGGCGGGACTGAGGTAGCGGGCTGAACGGGTGGAGCGACGGCGACAGTGGGAGCAGCAACTCCCATCTCCCCTGCGGAGCCAGGGTCTGGCAAATTTTCCGGCATGCGTTTCTATTGTTATACAGAACTCGTTTCGGGGGAAGCGGGTTGTATGGCTCAGGCTAAGAATCGCCGATTCGTTGAAGCGTCCCGGCTCGGCCGGCTTACGGGTTACAATATGCAGATTCAGGAGATATTCGATGACGCGTTTACTCCAGCACAAAATTCTTTACCGTGGTCTGACTTTGGCCTTTCTGTTTCTGGTGACGCTGAGCCTCTCCGCCGAATGGGCCGCGCCGCAGGAGGAAGCAGGCATTCCGGCCTACAATGCCGGACCTCCTCCCAAGGGCACGAAGCTGCCGGCGATCCTGACCAAGGCGGATCTGTGGGGAGCCGACGCGCAATATCCGTACCAGACCCACGCTTACGAACTGGCGGCTAAGATTCCCACCGTGCTGCATCAGCAGCCCTGCTACTGCTACTGCGACCGAATGGGTCACAACAGCCTGCACAGCTGCTTTGAAGGCACCCACGGAGCCCAATGCGACACTTGCCTGAAGGAGCTTTACTACTCTTACCAGCAGCACAAAAAAGGTAAGACTGCTACTCAGATTCGGGCTGGAATCATCAAAGGAGAGTGGAAACGGATCGATCTGCTGGCCGCGGCAACGCTGAATTAGTCGCGAGTGCCGAGTGCCGGGTACCTGGCCAAACCGAACATCGGAATAATCGCTCTCGGGACTCGCAACGAAGTCGCTAACTGGACCTCTGGCCGCACTTTGAGTGATACTTTACTGCTCGGGCAGGAAGCACAAAGCAAGGAGTTCCCCCATTACCAGGAGCACAGGAAGAGTTTTGCACATGGCTCAGAAACCAACGGCGAAAAAGGCTGCGACAGAAGATCCGCGTTACACCCAGGCATTGCAGAGCTACGAGCTGGGCCTGCGCGCGATGCAGGAACACAAGTTCGAGAAGGCCAAGCCTCACTTTCAGAAGGTTCTCACCGGATCCAGCAAAGAGCTGAGCGACCGGGCAACGGTTCATCTCAACATCTGCAACCAGCATCTGGAGCGCTCGACCGCCATCCAGTTCAAGACGCCCGAGGAGCACTTTGACTTCGCGGTGTCGTTGATGAATGTCGGCGACTACGTCACGGCGCGCGAGCATCTGGACAAACTGCTCAAGCAAAACGCCAAAGCAGACTACGTGATCTACGGCCTGGCTGCGCTGGATTGCCTGACCGGACGCGTCGAAGAGTCGCTCCGGCATCTGGACGAAGCTTTGAAGTTGAATGCGCAGCTGCGCTTCCAGGCGCGCAACGACTCCGACTTCCAGAACCTGGCGGAGGATCCGCGCTTCACGGAACTGCTCTATCCTGATCCGGGAGCCGAACTGGGCTCCCCGGAAGGCGGCCTCGGCGAAGAAGAACCCGTCTAGCAGTCTGCCGAAAAGCCCATTTCGATGGAATCGAAAACCGCTGAGCTCGGGACCTCTCCGCAACAGAACACGCAGGCTCGGGGCGTTCGCGTGGTTGCGATCGGCGGCGGCACTGGCCTTTCTACCCTGCTCAAGGGATTGAAACTCTACGTTCCCCCACCGGCGGAGACGCCGAGCACGCGGCCCTGTGCACCTTTCATTCGCGACCTTTCGGCGGTGGTCACGGTGAGCGATGACGGCGGGTCCAGCGGGCGCTTGCGCAAAGAGTTGAACATGCTTCCGCCCGGCGACATTCGCAACTGCATCGTCGCCCTTAGCGAGGATGAAGCGCTGCTGTCGAAGCTGTTTCGCCACCGTTTCGCGAAAGGCACCGGGCTGGAAGGTCACAGCTTTGGGAATCTGTTTCTGGCGGCGCTCACTTCCCTGACCTCGGACTTCTCCGAGGCGGTGCGTTTGTCGTCGGAGATTCTTCTTACCCGCGGCCATATCTATCCGGCGACGACCTCGAATATCGAACTCGAGGCCCTGATGGAAGACGGCAGCCGCGTGCGGGGCGAAACTAAAATCACCGCCAGCAAGGGGCGCATTCGCGAACTGTGTCTGGTGCCGCCGGATGTGGGGCCGATGCCGCAAACGCTGGAAGCGATTGCGAATGCGGATCTGATCACGATTGGTCCCGGATCTCTGTTTACCAGCCTCATTCCTAATCTGCTGGTGCGAGGCATCTCGCAGGCGATCGTCGAATCGCCGGCTACTAAGGTATACATCTGCAACCTGATGACACAGGCCAACGAGAGCCTTGGGTTAACGGCGGCTGATCACATCCGCGCGCTCAGCAGTCACGCCCAGAAGCAGATCTTTGATTTTGCGCTTATCAATCGCACCCCGGCCTCCGGCGAGATGAAGGCCAAGTACGAACTCGAAGGCGCCTGCCAGATTGTGAATGATCTTGAGGCGGTGGAGGCGCTGGGCGTGATCCCCGTGCTGGGAGATTACCTGGAAGAGGCCGGGGTGGCGCGGCACAATACCGCGCGCGTGGCCCGCGACCTGATGCAACTAGCCATGGAACAACCGCACGACGCAGGCGCATCATAAATCGCTGTATTGGCATTCCGCGCAGCGAGGAATCCCTGCTCCCGGCCTGCTCGTAGTCAATCGCGCGCCTGGACCAGCATTGTTCTCCACGAGACGATTGCTGTATCGTGATTGTTCTTCAGCCCTCGTCGGAATTCATGCGTTCACGGTTCCTTTTCGTAACGGCAACGTTTGTTGCGGCGTCACTGTGCATGGCGCAGACCGGCCCTGAAAAAGGCGGCCACGAAATCCAGGTGTGGGCCGGCGGCGGCCACTCGGTCAGCGGCGGACGGGGAAACATCGGCGCATTCAACGCCGGGCTGCGTTATGGGTGGATTCTCACCGGGCCACACCTGCCGGGCTTTCTGCGCGGACGTTTTGAATATGCCGTTGATGCGGTACCCGTGTTCCTGATGTTCCAACCGACGAATACGGCCTACGGCGTGGGCTTTGATCCTCTCGGCCTGAAGTGGAATTTCGAGCGCCACGGCCGCATTTCACCCTATCTCGAACTCACCGGCGGTACCGTGTTTACCGATCACAATGTCCCGCCCGGAACTAATACGGTGAACTTTATGGATCAGGCCGCGCTCGGGATGCACATCCTGGGCGCGAAGCACAATGTGAGCCTGGAACTGCGCTACATGCACGTTTCCAATGCGGGATTGGCTACCCCGAATCCGGGGGTGAACACGGTGCAGGTGCGGCTGGGAATCGGAAAGTTCTTCGAGCGCAAGCCATAAGAATTCCCTCTGTGCCCTCTGTGTCCCCTGTCGTGAAGTGTTTAGCTTGCTGAGCTCTCAGCCTTGCGCGGTTAGTCTTGCGCAGATATCCTCTTCCGTTATGTCCACGCTCGTCGAATGCGTTCCGAATTTCTCTGAAGGCCGCGACCCAGCCAAAGTTGATGCCATAGTTGAGGCGATGAAAATGCCCGGCGTCTACCTGCTCGACCGCGAAATGGATTCCGACCACAACCGCTGCGTCATTACGCTGGTGGGAGAGCGAGAAGCCATTCAGGAGGCTGCGATTCGCGGCGTGGGCAAGGCTGCCGAGTTGATCGACCTGAACGTGCACAGCGGCGCGCACCCGCGCATGGGAGCGGCCGACGTGGTGCCGTTCATTCCCATCGACGGGGCCACAATTGAAGATTGCGTGGCCATGGCCAATCACGTGGGAGCAGAGATCTGGAAGCGGTACCAGATCCCGGTGTACCTGTACGAAGCGGCAGCCCGGATTCCGGAGCGGCAGGGATTGGAGAACATCCGGCGGGGCCAGTTCGAAGGCATTCGCGCTGAGATCGCGACGAATCCGGCGCGGCGGCCTGACATTGGCGAGCCGCGCGTGCATCCCACGGCGGGCGCTACGGTGGTTGGAGCACGCAAGTTCCTGATCGCTTACAACGTTTTTCTCAATACGCCGGACGTCGATATCGCCAAAAAAGTCGCCAAGGCGGTGCGCTTTTCCAACGGCGGCATGCGGTTTGTAAAAGGCGCGGGCTTCCTGGTGCGCGGGCTGGCGCAGGTCTCCATGAATCTCACCGACTTTGAGCAAACGCCGATCCACCGGGTGTTTGAGATGGTGAAGCGCGAGGCCGCACGTTACGGGGTCACACCGGTTTCCAGCGAAATTGTCGGGCTGATTCCGAAGAAGGCGCTGGAACAGGCCGCCGAATGGTTCTTGCAGGTGGAGAATTTCGATTCGTCTTTGATTCTGGAGAACCGGCTCGCCGCTGTGATGGGAGGCAAGATGGCGGTGGGAGGGTTGCGCGCGGGGGTCGAGCCGTTCATCGAACAGTTGGCCGCACCCACGGCGACCCCGGGCGGGGGCAGCGCTTCGGCGGCTGCGGGCGCGATGGCAGCGGGCCTGGCGGTCATGGTCGCGTCGATGTCGCGCGGAAAAAAAGCGTACGCGCAATACGAGGGTCAACTCAGCGCAGCCATCGCCAGCCTCACACCGTTGCGCGAGGAACTGAAAGCGGCGGTGGATGCGGATGCGGCTTCCTACGACTCCGTGATGAAGGCCTATAAAGCGGCGCGAGCAGCGGAAGATGAAAAATCGGGCGAAGCCCTCATCGAAGCAGCGCTGAAGGGTGCTACTGCCGTCCCACTCGCAGTCGCGGAAAAAGCCTACGAAGTGGCGCAGGCTGTGAAACTGCTGGAGCCGATTACCAATCCCAACATGAGATCGGATCTAGTGACCGCCAGCGCTCTGGCCGGCGCGGCGATCACGGGCGCCCTGGCCAATGTGGAAATCAATCTGGCATCGCTGAAAGACCCGTTGTTTGCGAAAGAAGTTCACCGGCGAACCAAAGCTCTCCATTTGTAAAGGGTTGCACAACCAACCTGACGACGCGCGACGAGGCAACCACTCCGCGTCAATTACATCTTATGAACTGCAAATCCGGCATTTCCGGGCTGATTCCAGTCAAACTCGGTTGCCACAGGATTGGGGTTGCACGTGCCACGAAAGCTATTCCTGTGTCTCTGGCTATTGGTCCCTGCTTGCGGTGCGGTCCTGTTAAGCATGAATGGGTGTGGGCCCGGCTATACCCGGAACGTGGTTCCCCCGGGAAAGATTGAGCACATCGTTATCATCTTTCAGGAAAACCGTACCCCGGACAATCTGTTTCACGATGCCGTGCTAATCAAAGCTGGCGCGGATATTGCGAGCAATGGCTTGAACTCTGCCGGGGAAATTGTGCCCCTGACCCCCACAAACCTGGGCATCAATTATGATCTCGGCCACTCCCATGCCGATTTCGTGGCCATGTATGACGGTGGCAGAATGGATGGCGCGAACAAGGTCAGCATCGGTTGTTATAAGCCGACCAACTGTCCCCCTCCCAACGCTCAGTTCCACTACGTCAACCCCACAGAAGTCGCGCCTTACTTTCAGCTGGCGGAGCAATACACCTTTGGGGACCGGATGTTCCAAACGAATGAGGGACCGAGCTTTCCCGCACATGAATTTATTATTTCAGGAACCTCCGCTGTGACGGAGACGAGCAAACTCTTTATCGCGGAAAACCCGGAGGGCACGGCGAACGCGGTCACCATGGCGGGTTGTACCGCTCCGCCGCAGGAGTTCGTCGGTCTCATCGGACCCAACGGCCAAAAAGCAGGGAAGATGTACCCATGCACCGACCATCGTACGCTCACCGATCTACTCAACGACAAGGGTGTGAGCTGGCGCTATTACACTCCTCTGCCCGGCTGGATATGGAGCGCTCCTAATGCCATTGAGCATATGTGCGGTCCCAATGCGTCGCCCCCCAATGCGACGGCATGTGTTGGTTCTGATTTTATCAATCACGTTGTTCTTTCCTCGCCTCACCGGCCGGCTGCAATCCTCAACGATATTGCCGATCATCAACTGCCAGCCGTAAGCTGGGTGATACCCAGCGGACTGAACTCCGATCACGCGGGCAACAGTCACACCATCGGCGGACCATCCTGGGTAGCTGCGATTGTGAACGCGATTGGCCACAGCTCCTACTGGGCGAATACTGCGATCATTATTACGTGGGACGACTGGGGAGGCTGGTACGATCACGTACCTCCGCGAAAAGTCATTGATGATGGCGTGAGCTGGGGATCGGGCTACGTTTACGGATTCCGCGTGCCATTGATCGTGGTTTCTCCCTATGCCAAGGCCGGCTACATCTCTCACGTCAATCATGATTTCGGAAGCATATTGAACCTCATCGAAGAAGACTTTGGCCTGCCCTCCCTGGGTTACGCCGATGCTTACGCAGATGATCTGTTTGACTGTTTCGACTTCAACCAGACTCCTCTGGTGTTTCGCACCATCGCGGCACCCCTGGATGCGAACCATTTTCTTAACGACACAACCCCGCCGACGCCTCCGGATAACGACTAACGATGCGCGCCAGCAAAGCTGGATCGGGCCGTCAGGTTTGCAGCCTGTCCCTGTTCGGTCAACGGGGCCTGTCCTTTTGTTTGCGCCGCCTGGGTGCAAGTAAAATACAATAAATCGATCTACTAACGAGAAGGCTTGAGCGTGCATCCAACAAGGTACACGCAATTCTGACTATTTCCTGAGTTGAGGCGCTATGAGAATTTTGAAGGCTTGCCTGGTTTCTGCACTGCTGGTGAGTATGGCCTATGCCATGCCGCTGAACTCGTCTGCCCGTACCTGTGTCCCTGCCGACCTGCTGCAGTTGATCTCGGTAGATTACCGCGCCCTGAAGGATTCGCCCACCGCGATGGCCCTGAAGCAGCAGCTCATGCCCGACAACATCAAGCAATTCGAGGGCGCTCTCAAGAGCATCGGCATCGATCCCGATCGAGACGTGGACACGCTGACGTTTGCCTCGTTTCGCTCCGGCAAACAGGGAGTGCGCGGATTGGGAGTGGCGGCCGGCCCCTTCAATATGAAGGCGGTGCTGAAGAAGATGAAGTTGCAGAACTATAAGCCCAAGAAATATGGAGACGCATTCCTGTATCCGATGGATGGTGGCTTCGTCATGACTTTTCTGGATGACAGCACGCTGCTGTTCGCCGATCCCACTGCGATCCGGATCGCGCTGGACACCAAAAACGGCGAAGTGCTCGGACTCGACACCAACGGGACCATGGCCGACATGATGACGAATGTAGACTCGGCGCCGGTGTGGAGCATTCTTGACCAGCAGGGCACGCAGAACATGATGCGATCCGCGCTGGGAGATGCGGCCAAGGTGGCCGATTACGAGACCATCAAGAAGCGGATCCTGGGATCGCGCTATACCATGAGCTTTAACAGTGGGGTAAACTTCGATCTCACGGTTGTGACCTCGGATTCGGTGACCGCAGGCACGATGTCATCGCTGGTCAAGGCTGGCATCCTCTACAAGAAGATGAGCGCGACTCCCGCGGAGAAGGTCGCGGTCGACAACACGACTGTCGACTCGGATGGGTCGGACCTGAGCATTCACTTCAAGGCCAGCGACCAGCAGTTCCAGTCGCTGATGCATTCGGAATTGTTCGCGGCCGTTTCGCACTAACGAACGGAAGATTCACCACAAGGCACTGAGACGCAGAGTACACCGCTCTCAGTGCTTTTGTTCTCTCCGGCTGCTTTGTTTTGAGCCCGATCTATTTCTGCTGCCTTTTTTGTTTCGCCCAGCCTTCTTTGACGATCTGGCGGCCGCGCCCGATGGCCAGCGAATCATCCGGAACGTCATCGGTAATGCAGGAGGCGGCGGCTATGTAGGCACGCTTGCCCACGCGCACGGGCGCGACCAGCGTGCTGTCGCTCCCGACGAAAACCCCATCGTCGATCACCGTCTTGTGTTTGTGCACGCCATCGTAGTTGCAGGTGATGGTTCCCGCCCCGATGTTTACGCCAGCGCCGATTTCCGCGTCTCCCAGGTACGTCAGATGGTTCGCCTTGGACCCTTTTCCCAGCTTGATTTTCTTGGTCTCGACGAAATTTCCCACGTGGGCGCCTTCGCCAATCTCGCTGCCGGGACGCAGGTGCGAGTAGGGGCCGAGCATCGCGCCGGAGCCGATGTGGACATCTTCCATCACGCATCCGGGACGCACCAGGACTCCATCTTCAATCACGGCGTCGCGAATCACGCAGTAGGATCGCACCCGGCAGGCCGAGCCGATTTTGGTATTTCCAAGTAATTGCACATAAGGTTCGATCACCGTGTCGGGCGCAATGGAAACGTCGGCGTCGATCACGCAGGTCGCGGGATAAAAGATCGTGACTCCTTCGGCCATCAACTGCCGGCATTTTGCGAGGCGCATTTGTTGATCGATATCCGCCAATTCCGCGCGCGTATTTCCCCCCAGCACCTCGTGCGGACTTTCCGTCTTGCAGGCCACGACGCGGCGCCGCGCCTGGCGCAGCACCGCGGCCATGTCAGTCAGGTAATACTCGGAGTGGACATTGGCGGTGGAAAGCCGGCCGATGTTGGCGTACAGGTCTTTGATGTCGAAAACATAGAAACCGGAATTGATCTCGCGAATCTTCTTCTGCGCCGCGCTGGCGGCTTTCTCTTCGACGATGGCCTGCACTTCCGCGCTGCGGGGATGCTTCCGCAAAACGCGGCCGTATCCGGTGGGATTTTCCAGTTCCGCGCTCAGCAACGTCATGGCCGGCTGTTGTTCGAGATGGTAGTCGCGCAAATGCGCAATGGTTTCCGGCGTAATCAGGGGAGCGTCGCCGGAGAGCACGATGACGTGGTCATATTCCGCCAAGGCTTCGCGCGCCACCATCAGCGCGTGGCCGGTTCCTCTCTGCTCGGCCTGCAATATGAAATTGACTCCTGTATGGGCCAAGGCCTGGCGAACGCGCTCGGCCTCATGTCCAATGATGGAGTACACGTCCTTTGGCGGGACCACCCGCACCGCTGCACGAATGACGTGCTCCAGCAGCGGCTTGCCTCCAACTTCATGCAAGACTTTTGGAAGTTGCGATTTGAGCCGGGTACCCTTCCCCGCCGCCATAATAGCTACAGCCACGCGGGGGCTTAAAGAGAGACTTGAAGATGGCGACGAACCAGGTGAGACTTTGCCGCCCCGCCTCGTCGAACCCGAGGCGACAGTAGACCGCTTGCCCTTCGATTTCTTCATTCGCCCTCAATATACCTTGGCCGGCGGACGATGGCTATTTCCACGGTCCGACCGCCCAAGGCAGAGACATGCACGGCGGAAAGGATTGTGAGAGAGCAGGTTCTGCAGAAGGCTAGAGACCCAGCCCGCCGTCGACCGCCAGAATCTGTCCCGTAATGAATTGGGGCGCGGTGGCAAAAAACAGGACCGCCGCGGCAATCTCATCCCCCCGCCCATTGCGCGCCATGGGCGTCTCTTTGGCCATGCGGCGCATGAAGGCCGCGGCGGATTTCTCTCCCAGATCGATCATTCCGGGTGCCACGGCATTGACCGCAATTTCAGGCGCGAGCGCCTTGGCCATCACTTTGGTGAGCATGTGCAGAGCAGCCTTGGACGAGCAGTAGTGCGCGTGCGTCGCCCACGGCCGCAAGCCGCCCAAAGATCCCATATTGATAATCTTGCCTTCCGCCGGGAGGGCGCCTTTCGCTCGGCGGCGCCGCATCCATTTCAGGGCCTCGCGCGACACCAGGAAAGGACCCCGGGTATTGGAAGCGAACATCGCATCCCACTGGCGTAGCGTGAGCTTTTCGAACTCGGCGGTCTCGTAATTGGCTGCATTGTTAACCAGAATGTCAATGCGCCCGAGGTCGCGGCCTACTTCCTTCATCATGGTCCGAACGCTGGCCTCGTCGGTGATGTCGCAGCGCAGCGCGAAGGCCCGTACGCCCAGAGACGAAAGATCGATCACTGTCTCGCGGGCTTCCCGCGCCGAGTTCAAGAATGTGATGGCCACGTCCGCGCCGGCCCGGGCCAGCGCCAAAGCCGAGTCTCGTCCCAACCGCCGGGCTGCCCCGGTCACCAATGCAGTTTTACCCGACAAGGGTTTGTGAGGTTGGTTTTGCATGCAGGGCATTCTACCGCTTCGAGCTTCCCTTTTCGGGATGGTCATACCACCCGACCTCGTTTTTCCCCTAGAAACGGCTGCTTTTTTCGCGCTAAAATCTGTCCTGCATGCCAGAGCTTCGCACCGTCGTCGTCTACTCCCGCAAAGGCTGTCATTTGTGCGAAGTGGTGAAAGAGAGCCTCTCCAAGCTGTCGCGCCGCGGCGGCTTTCATTGGAAAGAGATTGACGTGGATATGGATGCAGAGCTGCGCCGCCAGTTCAACGACGAAGTTCCCGTCGTCTTCATCGACGGCCGCAAAGCGTTCAAGTACCACATGGATGAACAGGAATTTCTGCGCAAACTGGCGAGCTAGCCCGGCTTCTGCAGTCCTTCATCGAATCACTTTTCCCGTTCCGCAGCAGTTTCGCTCGCGAATGCCGTTCTTGCATTTACAATTTCACACGGAATGTTGCGCACCGAACTCTATTCCGATCCGCACAATTTCTTTCTGCACGATCTTGTTCTCGACTCTTGCCGCCGCCATGCCAACAAGACTGCGCTGGTTGACACTTCCTGCGGACGACGCATGACGTACTCCGAATACGGAGAAACAGTCGAGGCCGTCGCACGAGGATTGATTCAAGCCGGAGTTCGTCCCGGCGAAGTGGTCGCCATTTTTCTGGCGAACTCGTGGGAATTCTGCGCCTCATTCCACGCCGCCCAGTTAGCCGGGGCGATTCCCACCCTGCTCAATCCTACCTACCGGGAACGGGAAGTGCGCTACCAGTTGGAAAAT
The DNA here is from genome assembly GCA_035949755.1 of Candidatus Sulfotelmatobacter sp. Taxonomy (GTDB): domain Bacteria; phylum Acidobacteriota; class Terriglobia; order Terriglobales; family Acidobacteriaceae; genus Sulfotelmatobacter. The sequence continues at coordinate 19,211 of DASYYT010000115.1, forward strand.
TCCGGCGCCGTTTGCCTGATCACAGATGGAGGAAACATCGATGGCATCCACCTGGGTGGATTGCCCAACCTGCGCCGGGTGTATACAACGCGACAATTTGGATCGGGCAGCGAGCCCTTCGCCGACCTGCTGCGGCGGGCGAGCGCAGTTTTTCCCCAGCCCAATCAGCCTTCCGAGCAAGCTCTGGCCGCGCTTCCCTACTCCAGCGGGACCACTGGGTTGCCCAAAGGAGTGATGCTCTCGCATTTCAATCTCATCGCGAATATTTACCAGCTCCTGGGCCCGCATGCCACCGAACTCAATTCCGCCGACGTCATCCTGTGCACGTTGCCTCTCTACCACATTTATGGGCTCAACGTGATGCTCAATCCGGCCTTGGTTCTGGGGGCGACGCTGGTGCTGATGCCGCGATTCCAGCCGCAGGGGATGATCGATCTGATCAGCCGCGAGGCCATCACGATGATGCCGCTGGTCCCGCCCATCATCAACGCGCTCTGCCAGGCAGCGGAAGCGGGCCAGTTCCCGCGCGAGCATAAGGTTCGCTGGGTTAAATCGGGCGCCGCGCCGCTGGCTCCCGAACTCGCACGGCGTTTCACCACTCTCACCAACATTCTTGTATGCCAGGGCTACGGCATGACCGAAGCCTCGCCCGTCACTCATGCCGGCTATCTCGATGCGGCGCTCTATCACCCGGATTCGATTGGCCAACCACTGGCCGCAACCGACTGCCGCGTGCTCGCGCAGTCCGATATTGATCCGGCTGACACGCCTGACGACCTCACCGAAGTTCCCGCAGGATTGCCGGGGGAACTGGTGATGCGCGGCCCGCAGTTCATGCTGGGTTACTGGAAAGAGCCGACAGCGACGGCTGCCGTCCTGCGCGATGGCTGGTATTGGTCGGGCGACATTGTCACCCGCGATCGCGAGGGTTTTTATCGCGTGGTGGACCGGCGTAAGGAGATGATCAAGTACAAAGGCTTCCCCGTGGCTCCTGCCGAAGTGGAAGCGGTATTGCTGGAGCATCCAGCGGTGAAAGAGTGCGGCGTGGTCGGCCAGCCCAACGCGGACGCGGGAGAGATTCCCGTAGCTTTCGTCGCCTTACGGGATGGATTCGTTACTGGAAACAAGCTGGCGGAGGAACTCTGCGGTTTCGTGGCCGACCGCCTGACCCATTACAAGCAGCCTCGCGAAGTGCATTTCGTGGATGTGGTTCCTAAGACGGCGTCCGGAAAAATTCTGCGCCGCGAATTGCGCAAACAACTGGTGTAAATGCTCCCAGAAGTGACATGCTTTTGACATCTACCTGACAACTCCCCGCTCTCGACGGAACAGACTCCTTCTGAGCACGCGAAGCTGCATTCCAATCGGCGTGTCCCGCAAATGCGGGACATTCGGGGATGCCGGCCGCGAAACGGTACAGGAGGATGGTCATGAGTTTTTGTCAGCTAAAGTTCTGGGCTTGCGCAACATTGTTGGTCGCCATGAGCGCGATATCTGCGGCGGCCCAGGGAAACACTTTCAACACTCCCGGCAACGTTCTAATTTCCGACCAATACAATAATCGTCTTATCGAAGTAAATCCCGACACCCATCGAATCGTGTGGCGATTTGGCGATGGCTCCAGCGTGGCCGGACCGAATTCGGTGGTGGGCGTAAATGACGCGCAGCGGGTTGGCGTCATCACCCTGGTGGCGGGAACGGGCGTGCCCGCCGGGGCCGAACCCACTTGCCCCAACGGATGCCCGGACAACCGAGTCATGCTGGTCGATCCGCAGGGCCATATCATTTGGCAATACGGGCAAGCGGGAGTAACCGGATCCGGTCCTAACCAGCTTAATACGCCAGTGCAGAATACCTGGCTGCCGAACCATCACATCCTGATTACCGATCAGGGGAACGCGCGGGTGATAGAAGTGACTCTCGCAAGAAAAATTGTCTGGCAGTATGGCCAGACCGGCGTCACCGGAGATGGCTTCAACCAGCTCAACAATCCCAACAGCGCCGAACTGCTGGCCAACGGCCACATCCTCATCGCCGACGAGAGCAATAACCGGGTCATCGAAGTGACCCGCCAAAAACAGATTGTCTGGAGCTACGGCTGCGCGACTTGCGGCGAGCTCAATGCCGCCGCCTTTGCCAGCCGCCTGCCCGATGGGAGCACGATCATCACCGATGGAGGCAACAACCGCATTCTTGATGTGGCCACCAACGGAACTGTGCTCTGGAGCTATTACACCAATGCGCGCGCGGGCAGCGTCTCGAATCCCGCTCCCAGCCGCGCTTTGATGCTGAAGAACGGCCACGTTCTGATCAGCGATCAGAACAATATGCAGGTGATCGAAATCAATTCACACCAGAAGATCGTTTGGAGCCAGGGTGAGATTGCGGTCGCGGGCAACGGCTTCGATATGCTCAACGGTCCCTACGACGCCAAGGTCAATGGGGATTACACGGGCCTCACGCCGCCCACGCGTCCCGGGCGCTAGAGCTGAGTGAAACCGAACCCCGCCCTTCTCGAGTACTTTGCGGAAGGGGTGGGGTTTTGAAGATTTTAGATTTCAGATCTCGGGTCGATGATTGACGGTTTCAGCCTGACCACGGCGGTTGAATCCACAATTTTCTCTGCAGTGATTTACTTTTGGCGCGCACTGTCTCCCGCCAGTTTGCGGGTTACGAGAAAACCCCAGATCACCAGATTCGCGTCGAGATCGGAGCTTGTCTTTCCGATGGCATTCTCCGCCTCGTACTGTTCGCCGCCCGGCCAGGTATTGCCTCCGCCTTTCACGCTGTATAGGACGACTTGAGAATTGTCCTGGCAGCCGTTATAGGTGTCCACTTTTGTTTCCATGCCGCCTTTGCCGCGGGCGGGAAGCTTGCTGTGCTCCGGTTTGTCGGCGCAGTGATCAATCTTGGCCCAGGCCTTGGTGCTGTCTTCGGCGGAAATCGTGCGCAGATTGAGATTGTGTTCCGTACCTCCGCCATAGGGGACCACTGGATCGGAGGTTCCGTCGATCAAGAGCAGCGATACCGGCCGGGTCGGCACACAAACCATGGTTTTGGGCAGGGCGGCGCCTACGGCGGCGACCGCTGCGATGCGATCGCTGAGCGCGCAGCCCAGGCGCAGGCTCATGAACCCTCCCTCCGACAGGCCGACCGCATAGATGCGGGAGGAATCCGCCGAAAATTTGGATCCGATCTGGTCGAGCATTTGATTGATGAAGGCGACGTCATCCGCGGGAGGTTGCCGACGCTGCTGATCTTCCGGCCGACTGTTGGGCCGCTGACCCCCGGGATAGCCGCCTCCCCCGCCGGGATAGCCGCCACCGCCCCCACCGGGATATCCCCAGCGCCGGCGCGGACCGGGGCCCATCATGGGGCGCTGGATTTCCGGATGAACTCCCACATTCCATCTGCCATGCAGCGCGGCGGGATAGACCACAATCACGCTGTCCTTATCGGCGAGTTCGTCGAACCGCGTCAGGCGTTCGATATCGTCCGTATCCTGGTTCATGCCGTGCAGCAGGATCACGACCGGGTAGTGTTGCTGAGGATTGTAGCCTTGCGGCAGGCGGACCGTGAATTCACGGTTCACGTCATCGACCACTATTTTCTCTTTGGTTTCCTGTCCCCGCAGGGGGTGGGTGGCAAGCAGGAGCGCCCATCCGAGGGCGACACGGCTGGCCACGCGAATCCGACTAGAGTCCGCAAATTTCATCTGGTCTCCCGAACGCGACTGGAAGAAACTAACCTGATCTGTCTCTTAGGCTTGGAAGCATTCTTCGCCATCCAAGTTGGCTGGTGGGGAACTTTCCCTTAGTCCCCGACGTATCTCTAACTAGAAACGAGTTCCCGCAGGCGCAAGCCCAGCAGGAAGGAGAAAATGTCATGGAAGGACTCACCGGCCTCGCAGCAGTGGTCATGGTTTTCACATTTCCCGTAGCCCTTGTAGGACTGTACACCTTTTACCGGGTGCGCAAACTGCGCACCGAAGAGCGCCTGGCCGCGATGGCGCGCGGGGTGAACGTTCCGATGGAACCTGAACTCTCTGAATCAGCGCGCTCGCGGCGGGCAGGGATTTTGCTCATTGCCGGCGCCATTGGCTTCATGCTGACCTTCACCATCATCGCGCGCGTCGAACCTGATGCCATGATGGCTGCGGCTTTCGGCGCCATCCCGTTCACTCTGGGTCTGGGCTATTTCCTGGATTCGGCCCTGATCCGGCGCGATGCAAAAGCATCGTAAGCCCGCAACGTAAGTGAGACTGTGAGCCGTGGGTGCCCCACTTCTTCCTGCCTTTGGGAGAAGTGGGGATTTGCTTCGGAACACCGGTTATTCCCCGGTCAGAAACTTGTACTGAGCTTCGTTGAGCGGCACCACGCTCAGCCTTCCCTGCCGCACCAGCGGTGATTCCGAAAAGACGTTGCTGGATTTTGCCTGGGCCAGAGTAACCGGCTTCGCGATCGGCTTTCCAACTTTGATTTTCACCTGCGGATTGCTGGCATCGGAGGCATCCACCGAAACCACCGTCGCCGTTCCCACCGCGCTCTTTTCATCGCCCGTGTGATAGATCACGAGGCGCTCGCCGGGCTTCATCGCGCGCAGATTCTTCAAGGCCACGGGATTCGAGACACCATCCCAGATGGTGGTTTTTTCCCGCTGCAGGTCGGCAAACGAATAGGTCGACGGTTCTGTCTTCAGAAGGTAATCCATGAGGAAACCCCGAACTCGAGATGTCGAGTGGCAGATTTCAGATTGTAGATTTCAGATTGCAGATTGGGCAATACGGTATCCATCTGCAATCTACAATCTGCAATCCGTCTCAGTTGGGCTTTTTGTCTTTCTGGTCTGGGGGCGGAGCGTCCTGCTTCGGAGGCGGATTGCTGTCTTTCGGGTGGTCGTCGTAAATCGAGAATTGCCCTTGCGGCCGCTTCAATTTGATGGTGATTTCTGTTCTGTCTTTGTTGATGTCGTAATCGTCCCCGTAGGTCTGAAAACCGGAAGCGATCACCTGCACGCGCAACTTGCCATATGGGACGCCATCAAAATTAGTCTTGCCGTCCGGGTCGGTTTTCAACTCCATATCCCCGCGGCCCTGCTTGCCGTCTGCGGTCACGGGATGCATGATGACGGCCGCGTTGCGCACCGGCTTGCCGTTGTCGTCCTTGACGACGTTGAAATAGAGCCACGAAGTCGGTTCGGTGTCTTTATCCTTTTGCGCCAGCGTGAGACTGGCAGTAGCAAGCAGGACCAGCAGCAGCGCGCCTTTCATCAGCTTGTGCATGCCTGCCATTTTATGCACTCGGCCCTCTCCTGTCATCTGCCGGTTTGCGGAAGCGGCATGGCAAGATCGCCAATCTTTTACAATGCGGACGTGAAGACCTGGGATGTAATCGTCATTGGCGGAGGGATCATCGGGCTCTCGCTGGCCATCGCACTGCGCAAGCGGGGAGCCACGGTGCTAATCGTAGAGCGCGGCGAACCGGGGCGGGAAGCCTCTCATGCGGCTGGGGGCATGCTGGTGGATTGTTCTTCAGAGACGCAGCCGGAATTGCGAGGTCTGGCTACGGCAAGCGCGAAGATGTATCCCGAGTTCGTGCATGAACTGCAGGTTGAATCGGGGGTGAATGTTGACTTGCGAGAGTACGGCACGATTGTGATTCCATCGGCGCCGGAAGAGCCGGAATTCACGCACTCCAGTCCGCTGACCACAGCGCTATCAGAGTTGGAGCCGCGACTGGCACGGCCCGACCGTCCAGCCTTTTATTTGAAGGAGAGATGTGTAGACCCGCGTAATCTGGTCGCTGCCGCGCTGAAGACGGCAAAGAATCGGGGAGTGGATTTTTCTTCCGGGGACGAGGTCGCCGCCGTCGTTATTGCGGAAGGCCGGGTCACGGGCATCACCACCAGGAAGACTTCGTTCCACTCAAACACGGTCGTAAACTGCGCGGGAGCATGGTCGGGTCAGATTGCTCCACATCCGTTTCCTACGCGTCCAGTCAAGGGGCAGATGCTGTACCTGGTTATGCCTTCGCGCACGTTCTTGAAACATGTCATTCGGGCGCCTCAGGCCTATCTGATCCCACGCAGCGACGGCCGTTTGCTGGTGGGGACGACGACGGAAGAAGCCGGTTTCGATAAGCGAACCGATCCGGCCGCGATCCAGCGCCTATTTCGCGCAGCTGTCGAATTGGCGCCGCAGCTGCGTGATGCCAGGATTCTGGAAGATTGGGCCGGCCTGCGGCCTGGAACTCCCGACGCCCTTCCGATTCTGGGCGCTACCGCGACTTCGGGCTATTACGCCGCCACGGGCCACTATCGCGACGGGATCCTGCTTGCTCCGATCACCGCGCAAGTCATAGCCGACGTGATCACAAATGGAAAGTGCGAGCATGACCTCTCCGCATTTTCGCCGGCAAGATTCCTCTAGAGCTCTCGGGCCGCTGCTAGACGCCGGAATTCTCGGGATGACGGGCCCGGCGCTAATGTGGCCCACAGACTTTGTGTCCTCCGTGGTGAATGATCGACTCTTGCCGCGCTATACTGATTGGTTTCCTCGGATACCCGACGCGCGGTCCTGCGCTATCCGCCGAGATCCGGATTGATTGAAGAAAGGACTCATCTATGGCTTCTCCCGCAGTGGATTTTGCCCGCAGTAATCAGCAACGTTTCCTCAACGAACTGAAAGATCTGCTCCGTATTCCCAGCGTCAGCACGCTCGAGGAGCACAAGCCCGATATCCAGAAAGCCGCCGATTATGTGGCCAGCGAACTGCGCCGCATCGGCATGGAAAATGTCGAAGTGATCGCGACCAAGGGGCATCCGCTCATCTATGCGGACTGGCTGCATGCTTCGGGCAAGCCGACGGTGCTTTGCTATGCGCACTACGATGTGCAGCCTGCCGAACCGCTGGACGAATGGCACACTCCGCCGTTTGAGCCCACCGAGCGCAACAACAACATCTACGCTCGCGGGGCCGTGGACGACAAAGGGCAGCTCTGGATGGAAGTGAAGGCCCTGGAAGCGCTCATGCAGACTGGCGGCGGCAAGCTGCCTGTGAACGTGAAGATCCTTTTCGAAGGTGAAGAAGAGGTGGGCGGCGAGTCGATCGCGGAATACCTTCGCAAGCAGAAAGCCAAGCTGAAGGCCGATTTTGCGCTGGTCTGCGACACCGAACTTTTCGCCCCCGATATGCCCACGCTTTGCGTCGGCCTGCGCGGCCTGGTCTATACCGAGATCGAGGCCTATGGAGCCAAGACCGACTTGCACTCCGGCGTTTACGGAGGAGCTGCCCCGAATCCCTTTTTCGCCCTGATCGAAATGATCAGCAAGATGAAAGACGCGAAGGGCAAGGTGCTGATCCCCGGGTTCTACAAAGCGGTGAAGGCGCCGACGGCGGCGGAATTAAAGGCCTGGAAGCGGCTTCCCTTCAATGAAGAGGAATACCGCAAAAAAGAGGTGGGGTCGAAAGTGCTCACGGGCGAGCCGGGATTCTCAGTGCTGTATCGCACCTGGGCGCGCCCGACACTCGAAGTTCATGGCATGCCCGGAGGTTTCACCGCCGACGGCGCCAAGACGGTGATTCCGGCGAAGGCGAAAGCTAAAGTCTCGATGCGCCTGGTACCCAATCAGGATCCGGACGACATCCTGAAAAAGTACTTGGCCTTCGTAAAGAAGAACACGCCGAAAGGCATCGAGACGAAGGTAAAAGTGTGGAGCAAGGGCCCGGCCTGCGTGGTCAGTACCGATAACGAGTACATCGAGGCGGCGACGCAAGCCCTGCACGACACCTTCAAGAAAGATACGGTGTTCATCCGCAGCGGCGGATCGATTCCCATCGTCACCGATTTCCAGGACGTACTGAAGATTCCGAGCGTGATGATGGGCTTCGGCCTGCCCGACGACAATCTGCACGCGCCCAACGAGAAGTTTCACATCCCGAACTTCTACCGCGGGATTGAAACCATCTGCCGCTTTTTCGAGAAGCTGGGCAGATAGAAAATTTTAGCTTCGGCTCGAAACACGGGGGACAGCGGCTTCGGCCGTCCCCTTTTTATGGTTTCCCAGTTACCCTTTCCTCCGGATCTCCCCGGCTTCCATCTCCAGGAGAAATGGCTTGACAAGCTGTGGACCTAGGTGTCTCATCTGAACCAATAAGAACCCATTCGTAAGTATTCGAAAACTACATTCGTAAATAATCGTACTTGGGCCCAAAACACTCTAGAGGAGGATTTTGGTCATGAAGCTGGAACGCAGTTTCGCGAATGGTATGAAGAAAGGCCTGCAAGGAGTTTGCTCAATCCTATTCATTCTGGCGCTGGTTACTGCAGCCGTCAGCACATCGGCGGCTCAAGTCAGCGTCACCATCTCACCCAGTACGATCACCATGGCCACAATGGCCACTCAGTCCTTCACCGCCACCGTGAGCGGATCGACGAATACGGCCGTGACCTGGCAGGTAAACGGAATCAGTGGCGGCAACTCGACCAACGGATTAGTCTCGACGACCATACTTGGAACTTCCAACGAAGCGCTCTTTTTGGCTCCTTCCGCGATCCCGAGTCCGGCTTCAGTTTCGGTGACGGCGATCTCACAGGCGGACTCCACGAAATCGGCAACGGCGACCGTCACGATTCAAGCGCCGTCCCGCTCCGGCAAGACCTATTACGTCTCCACGTCAGGAAATGACACGAATGCCGGAACGCTGAGCGCGCCGTGGCGCACGATCCAGCACGCTGCCAATACCGTTGCGCCAGGAGACACGGTTCAGGTGCGCGCCGGCACGTACAACGAAATCGTCACCATGAAGACGTCTGGGAACGCGACTTCCGGATACATCACGTTCCAGAACTATCCCGGCGAAGCGCCGATCGTCGACGGCACCGGCCTGGCGGTGGGCGCGAGCGGGCAGACGGGCCTGTTCAGCCTGGAAGGAACGTTCAACTACATCATCATTGAAGGATTCGAGATTCGGAACTTCTCCAGCTCGAGCAAAGGCAAGTCTCCGGTCGGAATCGATTTCGAAGGCGCAGGAACCAATATCGAGTTTCTGAATAACCACATTCACAACATCGCGCAGACCCTGACGAGCTGCAATGCCGCGAACGCGCTGGGCGTGGCGCTCTACGGCACGCAGGCGCCGGCGTCCATTAACAATGTGACCTTCTACGGCAACGAGATCGATCACAACATTACCGGCTGCAGCGAGAACATTTCGTTTGATGGGAACGTGCAGTATTTCGTTGAGGCGCAGAACTATGTCCACGATGCCAACAATATCTGCCTCGACAACATAGGATTCGAAGGCGTGTCGCCGAATTCGGCTTACGATCAGGCCCGAGACGGCTGGGTCTTCCAGAACCAGCTCGCGGGTTGCACCTCGACCTCGAACCCCATCTATCACAACCAGGTCGGGGCTGACGGGTACTATTGCGACGGATGCACGCGGGTGATTGTGGAGCGCAATCTGATCCATGACTCCGATCTGAGCGAAATGGCCAGCGAGCATTCCGGACACGTTTCGAGCTATGTGATTTTCCGCAACAACATTATTTATCACTCGCTGTACATCGGGCTTTCGATTGGAGGGTATTCGAAAAATGTGGGAGGCAGCGACCACATCGTCATTGTGAACAACTCTCTCTGGGATGATGGGACTTTCGGCAGCAGCGGCCAGGGAGAATTCCAGATTCAGTACCACGCGACGAACAACACGGTGGAGAACAATATCTTCGACGACTACACGCTTACCACGAAGTATCTTGTCTTCGACTACACGACGAGTGTGCCCAACCCGGCCACGATGGATTACGACGACTACTATGACACCGCCGGGGCGAGCAGCCTGTTCGAGTGGCAGTCGAAGAGTGTTAGCGGATTCGCGGCGTTCCAGACTGCTTCGGGGCAGGAGGCGCACGGCAAATTTGCCGATCCGCTGTATGTGAACATCACGACGACGCCGTACAACTTCGATCTGGCTTCGGGATCGCCGGCGCTTAATGCGGGAACGAATCTGGGCGTCAATACTGTCGGGGTGCTGGATTATGCGGGGAATGCGCGGGTGAACGGCAGCGGGCAGATCAATATGGGGGCGTACGAACAATAAGGACGGCTTCAATCTGACGTCGAGGGCGCGGTGTTTCATCGTGCCCTCGTTTGCCGCGATCGGAAGATGATTATTTCAGCCGAAAGAGGAGATCACAAATGAACTTGCGGGCACTCAGAACGATATTTCCCTGCCTTGCGCTGGCTTGTCTCTGGGGTAGCAGCGCCGTTACGTTCGCGGGCACTTGCGAGAATATTGCCATTCCTGCCTATTTCTATCCCTCGCAACCAACATCGCAATGGAACTCGGCGGTGGACAATGCTCCCCTTCCCACCGGGAGGCAGCAGATTCTCATCATGAATCCCAGCAGCGGCCCGGGAAACTCCTATGATCCGAACTATGCCGCTGCCATCAACACCGTGCACAACGCCGGGACCGGATTCCTCGTCATCGGATACGTGCACACAAAATACGGGAAGCGCTCGCTGGGGACGGTCGAATCTGAAGTTGATAAGTACTATTCCTGGTATCCCGCGATCGACGGGATCTTCGTCGACGAAACTGCTTCGGCGGCTTCGTATGTTAGTTCCTACTATCAGCCGCTGGCCAACTACATCACAGCCAAAAAAACGGGTGCGAATGTGATGCTCAACCCCGGCGTCTATCCCGACCAGAGCTATCTCAACATCTCCGTGCCGTCCACGTCCATGCTCATCGTAAATGTCTTCGAGAGCGCCTACAGCAATTACGTGAACTTGTCGGTACCGTCATGGGCGTTTAGCTATCCCGCGATCAAGATGTCGCATCTGGTCTACTCTGCGAC
>DASYYT010000116.1:0-9083 GCA_035949755.1 Candidatus Sulfotelmatobacter sp.
TTCGGCGCCGCGGCGAACCGGCGAACTGGCCGACGACATCATCGTCCAGGTGCGCATCTCCGGAGACTTCCGTGCGAACCGCGTGCTGGTCGGACCCGGCTATCCCGGCCCGGGCCTGAAGACGCGAAAGCGCGGACGCTATGCCGGCCGGCAGGACTCGACGACCTCGCCCGGAGTTTACGCGCGTTTCGTGGAAGGCGGACACGGCATGCCCGGCTATTCCTGGAAGTCGCGCTTTGGATCGGCCAAACAGCGGCGCCGCAGCGGCCGTGAGATCGAGCTGGGCTCGCACGACGTTCCCCCGCATCCCTGGCTGAAACCGGCATTCGATTCCTCTTCGGATGCCGCAGTCCAAGTACTCTACGACCGCACCAAGGAAGCGCTGGACCGCATCGACACGTTGGTTCGATAAAAAAACAATGGCTACCACTCTCGCCACCATTCTGGTCGGGCTCGGCTACGATCTCAGCGGCCTGGAGAAGGGCTCGCCCGAGGCCTTCCGCCTGATCAACCAGCAGACGCTGAACATGTCATCCGAGATGAAGCGCAGTGCCCGCGACGGTTCAGAGGCCTTCCGCTCGATCGATGAGATGCTCGGCATCCACATTAATCGGCCCATGACGCGCTTACTGGTCGAAACTTTTCCCGCATTCGGAAAGGCTTTGCAAAGCGCTCTCGGAGGCGTGGCTTTTGGGGCAGTAGCCTTTGCCGGGGTCGAGCTGTTCGACAAGGTCACGAGCAAGATCGCGGAGGCGCGCGCGGCTCAGGAAAAACTTGCCGAGTCCTCCAAAACCACCAACGAGACAATTACCGATGTTCTCGGCGGCATCCAGAAAAAGATTCTGGAACTTACCAGCAACGATAAGACTTTGCGCATTCGCCTCGAAGGGGCAGAAGAGGCCAAACAGGGCATCGATCAGATCGAAAAAGCCCTTGCGGCCGAGCAGATGGCGGCTGAAAAGGCAAACGCTTTCTGGACGCGACTGACCGCCGGAAGCGCCGATTTCTTTGACCATGTGTTCGAGGGCTGGACGGAAATTATCGACCTGTTTAGCCAGATGAATGGCCTCAACCTGCCCAGCGCGCACGATGCAGCTTTCGGCACCCAGGCCTTCAGCAACATGAAGGACACGCTGAATGACATGCGCGACGCTTTCGACGAGGCGCTCAATTCCGACCGCTTCAAAGGCACCCACGAGGCGCTGACCCTCGCCCAGAACGATATCAAGATTGCGACCGCCTATCTCCACGACATGCAGGCGGCGGGTGACAAGGCCGGAATCACCCTGGCCGAAAATGCACTCCGGTTCTACCAGACTAGTTTGAATGTAGAAAAAGGCGTCTCGACCCTCGAAGCGGACGAGAAGGCTAAGGCGGCCGAAGAGGCCCTGAAAAAAGAAGTCGCGGCCATCCAGGAAGCGGACGGGGCCACGCAGAAGTGGGCGGAGAGCCTGAAAAAAGTATTCGAGGCCGCGAAACCGCCGGAGGATCAGTATGCTGCGCTCGATGCCGCAGTGAAGAAAAACGTCATCTCGCTGACCAATCTGTGGAATCGGATCGGCCCGATCTCGTTCCGTTTGCGGTTTGATGGCAAGTCTTTAGAAGAAGTCGAGCAGCAGATGGCGTCTCTGTTCAAGATCACAGCACCCGAGATCAAGTTGCCGTCGCCGGCGCTCCCGGCGTCGATCGCAACAGCTTCCCCTCTTTCCACTCTTGCTGCCGCTCTTGCTGCCGGAGGCACGACCGGAGCAGAGTTTGATACTTTCGCGAAAGACCAAACCGCCCAGGTCAAGTTACTGTCGCAGGCCTATGCGGATCTGGTCACGCCCGAACAGAAGTTCCACTTGGCGCAGCAGGAACTCGATCTCATTCTCAAAAATGCGGATGGCACCTTCAAGGACGCCTCGCACGGGGCCGAGGTGTACACGGCGGCCCTGCAGAAAGCCCGCGAGGAAATGGCCAAGAGCACGGATGCTCTGGAAAAGATGCTGGAGAAGGGCGGCCTCAGCGGAGGCTGGCAGGCTTTCAAGTTGCAACTGGAAGGCCAGGGAAGCAAGGGCTCGAGCGCGCAGAACACCTTCGACATGCTGAACAAAGGACTGCAGGGATTTGAAGAAGAGACCGCGCAGGTATTGACCGGTGCCCGGAGCAATTGGCGAAGCTTCTTCCTTGATCTCGACCAGATGGCGCTGAAGTTCATGCTCAACAAGATGTTTGCCTCCCTGCTGACCGGCGGAGGCCTCGGAAATTTGTTCGGTGGATTCTTTGGCGGTGGGGCCGGAGCAGCAACGAATATCGGCAGCATCAGCCAGGCGGCCGGCGGTGGCGGCATCGGTCTGGGCTCAGTCGTGCCCGGCTATGCAGCCGGTACGGATTTTGCCCCCGGTGGGCTGGCTTGGGTCGGCGAGCAAGGTCCGGAGCTGATGAACGTTCCGGCTGGCGCCTCGATCACGCCCAGCTCAATGTTACGCAGCGGCGCCATGCCCGCGGTGAACCTGAACATCGACGCCAAGGGAGGCGAGATCGGAGTGGAGGAGAAAATTGCGCGGGCGGTCTCGGCAGCACTGCCTCATGCGGTCATGCGCGCGGTGGTGGAATCTGCGGAAGTGCAGCGACGGACGCCGCACTAGCTTCCATCTGACGCGAAATCTCAGTGAGAATCCACAGCACGCCTCCGATCACCGCTAGAAGAAGTGAGCCGATGAAGTCACCAAGACCGCCAGAGCTTAACTCCGGGATGCTTGCGACGGCCAAAAGAGCACCGCAGAGGATGGCGAGCGAGGCGAGGACTGTAAGAAACATTCTCATGGATTGTCCTTCTTAGCGGCAGTTGGCGGATTGGGCCAGTACCTGTCCAGTGATGGCTTGCTGTCGGTGGCTGGATGGGAGTTGGCTGCTTTCGCCGATTCGCGATCGAGATCCTTGCGCAAGTGTTTTTGACAGTTACTCTCGTCCTTGGTGAACTCCATGCAGTTTTGGAAATGGCGGAAAGCCTTGGACTCGCGATCGAGCCAGTTGCCGACTAGTTCCACTTCAATTCTTCGCAACAGATCGGGGCCGTCCGAGTGAATCAGTCCGGAGAACTTGCTCTGCACTGCGACTGTGCAGCCGTCGCCGTTCAGACTGGAAAGATTCAGCGAGACGATGCGTTCGCCAGCGATAAATCCACCGACTTCGAGCGAGATGATTTGCTCTTCTTTCGACACGCTGATGATTCGGTACTGCTCGCTTTTGGCTACCGCCATTGAGGCTTTCCAGACCACATCGCAATCCTGAGGGAAGGTTCGCTCCCGGCTCTTTAAGGCGAATGCCGGCACGCTCACAGCGAGCAGCATGATCACTGCTTTCATATTCATGTGGCACTCCTCACCTCGCCCCGCATGATTTCACAGCCCATCGACTTCAGTAAACGGCCCATTCGGGCCCGAGACTAAAGACTCATGTACTCCTGCATCTGGGACGGATTCGACGACTACACGACCACCGGCGAACGCTGGGACACGATCGTCGGAACGCCGCAGTATAGCTCTTCTTACGCGCGTTACGCGGCCGCCCCGAACTGCGTGGGACAGGGCGTGCGCCTGGCCGGACCCGGGACCTACAAGCTAAAGAACTACAGCGCCGATTCCCCGGAGCCGATCGCGTCGTTCGCGGTGCTGTTCGAATCGCTGCCCACTTCGGGAAGCCAGGGCTTTTTTAGCTTTAAAGATTCCGGAAATGGTCAGGTATCGCTCGCCGTGAACGCCAACGGAGCGCTCGAAGTATGGAATGGGGCGCTTGGCACGAAGCTGGCAACTTCTGCTCCCGGCGTCATCGTCGCGAACGCATATTACTTCATCGATTTCGAAGCGGTGATCAACGCCAGTGGTTCAATAAATGTATGGCTCGGCGCACCGGCGGGCGGCGGCGCCCTGATCAGCGCCTCCGGTGTCGTCACTCAAACTACAGGCAATGCCTATGCTAACCAGGTCGCAATTGGTTTCATCAGCAATTCTGCTGGGGTCTCAGCAATGCGCTTCGACGACTTCCACGCTCACGATGCCTCCGGCAGCGCGCCCAACGCGGTTCTCGGCGAAGGGACGCGGATCTACACCAAGATGCCGAATGGCGCAGGCTATGCAACGACGTTCACGCCCAACGGCGCCTCGGCAAACTGGCAGTGCGTCGATGACGTCCCTCCCGATGGAGACACGACCTACGTCTCGACCGCCAGCTTTCCTTCGACGGAGGGCTATGCCGTCGGCGCCGCAGGCTTTACCGGAACGGTGAATGGCGTGGTACGGGCTTCTTACGTTCGCAAAGACGATGCCGGCGCGCACACCTTCGAAAATGGAGTGCGATCGGGTTCGACCAACGGACTCAGTGCGGCCGTCGCCGTGAACTCCAGCTACACCTGGCAGCAGGCTTTTTTCGGAACCGATCCGAACACTTCCTCTGCCTGGACGGCAAGCGCCGCGGACGCGGCCAGCCCGGTGATCTCTGCGGTTTCCTAAATGGCAATCCGCTCGACTCATGAAGCCGCTCTGGTTTCGCTCAGCAACGGCGCGGGCGCAATCCGCTCCTCACACGAATCTTTTTTAATTTCGGTCACGGCTCCTCTCGTGGGAATCACTTATCCGCTCACTGCGCCGGCCATCTCCGGCCTCGGTCCGCAAGACTTCACTATGTCGGAAGTGAACGTCGTGGGTGAAACCGAGTCGCCGTTCACTTTGAGCCAACAGGAGCAGCAGTGGCTTGGACAGATGCTGCGCATTGAGGCCAACCTTCCGCCCATGCTCTACGCCCAGGCGGAGCAGTGGATTTCGTTTCTGGGCGCTCTGTTCGGCAAGTTTGGGACCTTCCTGATAGGCGATTACAACCGGCCGACGCCGCAAGGCCCGCTGAGCGGATCGCCAGTCTCGATCGGCGGCGCGAACGTTGCGGGACTCAATCAGCTCAATGTCGGAGGCGCCGCAGCCAGCATCGCCAATTGGGCAGTGGCCGGCGACTACATCCAGCTCACGGTGCCGGGATACCCGCAGCGCATCTACAAAATTTTACAGAACGCCTCGACTGATAGTTTGGGCGAAGTCGTTCTGCAGATTTTTCCCAACATCCGCGAGACCATTCCCAGCCTGACCACCATCGTCACCACAAACTGCAAAGGCACGTTCCGCCTGCAGGACAATACGCTCCCCTGGAAGGTCGACAAGAACAAGGTCTACACCGTCAGCTTCAAAGCAAAGGAAGCGATCTAAAGTGGCGTCAGGCGAAAAACAAGGCGAGCGAATCGAAGCCGCGGCCGAGCGCTCCTATCAAGCCTTTTGCGCATCGCCTTCGCGCGTGTACTTGCCTCTTCAGACCAAGACATGGGCCGAACTCCCGGACGTATTGAAGCAAGCCTGGAGAGCCGCGGCCGCGGCAATCCTCGATTCGCAGTAATCATGCCGCGCAACCTTTCAGCTGCCATGCTGGCCGCGATCGCCGCCAAAACGGTGACCATCGCGCAATTTGCGAAGATCGCATTCGCCGACAACACGCTCTATCTCTGGAGCGGTGTCGGCACAATCACTCCCGCCGGTCCGCCGGCCAATCCAGCTTCAACCTTCCCTTATGGCCAGGCCTTCACCGGGCTAGGGTGGCTGGCGAGGCTCTCGGCAATCCCGCAGACGACCAAAGTTCAGGCACAGAACATCACGCTCTCGCTGAGCGGCATTCCAGCAAGCCTGGTAAGCGAAGCGGTGGGCCAGGTGCGGATCGCGGGCAGCTGCACGATTTGGTACGGCCTCTTTGATTCGAATGGCAACCTGCTCGGGGATCCGGTGCAAGTATTCGCGGGCGCGCTGGACGTGCCGAGTCTTACAGACAGCGGAGAGACCTCAACCATTTCGCTGACTTGCGAGAACACGCTGCTCTCGCTGAACCTGGCGCCCAATCACCGTTTCGATGATCCCGACCAGCAACTGCGCTATCCCGGAGATCTCGGCTTCAGCTTCGTCGACTCAATCCAGAACGTCCAGCTGTTCTGGCCGAACCCGGACAATGACAGTGGAAGCCCCTATCCGGTTTACATGACGGTCACGCCTTCCTCTGTAGGTGTGGCAGTGGGTGCGTCGATCACGGTCGAGGTCACGATTCACTACTCCGATGGCAGCACCAAGACCAAGCCGTCGGGTGCAGGTTCAGGGCACGACTTCACTCTCGACATGGCCTCCAGCAACCCGGCGATCGCAACTTTTCAATACGTCTACCCCAACAATGTGACCGGGGTTTCTCCCGGCGTCTGCAGCATCATGGCGCGAATCCCCGGAGGAACCGGATACAGCACGCCCTCGATGATCTGGCGCCAGGTCTGCAACGTGTTCGTGCACAACTGAAATGAGCCTGCAGCGAGTTCCGGATTGGCGTTTTCGTCTCGGCCAGATCATCGAGAGCGCGCGCCAGCTTGAGTTCGAGTGGGGAGTTTTCGACTGCGCACTGCACGCGTGCAACTGCATTCGCGCGATCACCGGTACGGATCCGGCCGCGAACTACCGCGGCAAGTACTCCGACGAGGCCGGCGCTGCTGAGATCTACGGCGCGAGCTTTGAATTCTTCATTGCGAGTACGGCGGCCAATCTCGGGCTGCCCGAAATTCCGGTCACGCTCGCGCAGCGCGGTGACCTGGTCTTTCTCGACAACGAAACCGCGCAAGGCGCGATCGGCGTGGTGAGTCTCGATGCGCGCTTTGCTTCCTGCGCCGGCAGCAAAGGCCTGGTGTTGGTTCGCATACATCGTTGGAAACGCGCCTGGCGGGTGGGATGAGCAAAACTGCCGAAGAACTTGGAATGATCATTGGCGGGATTGCCCTGGCCGCAGTGCCCGGATTACAGGCGGCTGGCCTGATTGCTATCGAGGGGCATGCGACGCTGATGAGCGCGATGCTGGGCGTCGGCGTCAGTATGGCCCTGTCGGGTATCGGCATGGCTCTGCAGCCGCCGCTTAAGCCGGTGCTGGGGGCGAACTCCATCAGCCCAGCCAACGCCATTTCCTATCGCCGCGCCATCTACGGACAATTTCAGACCGCCGGCGTGCTCACGTATGCAAGTTTTCCGCCCAGCCAGAATCAGGCCACGACCAGCCAGTTCCTCCACCTGATCTATACCTTGGCTGGGCACGAGATCTCCAGCTTCGATGCTGTGATCATCGACGGAACGGTCTACAACTTCGCGAGCGACATCAGCGAGAATTCCTCTCTTCCGAACACTCCCTGGCAAATTCAGCCGGACGCCTCGGTCGTAAACAACGACTTCTACTGGCAGCACATGTTCTTCGAGTTCGATGCCGGAAAGCCCGGCAACGGGGCGCAGCCCTTCCCGAACCTGCAGAGCGTCGATCCGGCGTGGGGCGGAGCAAGCGGCGTAGGCGGAGGCGGCGGTGGCACGGATGGAGTGACCTCAGTCGCCGTAACCGCCGGAGGGCACTCTTACGGGGGCACGCCGACCGTGAGTTTTTCTGGCGGAGGAGGTTCAGGTGCGACAGCCATAGCCGAGGTGGCGCCTGGCTCGGGCCAGGTTACCGCCGTGTATGTGACGAACTCCGGATCTGGCTACACTTCGGCTCCGACCGTGAGTTTTTCTGGCGGCGGCGGATCCGGAGCGGCGGCTACGGCTACGATCGGGCCAGTTTCGGGTGGAGGTGGCGGCGGCGGAGGCGGACCTGTCGGTCCGGGGAACTGTCTGCAACAGGGCTGCGCCAAAGTGCACGTAATCCTGCGGGCCGACAGCGCTGAAACCTGGATTTATCCCTCGGGACAGATTCCCAATATTCAATTTCTGGTGACCGGGAAAAAACTGATCGATCCGCGCATCATCACCGCCTGGCAGGCCAGCGCCAGCTACACGCCCTACGGCTACATTGTGGACAACAACGGCGTGATCTGGTTCAACTCGAACAGCAGTTCGGGGGTGACCGGCAGCACGCGGCCGGATTTTGAGGACTACAGCAACACGCTTGGAACCACACTTACGGATGGCAGTGTCACCTGGTTCAACACCGCCTACCCGCTTGCGGCCGTCTACAACGGCAACACGGCAGCGCCCCAACTCTCGGGCCGCAGGCTAGTCAATGATGGATGGCCAGCCAGCTTCGCCTACAGCGGCGCCGGCAACGAGCTCGTCATCGAAGCACCCATCGGCTACCTGCAGATCCTCTCCACCGTGGGAACGACGGGAACGAGCTATCCGAATTTCAGCACCGCCGTGAGCGGCACGACAACCGACGGCACTTGTACCTGGCACTGTCTCGGGCGCTCGACTCACGCGCTCAATCCTTCGAACCCGGCCCTGGTGGTCAACGATTACCTGCAGGATTCCGACTACGGCATGGGCACGTCTGCGGCCTCGATCGACACCGCCTCCGTGATCGCCGCAGCCAACGTGTGCGAAGAGCAGGAGCTAATCATCTGGAACGCGGACGGAACCAAGGTCTATGAAAATCTCTATTCCTCGAACGGCATGTTCGATCAGTCTTCGACGCGCGGCAATGTGCTCGGTGCGCTCTGCGGATCGATGGCCGGCTGGGTAATTCCACCGGGAGATCAGTGGCACGTCTTCGCCGGCGCCTACATCACGCCAACGGTCTCGCTGACCGACAACGATCTGCGCGGCCCGATCAAAGGCGACTTCCGCCTCTCCAAGCGGGAAGTGGCCAACAGCATCAAGGGCACCTATGTGCCCGCGTATCTGCCGGCGAGCCCAGCCGCGGCGATCAGCTTGACGGTGGTACCCGGCACCTGGCACTCGCAGAGCTATCCGCCCTACCAGGCCAACGGCCTGGCTGGCAAGCCAAATTATTTGAACACAGAAGACGCGGGCGAGGTCATTTGGCAGGACGCAAACTTCGAATTCACGACTTCAGTGTGGACCGCACAGCGCCTGGCGAAGATCGCGCTGATGCGGCTGCGCTTTCAGGAAACACTCACGCTTTCCTGCAAGCTGACCGCGTTCGCACTCGAAGCCGGAGACACTTTTTACTTCACGCATTCCCGATGGGGGATCACCAGCGGAGTCTATGAAGCCCTGCAGTGCTCGATCGTGCTCGATAATCCGGGCAAGGATTCGGCG
>DASYYT010000117.1:0-5097 GCA_035949755.1 Candidatus Sulfotelmatobacter sp.
CTTGCTGTTGCAGGAAGTTGGCCGCTGCGGGCTTGGTAGCCTCTTTCTTGAGTGTGAGATGCATGCGCTCATGACGACCGTTTTGCTGGGGAGAGCCGGGTTGGATCCGTTCGATGCCGATTCCCAACCGCAGCCACCAGACGGCGAGCTTGCTCAAGTTAAACAAGGCGTGCGCGGAAGCGAAGGGCACACCGTTGTCGCTGCGGATGTTGGCGGGCAGGCCGCGTTCTTGGAAAAGCCGCTCAAATGCGAGGAAAGCGTAATCTTCCCGAGTGGAGGAAAGCGCCTCGCAGGTGAGCAGGAAACGGCTGGCGTGGTCGGTGACGGTCAGCGGGTAACAGTATTGGCGATTGCCCAGCAAGAACTCGCCTTTGTAGTCGGTGCACCACACTTCGTTGGGGCGCTGGCCCAGCGATAGAGCGGTTCCCTGCGCCCGCCGACGCGCCCGACCACGGCGCTCGACCAGGCCGTGCCGATCGAGCACCGCGTGAATGGTGCTTTTGGCCGGGAGGGGGATGCCGGAAAACCTGCGGAGCAAGCGCTCGCGAATTTTGCGAGCACCCCAGCTGGGGTGCTCCTGCTTGACGTTCAGAATGTAGTTTTCCACCTGGAACGGAAGTTGATTGGCGTAGCGACAGGGGCGGCGGCTTCTGTCGGTCAGACCTTGAACACCGCACTGCTGATAGCGATCGAAGATCTTATAGCCCGTCTTGCGCGAGATGCCGAACTCACTGCAGAGTTCGGCCATCGCTTCGCCGGCTAGCCGGCGAGCCACAAACTGCAGTCTTTCGTCCATCACCGAACACTCCTTCCAAGGCATGGCTCCCTCCCCAAAAAGGGCAGGGAGTGTAACCTATGTGTCCGGTACGAACTGTCACCTATGTCTCAGGTCGCTCATTCGAATCAGCAACTTACAATTTCAGCGATTCAAGAAAAAGCGCGATGAGCGCCTGGTACCAAACCAAGCGTTGCTGTCTCATATGCGTTGAACGCGAGCACTCTCTGTTCCTTTGAGGTATGCGGAACTCCTGAGGGGAGAGAAGCAATCGGCGCTTGCCGCCGCCAGCTGGCGCAAAGACGGAAAACAATTTCCCCATCGTTGATGGCAAATCTGCTTCCCTGAGATTTCTTGACGATGTCTTAGGGCAGCTTCAGAGATGGACGAGCAACCACCTACAGAGGAAATTAACCGGCTCACGCAAAATGACGCCAGACTGCAGTGAGCGACAGTTTTAGAGGGCAGAGCATTCCAAGCTCTGCCCTCGCCGTTGCGCGCGGTCGTGTTGTCGCCAAGCCAGAACAGAGCAATAACGAAGGCTCGTTCACGGCTGGACTGGGGCTGCTCCGGCAACCCCTTCTCCCTCGGTTATGTAGACGGCCGTGCCATCACTCATAACAGGTGTGGCATCGCCCGAGCCCAGATCCACTGTTTGTACTTGCGTCGCGGAAAGAGGTCCGGACTTGTTGGTCCATGCCTTGATCCCCACGCTAAAGAGATACGTGCTCCCACCAACCTCCGCTGCCCCATCGCCGTTCCAGATTGTGGGTCCGATTTCCGTCGTTGCTCCGGAAGAATCGACCTCGTAGAGCGCCGCCGGTATAAGGGCTTTCTCATTCAAGTAGGTTGAATCTTGACGCTTGAGATCGAAGGAGACCTCATCGAAGGTTACGTAGAGCTCTCCACCCACGCCGGTGATGGTCTCGTCGCAGAGGACAATCCAGCTGTTGTTGATAATCGTGAACGGAGCGACTAAATCGGCCGGGACGCCCGTAGGCCCGATTAGCGTTGCCGCGCCCGTCGCTGGATTAACGGAATAGAGATTCTGCACGCCTCCGCCCACGTTGAAATCGGTAAGGTAGAGATTCCCGCCAACTCCGCCCAGGCTAAAAGCGTCGGGACCCAAGCCCGTTGGGCCGACATCAGTAACTTGGCCTGTCGAAGGATTGATCTTCACAAGATCGCCGACGTTGCTCCCGCCGGTGGCTAAGCTGTACAGCGTGCCGTTCGCCCAAACCAAATTGCCCAGGCTTTCGGGCACGTTCGCGCCGATTTGGCGGAACACACCGTTAGAAAGGTTCACCGTGCCGAACTCTCCGCTAAATGTGACGACGAATACCTGGGCCGCAGCCTTCGCCGCCCGAGCGCCTGGAACCAAAACAAGAAAAGCTGCCAGCGCCGGTACAGCCAACACCACGACAACGCAGAGGCCCGCTCTTTTCATCGTACCCATGTTCCTGCCCCGTTTGTCCCGAATTCCCGTTTTGAGCTTCAGCGCTTGCGCGACGTTGCTAAACATCCTCGATATTGTGGCTCTCATGTCTTTGTCTCCTTTTCTGCCGATGGGCGCTCCAGTCGCACGGTTAAGCCGCTTCTGGACAACTGGCTTGCACGCACTCTCTAGGAAACGCCCTGTCCAAATAGGCGCAAACGGCCGATAAAACGTATCAACCGCGCGCCCCGGGCGTCTTAGTCGCCGCGGAATGGTCTATAATCCCAGCGAATCCGATGCTTCCAGCAACGGTGCCAATTTCGGGGAATCTGGCGTGAAAACGTCTCCTGAAGGGCAGATCAGCGTCCTGCTCCAAGCCTGGAGTGGCGGGGACCAAAGTGCTTTGGACAAACTGACGCCGATCGTGTATGCCGAACTTCGCCGATTGGCGCGTCATTACATGAACGCCGAGCGCAGCGGGCACAGTCTGCAAACGACCGCACTGGTGAACGAAGCCTATTTGAAGCTCGCCGACTGCAAACGCATGCGCTGGGAGAACCGGGCGCACTTCTTCGCTGTTTCCGCACAGATGATGAGGCGCATCCTCGTGGATCATGCCCGACGCCACAATCTCAAGCGAGGCGCTGGGATTGCGCATGTCTCGCTGGATGACACCGCCGTGGTGGGCAGGGACCGGGAAGAAGACCTAGTCGCGCTTGACGACGCTCTGCAAACACTGTCCCGCGTCGACGCGCGGAAAGCCCGCGTGGTGGAACTCCGCTTCTTTGGCGGACTTAACGCCGAAGAAATAGCGGAAGTGCTCAAAGTATCGCGCGTTACCGTGATGCGCGACTGGAGGACCGCGCGCGACTGGCTGTATCGCGAGTTAACACAGGGAGCCCCGAATGGATCCGAAGCGATGGAAACAGATTGAGGATCTGCTGGAATCGGCGCTAAACCTGCCGCCGGATCAGCAACAAGACTTCTTGAGGAAGGCATGTGGCGGCGATGCAGCGCTCGAACACGAAGTTCGCTCTTTGCTGGCGTCCGATGAGAAAGCGGGAAGTTTTCTCGAGCGGCCCGCCATCGAAGCAGCCGTGCGCAAGGCCTCCTTCGCGAGCGATTCAACACTCATTCCGATGCTGCGTTCGGTTGAAGGACAGACCGTCTCGCATTACCGGATTCTCGCCAAGCTCGGTGGCGGCGGCATGGGCGTGGTCTATAAAGCTGAGGATACCGACCTCGGCCGGTTCGTGGCCCTGAAGTTCCTGCCCGAAGATCTGGCTAGCGACACGCAGTCGCTCGAGCGATTTCGTCGCGAGGCCCGCGCAGCATCCGCGCTCAACCATCCCAACATCTGCACCATCCACGAAATCGGCAAGGATGAGGATCGCCTTTTCATCGCCATGGAGTACCTCGAAGGGGAAACTCTGCGGGACAAAATCGCCGGCAAGCCGGTGCGCATCGAGATGCTGCTGGAATGGGGCTCTCAGTTGGCCGACGCACTGGCAGCGGCACACTCCCGCGGCATCATCCATCGCGACATCAAGCCTGCAAATCTGTTCATCACGCGAGCGGGACAGGCAAAAATTCTCGATTTCGGATTGGCCAAGATGTACGCAGCTCATCCGGTGAGCGCTAGCGCGTTAGCCACAAAAACTCTGGGGGAAGAAGGCCCCAGCGAGGTGCTTACCAGCCCCGGCTCGATGGTGGGCACTGTCGCGTATATGTCTCCTGAACAGGCCCGCGGTGACGAGCTGGACCCACGCACCGATTTGTTCAGCTTCGGCGCGGTGCTCTATGAGATGGCTACGGGGCAGCGTGTCTTCGATGGGCAGAGCACTGCGGTGGTATTTGAAGCCATTTTGAACCGCATTCCCCCTCGGGTGGAGCAGCTGAACCCATCTCTGCCACCGCGGCTCGGGGAAATCATCGAGAAGACGCTGGAGAAGGATCGCGAGCTACGCTGCCAGTCCGCCGCCGAACTGCGCGGAGACTTGAAACGGTTGCGGCGTGACTTGGAGCGCGCGCGGCGGGAGAGAACAAATTCCTCCTCGGTGCCGGGAGCAGGCGTCAGCAGCACCGCTGACGTGCAAGAAACCGCTGGCGCTGCGCAGAGCGCCACTTTACGGAAGAGCACGTGGATCTGGGCGGGTATGGCGATTGCCGTGGTATTTGCAGTAGCAGGAATTGTGGGGAGAGTATTCTTTGAGCGCGCTACCGCCGCGCCGCACGTGGTACGCATCGAGCCCTTGACCAGCGACGGTCGCGTTAAAGGCAACGAAGTGGGGCCGACCCCTCTGGTGACCGATGGCGAGAGAATCTACTTCACTGAACTTGTCGGCGTAGTGCCATTGCTATCGCAGGTCTCCGCCAGCGGCGGCGAGACTCTCACCTCCCCAGCGCCGTTTCCGCAAATCTATCCAACATCAATTTCCGCCGATGGCTCGTCCTTGCTCATGGGCGGCACGGCGGCATACGGCCAGGAAATGCCCTTTTACGCCATCGAGCTGCCGGGAGGAACCCCGCGACGGCTGGACGATTTCGAGGCGCAAGACGCGGCATGGTCGCGCGACGGAAAGCAACTCGTGTACGCCACAGGTCGGGATCTTTACTTGGCCTCGTCGGACGGCAGCAGCGCCCGAAAAGTGGCCACCGCCAATGATACGATTTTTTGGCCGCGGATTTCACCCAACGGGAAACTCGTCCGGTTCGGTACCGGTTTCTTCAAAGAAAACAGCAAGCTGTGGGAAGTGGGCGCGGGTGGGACAGGATTGCGCGAGCTAGCGACGGACGTTCCAGATGCCTGCTGCGGCGACTGGTCTGCGGATGGAAAGGAATTTTATTTTCAGGGCTCAGCTGGCGGGTTGTCGAGCATTTGGGCGCT
>DASYYT010000118.1:0-34102 GCA_035949755.1 Candidatus Sulfotelmatobacter sp.
TTGACGAAGCCCTCGCGGGGCTTGCCGCCTACGCGCTGGGTGGGAGAGTCAGGGGTGATCAGGTCGGGATGCTCGGCCTCGAGGTCTTTGAGTTGCTTAGTCAGCTTGTCGAATTCCTGGTCGCTGATTTCGGGCTGATCGAGGACGAAATAGAGGTATTCGTGGCGCCGAATTTTGTCGCGGAGGGATTCGAGCTTTTTTCCCAGGTCCTTTGCGGCGGGCATCGAAAAAGATTATATGCGGAGGGTGCGATTCGACGCGCGGTTAGCTGGCCTCGATGCCGCGTAAGTCTGCCCGCGATGTGGAGACTCACGGGGCCTCGTCGATTCGAGCTCCCTACCTACTTCTCGCGCCGGTGGGCTGCATTCTGTCGCCGCCTCGCGGCCGGGCGTTATGCGGCGTTTTTGTTTCCCTGGTCAGGTACAATCCAGCTTCGATCAGGCTATGCGGAAGGCGGCGCTGCTCTACAATCCGGACTCGGGCGGGAGCAGGCAACGGCAGCGGGAGTTGCAGACTGCGCTCACGATATTTCGCGATGGTGGAGTTGAGGCTGAGCTGTTTCCCACGGAATCACGAGATCATGCGGGGGAGGAAGCAAGGCGCGCCATTGCGGGAGGGTGCGACACGATTTTCGCCTGCGGGGGCGATGGGACCATTCACAACATCGCCCAGGTGCTGGCCGGGACGCCGGTGGCGCTGGGAGTGCTGCCGATGGGTACAGCCAATGCGTTGGCGCACGATCTGGGGATTCCGCTGCGCGTGCCTGCGGCTGCGAAGGCGGCTTTGAGCGGCTCGCTGCGGCGAGTGGCTTTGGGGAGAGTAAGGTGCATGGGCTTTCAAGGGGAGCCCACCACTTGCTATTTCGTGGTGGCGGCGGGGCTGGGAGTTGACGCGCATCTGTTTTACAAATTGCACGCCGGGGTTAAGCAGCGGTTGGGGATGGCCGCCTATTACGCGAAGGCCTGGCATCTGTGGTTCACGTATGCGATGACTCGCTTCCGGGTGGAATACATGGAACCTGGGTCGAGCGAGATCAAGAACACGAATGTTACGGAGCTGCTGGCGGTGCGCATTCGTCACTTCGGCGGTGTGCTGCAGGAGCTGGCGCCGGGAGCGTCGCTGGACCGCGACGATATGCGAATGATTTTTTGCCAGACCGGCAGCCGGCTCGCCTATCTGGCCTACGTCACGCGCGGACTTTTGCGCCGGCCCTGGGCGATCCCTGGTGTCGAGCTGGCGTATGCAACCAGAGCCGCCTGCGATTATCCTGCGAGTTCAGCGGGCGAATCGCAGCCCAAAGTTTACGTCGAAGCGGATGGAGAGTTGCTGGGAAGTCTGCCGGCGGAGATTAGTGTCGTTCCGGACGCGTTGACTTTGTTGGCGCCGGAGCAGGCAAGATAGCCAGGCTGCGCCTGGCGGACGAGGGCGGCCGTCCCCACACTTAGGCGGGCATCCCCGCACTTAGGCGGGGGCCCCCACACAGACACCGCCATTCCCACATTGAGGCGGCCGCCCCTACTGCTGCCATGATGTGCCAAAGCGGGATGATATAACTTCATTCTTGGAACCGGTTACTCACTTTCTGACCGGCGCCTGCATGGGGCGCGCAGGACTCAATCGCAAGACTGCGCTGGCCACGCTTACGTTGACGCTGGCAGCGGAGGCTCCAGACCTGGACATCTTGGGCCGGATCGGGGGGCCGGCATTTGGGTTTTGCCACCATCGCGGGTTCACACATTCGTTCTTAGGAGTGTTCATTGACGCCACGGTCGTGCTTGGATTTGTCTACCTGATCTGGAGATTGAGGGGGCGGAGAACCAACGATCCAAAGCTGCCTCCGCGGTGGGGCTGGCTGTACTGCTTTGCGTGCCTGGCCGGACTGAGCCATCTTCTGCTCGACTTCACGAACAACTACGGGGTGCGGCCATTCTGGCCTTTCTCGGAGAAGTGGTATTCGTGGGACATCGTCTTCATCATTGAGCCGGTCATGCTGGTGATGTTGATTGCTGGGCTGGTGGTTCCGTCGTTGTTCTCGCTCATCGATAAAGAAATTGGAGCGCAGGCTCGAGGGCCGCGGGGGCGGCTGGCTGCTTCGCTGGCGTTGATGGGAGTGGTTGTGATGTGGGGAGTACGCGATTACGAACATCGGCGAGCGGTAAATGCGTTGGAGTCCCGCACGTACAACGATGCCGATCCGGTGCGAGCTTCCGCGTATCCGACGTGGGTCAATCCCTTTCGATGGAATGGAGTGGTGGAGACACCGGCATTCTTCGCGCTGGCTCCGGTGAACTCGCTGGGTCCGGAGGTCGATCCGCAAGGGCAGATGGAGATTCGCTACAAGCCGGAAGAGACCGCGATCACTTTAGCAGCGAAGAATTCTTATCTGGGACGCGTGTACCTGGACTGGGCGCAGTATCCGATAACGGAGACGGAGACGCTACAGGCGCCGGAGGAAGGGTACATCGTGCATTTTCAGGACCTGCGGTTCGTGGGAATTCCGGCGGCTATCCGCGGAGGCCGGAGGCGCAACGCATTAGGCGCGGCGGTCGAACTGGACAAGAATCTGCACGTGGTGGGAGATATATTCGGCGACAACGATCGCATGGTGGTGCCCGAACCGGGGCAGCGATGACAATATCTCCAGAATATTTCTTGCTCTCTTGACGGCTGGGTTTGGAGCGCCCAGAATAGATTTCGTCTGCGAGGTGATCATGCTGGCCTACATCTTTGTTCTTTTCGCGGTAGCGTTTCGGTTTATACCCCATCCGATGGCATTTACACCGGTAGAGGCGTCGCTGCTGTTTTTCGGAGCACGCGCGCCGCGCCGGCGCTTATGGATTCCGCTGGCGCTGCTGGCTGCGTCGGATGTAATTCTGACGACGCTGGTGTACCGCTACCCGTTCAGCTGGGATCATTTCGTAACGTGGGCATGGTACGCCGCGATGCTATGGATGGGAACGACCCTACAGGAGGCAGGGCCGGTGCGCATCACGGGCACGGCGTTGATTGGTTCCATCTCGTTTTTTGCGGTCAGCAATTTTGCGGTGTGGGCGGCGTGGGAAATGTATCCCAGGAGTTTCGGCGGATTGATGATGTCTTATGACGCCGGACTGCCGTTTTTCCGGCGCGGGGTGGAAGGCGACCTGCTGTTTACCGCGGTTATGTTTGGCGCGCCGTTATTGATCCAGGCGGTGGCTGGAAGACTGCACGGCGAACCTCGGGCAGCCGCATAGGAGATTTTCAGAACTTTTTCAAGAGGTCTCGGCCGCGACTTGTGTCGCGGCCGAAATTTTTTTCTGCTAACCACATTGAGGCCAACGACGGTTAACCCGGCCTTCTCCGCCTGCGCAGCACCAGCCAGGCGCAAATGCCCCCGGCGAGCAAGGTTAAGACCCAGATCCAATGGTGCCTGAAGAATCCTCCGAACAGGCTGACGATCTCGGGCCCGAACCACAAGACCAGGACCGACAACACAAGAAAGCGCACAAATCTTCCGGCGAAGATAGCGACCAGGAAGTCGCGAAACTTCATTTCGAAAACGGCTGCGCCAAGAACAAAGATTTTGAAAGGCATGGGTGGCGGCAGCATGCCGGGGAACATCAGCGCCCAGAATTCGTGGGCCTCGAACGAGGCGTGGATTTTGAGGAAGCGCTCTTCGGAAATGCGCTTGCGCAGGACCTTCTCGCCACCCACGTAACCGATGATGTAGAGGGGGATACTGCCGAGCGCGGAGCCCAACGCCGCCATCGCAATGTAAAGGAGCAGGCGCTTGCGATCCTGGTAGACATAAGTGGCGACGATGAAATCCACGGGCATGCCGAGCAGTGCGCTATCGGCAAAGGCAATGACGAAGACACCCCAGATGCCGAGAGCCTTCATAAGGCCGAGAATCCAAGCCGTGTAACGCGCCAGAATGTGTCCGAGCGTCTTCAAAGGAAGAGTTAGTGTACGTGATCGAAGGCGGAGTTGTGGTAGTTGAGCGTGGGGGTGGGGATGAGTTCACCACCGATGAGTCCCTCGTCGAGGCTGGGGCGTCCGCGTCACCTTGGCTTTCTTTTTGAACGCCGAGTTCGCGGAGGGATGACCTGGAAAGCGCAGAGAAACCCATGAAGTCACGGTACGCATTGCGGAGGGTGCGGGAGCGGCTGCTATGATGGCACGCATGTGGAAACTGTTTTTTTGTTTGCTCTTGCTTTGCCCTATTGCAGCGGCGCAGAAATACGATGTCGTGATCGAGGGCGGCCGGGTGATGGATCCCGAGACGGGGCTGGACGCGGTCCGCAATGTCGGCATTCGCGATGGCAAGATTGTGCGGATATCGGAAGCGACGTTGAGCGGGAAGCGAATAGTTGCCGCGACCGGACTCGTGGTCGCGCCGGGCTTTATCGATCTCCACCAGCATGCCCAGGATCTGCCCAGCGAACGCCTGAAGGCGTTCGACGGCGTAACCACGGCGCTGGAGATGGAGATCGGGGCGCCGGATGTGGCGCAGTTCCTGAAGGCGAAGGAAGGACATTCGCTTATTCACTACGGCACGACGGCCAGCCATCTGGCGGCGCGGGCGCTGGTGTTCGGCGCGCCTCTGCCGGAGGGAACGATCTTGCCCAAGAGCGGGCCGGCGACCGAACAGCAGGCGACGCCGGAACAGATTGGGCGCATCGAGCAACGCTTGCGTGAGGAACTTGACGTGGGGGCGCTCGGAGTGGGCATGGGGATCGAGTATGCTCCGGGCGCGAGTCGAATGGAGGTGATCGACATGTTCCGCGTCGCCGCCGAGCGCAAGATGCCGGTCTATACCCACATGCGAAGCGCGGGACTGGTCGAACCGGGATCGGCGATTGCATCGTTGGAAGAGGTGATTGCCGCCGCGGCGATTACGGGAGCGCCGCTGCACGTGGTTCACATCAACAGCACCTGCCTGAAGGATTCTCTGGAATGTCTTTCCATGATCGAGGGAGCGCGAGCCCGTGGGCTTGATGTTACAACCGAGGCGTATCCGTATATTGCCGGAATGACGGCGATCAACTCGGCGGTGTTCAATCCGGGCTGGCGCGAAAAGCAGGGCATCGACTACGGCGATCTGGTGATTCCGAGTACCGGCGAGCATCTCACCAAAGAGCGGTTTGAGGAACTGCACAACTCCAGCCAGCTGCAGTGGGTACTGATCTTCGCCAACACGCAGCAGATTATCGATGCCGTCATTCCCAACCCGCTGATCATGATCGCGAGCGATGGGATCGCGGCGCATCCGCGGAATGCGGGGACGTTCTCGAGAGTGATAAGGCAGTATGTGCGCGAAAAGAAGACGCTGACCTTGATGGAGGCGCTGCGAAAGATGACGTTGATGCCGGCGCAGATGCTGGAGCGGTCGACTGCGGCGGGGCGGTTGAAAGGGCGGGTGCAAGAGGGCGCGGATGCCGATCTCGTGGTGTTCGATCCGCAGACGATCAGCGATCGGTCGACTTTTCAGAATCCGATGGAGCCCAGTGTGGGAGTGCACTACCTGCTGGTGGGGGGAACGGTCCTCATCGACGATGGCAAGATGGTCGAGAATGTGTTTCCCGGAAAAGCTATCTTAGGCCCCGGGAAAAAGTGACCGGGCCGCTTCCCTGTGTTCAGCACAGAGGACACAGAGGAACACAGAGATTTACTTATGCTCGGTTTTGCCACTCAGCAGATCGATCGAGTGGGGGATTAAATCTGCGACGGCTTGCAGCGATTCGACTGCGCCGGCGGGGCTGCCAGGGACATTGAGGATTAGCGCTTTGCCGCGAACGCCGCAGACGGCACGGCTGAGTGCGGCGAAGGGAGTCTTCTTCACACCTTCGCTGCGCATGCGCTCTGCAACGCCCGGCACAAGACGGTCGCAGACGGCCATAGTCGCTTCGGGTGTAACATCGCGCGCTGCCATTCCGGTGCCTCCCGTGGTCACGATGAGACGCACCTCGCGCGCGAGGCGAATCAGCACATTTTGAATTTTGATGGAATCGTCAGAGACAACTTCGCGCGCCGTGACTGAACATTGCAGGTTTTCGAGCAACTGAGCTACTGCCGAGCCGGAGCGATCTTCACGTTCACCGCGAGCGCAGGAGTCGCTGACGGTCACGACGGCAGCCGAAATCGGCTCGCGGTCAGCCATCGAGCAAGACGTCTTCCTCTTCTTCGCGTCTGCGGCTGGCGACGCTTGAAGCACGCGGCGCGGCGACGGAATCCGCTTCGGCGCTCGCAGCTTCCGCTTCCCCGCCGGCATCGCGCTGCGACTCGTCCAGCAGGCGCAAGCCTTCCATCAAAAGCCCCTGAGTATTGAGCTGGGTGGTTTCCTTGTCGGTTTTGCCTTCGAAGTTGATCTGGAAATTGCCGCCGGTCCAACGCAAGACTTTGAACACCGCCTGATCGCCGACGAGAGATCCGTAGGTGGCGTGCTTGACCTGGCCTTCGGCGAAAAAAACTTCACACTTTTCGCCTTCATTGCTCAGCGAAAGCTGACAGCTCTTGCGTCCCATCTCGAGGGACTGCATCAGGTCGATGACGTTCATCTGAGAGAGATTTCCGCGGACGACGCCATCGGAAGGCGCGGTCTTGGCCATCTTCTCGATGGAGATGCGGTCGATCATGCGTTTGATGCGGCGGGTCGCATCTTTGAGAAAGAAGGGCTTCTCCAGATAGTCATCCGCGGCATCCTGGGGCGATAGCCGCTCGGCAATATCGGCCTTGTTGGCCATCAGAACGCTGGAGAAGTTGGCGGTGGCCGGACGGCTCTTCAGTTTCTCGACCAGTTGGCGGCCGTCCATGCCGGGCATGCGGTAGTCGCAGACGAGCAAGTCGGGAGCATCGTCGACGGCCTTGAGGAGCGCGTCGGCAGCGTCGTTCCCCGTCGTAATCGCGGCAAATGGGGTCAAGGCCCGCTGCAGCATTCCTAACACCATCGGATTGTCGTCGACCAACAGGAGCTTGACGTTATCAGCCATGAATTCGTTTATCGCTTGCGCCGCCGGTACTCTCCGCTCTTGCCGCCGCTTTTGCGTTCCAAGGCAATGTCGCGAATCTCTATACTCTTATCGCCCGCCTTGAGCATGTCATAAAGCGTGAGGGCGGCGACGCTGACGGCGACCAGCGCCTCCATCTCGACGCCAGTTTCGGCGGTGGTGATGACTTTGGAGGTAACGGCGACGCCATTCTCGCATACGCGCAGCCCGACATCAACGAGCGAAAGCGGAAGCGGATGACACATCGGGATTAGATCGGAAGTGCGCTTGGCGGCCATGATTCCGGCGATGCGTGCGACTTCCAAAGGATCGCCTTTGGGATTTTCCGGCAACGAAGCGAGGACTTCGGGGCGGATTGCGACGAAACCGCTGGCTTCGGCCTGGCGCCTGGTCGGGGACTTGCCGGAGACGTCAACCATGCGGGCGCGGCCCGAGGCGTCGTAGT
Organism: Candidatus Sulfotelmatobacter sp.; assembly: GCA_035949755.1. GTDB lineage: Bacteria > Acidobacteriota > Terriglobia > Terriglobales > Acidobacteriaceae > Sulfotelmatobacter. Next base: position 7,432 of record DASYYT010000118.1, read on the forward strand.
GGGAGAGTTTCTTGGGCATTGCGGCGTGTACATATCTTACAGGAGGGCAGGACGCTTAGCGGAGTCGCGCTGCCGCGGGGGCTCTCTCTCGGCAGTGATTTCGTGAGGACAAACACTCCGCCACGGAGGACACAGAGTTGCACAGAGAAAACTTCAACGCGGCAGGATTGGAACAAATTCTCCGGCGGGGATGCGCTCGCGGTCGGGCGGGATCACGATGTAGCAATTGGCCCGGGCGGTAGCGGCGACGTCTCCGGAGCCCTGCCAAGAAATCAGTTCGACTTGCGAATGCTCGAACTCGCCCGAGAGAATTGCCGGCAGAAAACGCTTGAGGCCGGGTTTCACCTTGATTTCAGATTTCAACTTTGCATGCACGAAGGACAGCTTGCGTGGGGTCATTCCAGCTAAAGCTTCGAGCATGGGGCGGGCGAACAGTTCGAAGGTCACCATGGTGGAGACGGGATTGCCAGGGAGTCCGAAAAAGTAAACTGTGCTTTCGCGGGACGGGACTCCACATCTTCCGAACACGACGGGTCGGCCGGGCTGGATTTTTGCGCCGGTGAAGAAGAATTCAGCTTGCATTTCCGAGAGGACCTGCTCGACCAGATCGTAGCGGCCCATGGATACACCGCCAGTCATGAGCAATAGGTTGTGCTGCAGGCCCTCGTCGATCAGTTCGCGCAGCCGTTTCGGTTCGTCGGGAGCGACTGGCAGCAGGACAGGGTCGCCTCCCGCCTGCTGAATCTGAACTGCAAGAGAGTAGCTGTTCGAGTTGCGAATTTGCGTGGGGCCGGGAGTGGCATCGATCCCGACGATTTCATCGCCGGTCGTAAGCACAGCGACTTGCGGGCGCTTGTAGACCGGCAACGTCGATTTGCCTGAAGAGGCGGCCAGAGCGATCGCGGCATCGTTCAGGCGAGTTCCGCGGTCGATCAAGCGGCTGCCGAGCTTGGCCTCGGCGCCACGTGGCACAATATTCTCTCCCGGCGTGACCTTTCGAGTGATCTCGACGTCTTTGCCTCGTTGTGTCGTAAATTCAACCATCACCACCGCGTCAGCGCCGGCGGGAACCGGACCGCCGGTCATTATCGAGACGGCTTGACCGTTGCCTACGCTGGCTGGAATCCTGTCGAGATTCTCTCCGGCCTTGATTTCGCCAATTACATTTAAGGTCAGCGGAACTTGAGACAAGTCGGCGGAGCGAACGGCATAGCCGTCACGGGTGGAGCGGGGGAATGGCGGAAGGTCGCGGTCGGCGAGTACTGATTCGGCGAGGATGCGTCCTGAGGCAGCGAGCAGGTCTGCAGATTCGGCCGCAGGAGACGGAATGCGGGACGCGTGCTCTTGGACTAGGCGGGAAGCATCTTCAAAGCTGAGGACCAGAGGCGCCGCAGAGACCGATGGCATTCACAAATGATAGAGCAAGATGTGTCCGGACGTGAATCCGCCGTACTCGGAGCTTTCGGTTCGTCACTATCGTGGTGGCGGGATTCACCGTGCCAATTCCTGCCCGAGATTCGCGGGATTGGTGGCGTAGGAGAGGCCGGTTTCGAGGTCGATGAGGCGGTCCTGCACCAGTCGCGCGATGTCGCCATCGAAGTGCTGCATGCCTTCGGAACTGCCGTCTTTCATCGCTTCCAGCAAGGTGCGGTTTTTGCGTTCGCCTTTTTCAATGCATTCGCGGGTACGTGAATTCGTCTTCAGGATTTCGAATGCAGCCACGCGTCCGCTGCGGTCGGTCTTGGACATCAGCCGCTGGCAGATGATGTAGCGGAATGATTTTGAGAGACGCTCACGAACGGATTGTTGCTCTGGAGGAGCAAATGAAGTAACGATGCGTTCTACGGTTTTGGAAGCATCCATGGTGTTGAGGCTGGACAAAACGAGGTGACCGGTCTCGGCGGCTTCGAGGACGATTTCCATGGTTTCCCGGTCGCGCATTTCTCCAACCAGAATCACTTTGGGAGCCTGACGCATGGCCGAGCGCAAGGCATGGGCAAAACTGGGCGTGTCGCTGTGCAGTTCGCGCTGATGAATGGTGGAGCACTTGTGATTATGCAGGAACTCGATGGGATCTTCGACCGTGATGATGTGGTAGTGCTTCTCGCGATTGATCGCATCCAGCAGGACGGCCAGAGTGGATGACTTGCCCGATCCGGCAGGACCGGTCACGAGGACGATTCCATCTTTCAATTTGGTGATCTCGGAGAGCTGCTGCGGCAGTCGCAGCGCGGCGAAATCAGGAATCACGGTCGGGATTACGCGCATCACGACCGCGCAACTGCCGCGCTGAATAAAGATATTCACGCGGAAGCGAGCCAGTCCGGGCAGGCCGTATGAAATGTCGCAGGCTCCGTGCTCGCGGAGTGTGGTGATGGCCTGCTTGTTATCGCCGATCAAATCCGCCGCGACATGCCGGGTGTCATCGGCGGTTAGAAGAGAGAGCCCCGGCACCTGGACGGGGATCATGTGCCCGTAAACCTGAACCTGCGGTGGGCGGCCGGGAGAGAAAATCAGATCGCTGATCTTTTCCGCGGCGCGCAGCATGGCCCCCAGCAAGGCCGGAGTCGCGATCCGGCCCTCGCCGGAGAAACCCTCTAAAACCGGAGCTACTGTCGGTGCCGCCATTGGTCCTCACTTGCAGGAATTGCCGCACCACAGAATGGAAGAATGCTGATATTCAAATGTACCGTGAGAAAGGGCTGGTACGAAGGGGCAGTAAGTGCATAGACCTTGGTAACTTCCATCGCGAATGCAAGGCGGGCGGGCGAGGGTTTAGGAAAGTGGGTGCGGTCCGCTGAAGCGGACTCAGGTAACGAAATTCGCGCTCCCGGCACTAACGTGCCGGGCTAGTGAATACCGTCGCTGCGCGACTGGCGCATCGGTGCACAACCGGTGCACCGGTGCACGACTGGTACACCGTCGGTTCCACCTAGCGGAAAAATTCCGCTGACTCCGCCCCGGGAACAAACTCCCCTCGACCGTCATTGTTGAAGCTGCAAGCTGGATCGAAAGATGATCTATTTCTTGGGCTTCTTCTTGCTGCCGAAGCTGGTCTCTACCGACCCGCCGATCTGAGTCAGCATTTGCTTGGCAGGCTCGGCGTAGGTGCCTGTGGGTTGCAGTTCGAGATACTTTTGGAAGGCTTCGGCTGTTCCTGGAGGGGCGGTCATTTTGTTGCCCTGCAAAGTCGCTTTGCCGATCATATTGACGCCTTTCCAGTAATACGCGTCGGCACGGGTGGGGTCGGCTGCGATGACTTTGTCGAACGCGGCGATGGCATCATCGACTTTGCCGGCATTGGTCAGCACAGCGCCAGTATTGAAATAGTACTGCGCAGCGGCAGAGGGTTCGGTTTGAGCGGCCAAGGCGTAGGCCTTTACCGCGTCATCGATCTTGTTGGACTTGGCATACGCTTCCGCCAAGTTGTTGTAATAGGCTGCCAGTGTGGCGGCCTGCTTGGTCGCGTCCTTATCCGGGGTGGCCTGCTGCAGCTGAATTGCTTTGTCATAGGAATCGATTGCCGATCCGAAGCGCTTTTGTTTTTCAGCGGGATCGGTTTGCTTGGTGGCCGACATGCGATAGTAGTCGCCCAACTTGAACCAGATGAGTGCGCGGGAAGGGTCAACCTGGTTGGCATCATTGAGGTCGGTGATCGCGGTGTCGAAGTCGCCCGCATCGGCCGCGGCTTTAGCCGCATTCAGCTTGTCATTCAGAGACTTGACTGTATTAGTCTCTTTCGCGGCCTTGGCGGCGGCTTCCTGGCGCGCCTTCATCTCCTCGGGGGTCAGACCCTGGCCTTTGGCCTGGTTCTCCTGCTCCTTTTTCAGATCGATATCCATCGTGTTCTCATCGAGCTGAACCGGAAAGCCGCTGACGTGATAGAGCTCCTTGCCCGCTTTTTGATCTTCGGGGGTTTTGTACAGGGTGACTTTGTATTTGCCGGGCGTCAGACCTAAGGAGAAGTACTCGCCTTTGTTATTGGTCTTCAAGTTGTATTTCTGACCGTTGTCCAGGTTTTGGTACTCGACGACGGCGCCGGCGATCGGCTTGCCTTCGATATCTTTAACTGTGCCTTTGACTGTTCCTGAATTCTGCGCGAAGAGTGGAGGTACAGCCAGTGCAAGGGCGAGTAATGCGAAAAGGAGAATTGCCAAGTGCTTTTTCATTTTGCCTCCCGGCAAATTATTGATGTTCGAGGCGGATTCTATTCATCCCAATCATAAGCGCCCGAAGATCAACAATCACGATTGAACGCAATGTCTATATTGCCGCGTATGGAATGGGATCCTGAACTCCGGCAGACTCAAAGGCGCGCAGACGCAACACACAGCTGTCGCAGATTCCGCAGGCCCGATCCTCGCGGCTGTAACATGACCAAGTTAAATCGAATGGCGCACCCAATTCAAGGCCAAGGCGAACGATCTCGGCCTTGCGCATGGCAATCAGCGGCGTAACAATCTCGATCCGCCCATCTTTAGTGCCCGTCTTTACTACCTCATTGAAGGCCTTATAGTAGGCGGGACGACAGTCAGGATAACCGGAACTGTCGGGCTCTACGGCGCCAATGTAGACTCTGACGGCCCCCAAGACTTCGGCCCAGCTTACGGCCACGGCCAGGAAATGAGCGTTGCGAAAAGGGACATAGGTTACGGGGACGTTCTGGCCAACATTTTCGGCGTCGGGCACTGGAATGGAGTCGTCGGTGAGAGCGGATCCTCCAATTGCCCGCAAGGCTTCATTCCGAACCATAAGGCGGTCGTGAATCTTGAGACGTTGGCAGATGGCGAGGAAGGACTGGCGCTCGCGTTCCTCGGTGCGTTGGCCGTAGCTGATGTGAACGGCAGCAGCTTGGTAGTCGCGTACGGCAAGAGCGGCGCAGACGGAGGAGTCCATGCCTCCGCTGAGGAGGACGACGGCGCGGGATTTGGGAGAGGGCGGCATTGAGTTCAGAGGTCAGCAGTGAGAAGTCAGAATCCGAGGCTCCAATCTGTAATCTGAAATTGTCCTTTCAGACTCCTTTCACCGCCGGATCCCAGATGAACTTATGAAGCTGCAATCCCAGCCTGGCGGGCACGTTGTCTTGAATCATCCATTCTGCCAGTTGTTGAGGATCGAGCAGGCAATGGGAACTGTCACGTGATCCTGTGGCGTCCTTGCGAAAGGCGGGAGAAAACAGAACCGCATTCACCCGACCGGCGAGATTGTGGCGCTGCGTAAAATCTCGCGCGAATTCATAATCGGCCTGACTAGCGAGAACGAACTTGATCTCATCGCGAGCGGTGAGGGTTTCCAAGTTCTCGATACGGAATGTGTTTGCCTCGCCCGAATCCGGGCACTTCACGTCGACAATCTTGATCACCCGTTTCGGAACGTGGCTAAGGGGGCGCTCTCCGCTGGTTTCCAGCAAGACCGTATAACCATGATTCAGCAGTCGCTCCATCAGAGGCACGGCTTCGCGCTCCTGCAGCATGGGTTCACCGCCGGTGATCTCTACCAGGCCGGTGCCAGGATTGAGGCGGGCAACTTCGCTCAAAACATCTTCCACCGTCATTTTATGGCCGCCGTGAAACGTGTACTCGCTGTCGCACCAGCCACAACGCAGGTTGCACCCGGTCAGACGGACGAAAACGCAGGCCAGACCGGCGTAGGTCGACTCGCCCTGCAACGATTTGTAAATCTCAGTGATCTGCATGAAAACAGCCGTCAGCTTTCAGCCGTCGGCCCTCAGCTTTGCCGTAGAGGAAAAGCGTAAAGGTTCCTACAAGGGCTATTCGCTGTACTTCGCCGTGGTAGTGTCAGTCTCAAAGACCGTGACATCTTTGACTCGTACGCGGCCCCTAGTCACGCTCTGCAGACGCGAATTCGACTCATCGTAAAAATATTTCGCCAGATTCTCGGCGGAAGGATTGATGACGGTAAAGGGCTCGATGTCGTTGATCATCTGATGATCGAGGCGCTCGATCACGTGCTTCATGACTTCGCGAAGATCTTTGAAGTCGAGCAGCAATCCGGCCTTATCGAGTTCGGCGCCAGCCAAGGTGACGCGGATCTTGTAATTGTGTCCGTGTGGATTTTCACACTTGCCCTTGTAGTTGCGCAGGTAGTGGCCTGCGGCAAACGTATCTTCCACGGTAACTTCGAACATGGTTCCTCAGTGCCCGGAGCGGCTGCAGGGCCGAACGGGCATAGTAGCGAAATATCTATTGTATCGTGAATGGAGGGCGGTTCTCGCCACCTTGACTGGCTTCATCAGGCGCATGTAGCTTGCATAAACGCGCTTATTCGGAGGGACGAGTAATGGTTTCCAGGAAATTTGGGATAGGTATGTGTGTGGTATTTTTCGGCACTTGCGTTTTCGCGCAGGTTCGGCCCGATGCGCCGGAATTCGACATCAAAGAGCACTACACGAAATATGAATATCGCATTCCCATGCGTGATGGCGTGCATCTGTTTACCTCTGTCTACATTCCAAAGGACACATCGCGTTCCTATCCCTTTCTGATCAACCGAACGCCGTACAGTGTCAGACCCTATGGCGTGGACCTCTACCGCAGTCGGCTAGGGCCGTCCCCGGATTTCGATAAAGCCGGGTACATCTTCGTTTTTCAGGATGTGCGCGGACGGTTCATGTCGGAGGGCCAGTTCGTCGAGATGCGGCCGCACATCGATGACAAGAAATCCAAGCAGGACGTGGATGACAGCAGCGATTTGTACGACACCATCGACTGGCTGCTCAAGAACGTGCCGAACAATAATGGGAACGCGGGAATCTGGGGCATTTCGTATCCGGGCTTCTTCACTTCCGCGAGCATCATTGATTCGCATCCCGCGTTGAAGGCGGCCTCGCCCCAGGCTCCCATGACCGATCTGTTCATGGGGGACGATGCGTATCACGGAGGAGCATTCATGCTGGCGGCGAATTTCGGTTTCTATGTGTTCTTCAAGCCGCAGGAAAATCCGCAGTTACCGCCCAAGACTTTTGTGCCGTTCGATTGGGGAACCAAAGATGCGTATGAGTTCTATTTGAATGCCGGACCGTTGGGCAGCTTAAGAAAATATCTGGAGGGCAAGAGCGCGCTCTGGGAAGACCAGGTGCAGCACGACACCTACGATGCTTACTGGAAGGCGCGAGATCTGGCGCCGCACATGAAGAATATTCATTGTGCGGTCCTTACCGTAGGCGGATGGTTCGACGCCGAAGATTTGCAAGGCCCGTTCACCACGTTTCACTCCATTGAGGGAAAGAATCCTGGAATTTTCAACGCGCTCGTCGTTGGTCCGTGGGTACACGGAGGCTGGGCGCGGTACGATGGCGAGCATCTGGGACGGGTGGAGTTCGATTCCAAGACCGGCGAATATTACCGCAAGAACATTCTGTTCCCGTTCTTCGAGCACTACCTGAAAGGAACTGCCGATCCCAAGCTGCCCAAGGCCTATGTCTTCGAGACGGGAACGAACGTCTGGCGGCAATATTCCTCCTGGCCGCCGAAAGATGCGGAGCGCAAGACGCTGTACTTCCGCGCGAATGGCCTGCTGTCATTCGAAGCGCCGGGTAAGGAGAGAGCAGACTTCGACGAGTACGTGAGCGATCCTGCCAAGCCGGTGCCGTTCGTCGATTATGCGGCGCTGAATGTGCCGCAAGAGTACATGCTTTCCGATCAGCGCTTTGACGACAGCCGCACAGATGTACTGACCTATGAGACACCGGTGTTGCAGGAGGACGTCACGATCGCAGGTCCGATTTCGCCGCGACTTTTCGTTTCGACCAGCGGGACCGATTCGGACTTTGATGTGAAGCTGGTCGATGTGTATCCGGCGGATTTTCCCGACAGCCAGCAGGATGAGATTCGGCAAGAAGACAGGGAAAAGCCGCGCAAAGATGTGGATAAGCCTGCCTTTGCGATGGGCGGATACCAGCAACTAGTACGAGGGGAGCCGTTCCGCGGCAAGTTCCGCCACAGCTTCGAAAAACCGGAGCCCTTCACGCCCGGCAAGGTGGAAGAGCTCAATTTCACCATGCAGGACATCAATCACACGTTCCGGCGGGGCCACCGCATCATGGTGCAAGTGCAGAGTTCGTGGTTTCCTCTGACCGACCGCAATCCGCAAACCTTCGTCAACATCCCGGATGCCAAGCCCGGGGATTTCGTGAAGGCCACCGAGCGCGTGTATCACAGCGGGGCGGACGCTTCAGGGATTGTCGTGCAGGTGCTGCCGAAAGCAGGAGAAGCGGAAGCGCAAGAATAGCGCCACCGTGGGGCGCTGAGATACATTTTCCGTCTCGCAATTCCGCGGGCAAGCGCGCTACAATGCTCGGAATTCTCGCGCCCTAACGTCCGTCATAATTTCATGTCACTTCGCAAGGACGGTTGTTATGAATGTCCTTCTGCTTTCGATGCCGGATTCATTCGAGCACATGCCCTCGCTCGCGATCCGGATGCCGAATGGGGGGCTCGCCTCGATCGCCGGCAATGTGGATGCTCACCACCGTGTAGCGGTGGCCGATCTGGTTCTGGTGCAGCGGTGCGTCCGTGAAAACGTGGCTCGGTTAGTGCGCGAGTTGAATCCCGAGGTCGTCGGCCTCTCCATCATGACTTTTCAGCGGCGCAGTGCCGGCCGGATCATCGAACTCGTGCGCACCCTCAAGCCGCACGCGAAGATCGTGGTCGGCGGGTACGACCCCAGCCTTGCGCCCGAGGCGTACGAAACGATGGACACCGATTATTTGATCCGCGGAGAGGGAGAGGTTGCGTTTCGTGATTTGCTGCGCGCACTAGAGGGAAACGGCGGGCTTGAGAACGTCTGCGGGTTAAGCCATCGCACTGCCAATGGCTGGATCCACAACCAGCAGGGTCCGCCGCACCGGTTAGAAGATGGCCAAGTCAGGCTGCCGCAGCGGAGTGCGCGTGTGCTCAAGGGGTATACGTTTCTTGGGCGTCAGGTTGATGTGGTCGAAACATCGCGCGGCTGCACTTATGACTGCAGCTTTTGTTCCATCATCGAGATGCGCGGACGCAATTTCTTTACGTACTCCTTCGATCGAGTGCTTGCTGACATTCGCGACGCGCGCGACCACGGCGCCCGCACGATCTTTCTGGTGGACGATAACATCATGCTCAACGTGCGGCGCTTTGAGGGGTTGTGTGAGGCAATCATTGCAGCCGGCCTCAACAAACTCGATTACTTTGTGCAGGCCATGACTTCGTCCATCGCGAATCATGGCGCGACCTTGGCGCCACTGATGAAGAGGGCCGGCTTCCGGTATGTCTTTCTGGGAATCGAAAACATTCTCGAAGGCGATCTGGAATTCTTGCGCGCCGCGGCGAAAAACACGGCTCGCGACAACGATAATGGGCGCAGCACCGGAAACGCTACGTTGCAGGCGATCGACTACCTGCACCGTAACCAGATGTACGTTGTGGGCGGGTTGATTGTGGGCAATCCTGGCGACACGCGCGAGTCGATCGAGGCCAATCTGCAATTTGCTCGCCGCTATGTCGACTGGCCGTATATTCAGCATCCGACCCCGTATCCTCGAACCCCCATGACCAAAGAATTCCGCGATCAAGGCCTGATCCAGAACGAGCGCCTGGAAGAATATGACGGAACTACGGCAGTGGTGAGAACCCAGCATCTACCGGCCGAAGAGGTCGAGTTCCTGCGCTGGAGGGCGGAGCGCTGGATGAAGGTTCGCCACGTGCCGGCCGTGTTCCGCCACGATCCGTGGTTCGTGCTGACCCACACTCCCAAGATGCTAGCGCACACGTTCCGGGGAAGTTCCATCCGCTCGGCGCTGGGTCTGGAAGACGAGACGAAAGTATTTGCGCGCTACAAAGCGATGCGCGAGGCGGAACGACGGTACGTGTAACGCTCCCCGAAGACTAGACCGGCCGAGGAATCGAGATGCATGGAACGTTTCGAGCCTCCTTACCATTAAGTAAGGAATATGATATGATGTAAGGAATGGAGAAGATCAGGAGCAGGGGGTGGTATGGCATCTGCAACCGTTACTTCGAAAGGTCAAATCACCATTCCAGTACGGGTCCGGGAAGCATTGGGACTGGACGCTGGAGACCGGATCGAGTTCGTCGAGATCGACAAAGGTAAGTTCGCCATCGTGGCGGCAACGCGGTCGATACGCGAACTGAAGGGAATGTTCCATGACAAGCGCAGGAAGCCCGTCTCGATTGATGAAATGAATGCTGCAATCGCGCGGCGAGCAGCCGAATCCCGATGATTGGGCTTGATACGAATGTCGTGGTGCGGTATATCACGCTTGACGACCCGGTTCAGGTTCCCGCCGCAGTGACGATGATGGATTCCTTATCGGCGGACGAACCTGGATTCATATCGCTGATTGTGGTCGCGGAGCTCGCCTGGGTCTTGGAAGTCTCCTATAACTTCAACAAGGCTGCGATCGTGCGGGCTTTCGAAGGGCTGTTACAAAGCAAAGAGATTATCATTGAGCAAACGGAACTCGTTTCTCATGCATTACGTTTTTTCGCAGCTGGGAATGCCGGCCTGGCTGATTACTTGATCGAGCGGAGTGGGCGCGCAGCCGGATGCGCCCACACATTTACATTCGATCAACAAGCAGCAAGATTTGCCGGGATGCGACTGCTGAAATAACCTGCCTAATTTCCTACCCCGAAAAATTCTTCCACGACCTGCAGGTCCGTGGTCCTCTTGTAATTGGGGAGGCTCTCGATGAAGACGCGGCCGTATTGCTTCTTCAGGATGCGGTTGTCGAGCAGCACCAGCACTCCGCGGTCATGCAACGACCGGATCAGGCGGCCAAAGCCTTGTTTCAGCGTAATCACCGCAGCGGGAACCTGATATTGAAAAAAAGCGTTGCCACCGTCAGCATCGATCGCTTTCACTCGAGCCGCCACAACCGGGTCGCTGGGCACGGCAAAGGGCAGGCGGTCGATGATCACGCAACTCAGTTGCTCGCCTTGCACGTCCACCCCTTGCCAGAACGAGGAAGTCGCGAACAGCACCGCATTCGGAGTCAGGCGGAATTCCTCAAGCAGCGCGCTCTTGGGCGCATCCCCCTGACGCAGCATGGGGAACTCCACTTCGCCTAAAAGCCGTTGATAAATGTCGTGCATCTGCGCGTAGCTGGTAAAAAGAACGAAGGCACGGCCGCGTGAGATCTCCAGAATTTTTCGAATCCGCTCGGCGGCTTTCGCGGTGAACTGCGGAGTCCGCGGATCAGGCAGATCGGGCGGCACGTACAACACAGCCTGACTCTGGTAATCGAAATGAGACGGGAGTACCGATTCCCGCGCGTGTTCCATGCCAAGCCGCTTGCGGATGTAGTCGAACCCACCGCCCACCGCCAGCGTCGCTGAAGTCAGGACCGCTGTATCCAGTTTCGCCCACAAGCACTCGCGCAGAATGGGGCCAACATCGATCGGTGTAGCTTGCAGGAAAACATGCTGCCGCCCATGTGGGCCTTCTTTTGGCTGCTCTGTGCTTCGCTGTCTGCGCGGGGAAAAGCCCCCGCGCCGTTCGATCCAGAACACGGTGTTGCGATCTTCCGATTCAAGCGCGAAGCCCAGTTGCGCCTGAATTTCCTGCGCCCGCCGCACGAAATTGAAAACTTCTTCCGGCTTTTGAGGCAAGGCGTCCAACTCACCGGCCAGCCGCGTCAGCGACTGATCGAGGGCCAGATACTCGTCTCCGTTTTCCTCCAGAAATTCCCGCCGGGTCTCGAAGGCGAACCGTCCGTCGCCCGCCGGCAACAAAGAAAAGAACAGCTGCGAGCGGTCCCGCAGGCTCCCCAACGCCCCGGACAGCGAGGACGACAGCATTCGATTGTGCTGCATGGAATGCTCCACGTCGCGCGCCAGCTCTTCCATGCGAAGATTGCTCACCGAAATACCGAAGTAATTTCCGGCTACGTCTTCCAGTTCATGCGCCTCGTCGAAAATCACTGCGGCGGCTTCTGGAAGGATGCCCGCATCGGGCGCGCCGTCGGCCTGCAATTTGATGGCAAGGTCGGCGAAAAATAAATGATGGTTGACAATGATGATGTCGCTCTCCAGCGCGCGGCGCCGCATTTCGGTGATGAAGCAGCGCTCCCACTGGCTGCATTTCTGGCCAGTACAGGTATCGGCACGGGCATCGAGTTTGTGCCAGAGCAAACTCGCTTCGGGCAGTTCCGCTAATTCAGCCCGGTCGCCGGTGCCGGTGGCCTTCTCCCAAGCCGCGATGGCGCGATACTGCTCAATTTCATCGAGGCCGCTGAGCACGGGCTGATCTGTGAGATCGTAGAGTTTCTTGCGGCACAGATAATTGTTGCGTCCTTTCATGTAACAGACCGAGAGCCTGCCCGGGGACGCGGGCTGGACCGCCGCTTCGACTACGCTCAGGGCAGGCTTAGGGGCTGTGCCTACATGGTCCATGCACAATGCCTGCTCGAGAAAGGGAACATCCTTGTAGAAAAGCTGTTCTTGCAGATTCTTTGTGCCTGTCGAGATGATGACGCGCTTGCCCGAGCGGATCACCGGCACAAGATAAGCCAGCGTCTTGCCCGTGCCCGTGCCGGCCTCAACGATGAGGTGGCGTTTCTGTTGCAGAGCTTGCTCGACCGCTTCCGCCATCTGCAACTGGCCGCGACGAAATTCGTACACTGGATGCGTGCGCGAAAGTACGCCGCCGGGCGCGAAGAACTGATAAAGCGAGGCGTCCTTCCCGCTGGGCGCGGGGCGGTTCGATTGGGCGGAAGACGCGGGCTTGGAACCGGAAGGCACGGGAGTCTCTATAATAGCGACTCCGAGCCCAACTGACTTACTGGTCTTGTGGTGACGGCCGCTCGCGGCCGTCATGCCGGGATCAAGTCTCGGCAGGCAAGCTCGGCAGCATGGAAGCAGTCGGGTCTTCCGCCCCGACCGGACAGCCGAGGGTGGCTGCCCTGCATAAAGATTAATTTTGAGCGAGCCTGTCTACAACTCGAACTCCGCAATTGCCGGTCCGGCTCCAACCATCGCTATCGTCGGACGTCCCAACGTTGGCAAGTCTACGCTCTTCAACCGCATTGTCGGTTCTCGGCGCGCGATTGTTGGCGATGAACCGGGAATCACGCGCGATCGTCTCTATGGGGACGCGGAGTGGAACGGGCGACGGTTGCGCATCGTCGATACCGGCGGCATTTTGCCAGAGGAGAAAGATCTCATCCCCTCCGAGATTTATCGTCAGGCGCGGGTCGCACTCGAGGAATCAGCCGCCATCATCATGGTGGTGGATGGACGCTCCGCGTTGGCGGGGCCGGACCTGGAACTGGTGCGCCTGCTGCGAAAGGGGAACCGGCCTTTGTTTTTGGCCGTGAATAAGGTTGATTCCGAGAAGCAATCTTCGCTGATCGACGAGTTTCATCGCCTGGGGGTCCCGCAGATGTTTCCCATCTCCGCCGAACACGGACGCGGAGTGGACGATTTAATCGACGCGGTGATTGCGACTCTCCCAAAACCGTTAACTACAGAGGGAACACAGGAACCACAGGGTGAGCAGGCACCTGAGCCGGCCGACGACCAACGACCGGCAAGCGAAGTTAGAGTGGCCATTATTGGTCATCCGAACGTGGGCAAGTCGACGCTGCTGAATTGCCTCACCGCTTCTGACCGCTCTATTGTTTCGCCCATTCCTGGAACCACCCGCGACGCAGTGGATGAAGTGGTCGAGCGCGATGGCCGCCGCTTTCGCTTCATAGATACGGCCGGCATTCGCCGCAAAGGCAAGACACATCTGATGGCGGAAAAGCTTTCCGTAGTCATGGCGCGGAAGCATCTAGAGGCTGCCGATATTGCGTTGCTCGTCATTGATGCCACGGAAGGGGTAAGCCAGCTTGACACAGCCATTGCGGGGTATGCGCACGAGAGCGGACGTTCGGTCATCATCGTGGTCAACAAGTGGGATCTGATGATCAGCGGCCAGAAAAAAGCGGGGCGGGCGACAAAATCGGAACGCATGCGGGAGAGCAAGCGTCCCGGCGATCGCGACGCTTACGAGGAGCGCCTGCGCTACGAACTCAAGTTTCTGAACTATGCGCCGGTGGTTTTCGTGTCAGCCCAAAGCGGCAAAGGCACTGAAAATATCTTTCCGCTCATCGAGGAAGTCGCTGCAGAACGCCGCAAGCGCATTACCACCTCGGAGATGAACCGATTCCTCGAGCAGGTGGATTTCGACCGCGCTTCGGTCCCCATGCGCCAGCGGGTGAAGATTCTTTATATGACCCAAGCCTCGGTTGCTCCGCCCACGTTCGTGCTGTTCACGAACCGAGGAGTGAAACTGCACTTCTCGTACCAACGTTTTCTCGAGAATCAGATTAGGGCAGCGTTCGGGTTCATTGGAACTCCGATCAGGATCAAGAATCGGGCAAGAAATTCTTAGTCAACCGGGTGGGAGCTTGCTTCTTTTCCAACCCTCCATGCATGATGGAGCAGTCTTTTGCACGTGGAATCGCGGCGGCTTTTCCAACTCATGATCTCCCGACTGCTCACACTTACGGTTATAGCGGTTGTTTTTTTCCCCTCGCTTGCCCGCGCGCAAGACAACTATGAAATTCAGGTCTACGGGTCGGACCTCGTGGCGCCGCGGTCCACGATGGTTGAGATTCATTCTAATTTCACGGTCTCAGGCAGCAAGAGTGTGATTGATGGAATGCTGCCCACGAATCACGCGGAGCATGAGACCCTCGAACTTACTCAGGGGTTCAACGACTGGGCCGAGGTGGGATTCTATGTTTTTTCCAGCATCCAGTCGGATGGCGGGTGGCAATGGGTCGGCGATCACATTCGTCCGCGGGTGCGGGCTCCGGAACGATGGCACTGGCCGGTTGGCGTAAGCCTGTCAACGGAATTTGGCTACCAGCGCGCGGCATTTTCACCGGATACGTGGACCTGGGAAATTCGTCCCATTGTCGATCGCAAGATTGGACGATGGTATCTCGACTTCAATCCCGCACTGGATCGTTCTTTTCATGGGCCGAGCGTAAACAAGGGGGTGGAATTCTCTCCCAACGCCAAATTCAGTTTCGATGTCACTAAAAAGATTGCGGCCGGGCTAGAGTATTACGCGTCCTACGGATCTCTGGCGGGCTTCGATCCATTGCGGGATCAGCAGCAGCAATTCTTTCCGGCTGTCGACGTCGACTTTGCGCCTGAATGGGAGTTCAATTTTGGAGTGGGAGTGGGCGTCACTCATTCCACCGACCACCTGATTGTGAAATGTATTGTCGGACGGCGCTTCTCATGGCCACAAAGAAAGAGCTCAAAATTGAAGGCTGCACGGCCTTGAGCTTGTCCCTCCGAGCTTATGCGGGTGCAGGAAAAAGGGGCGGTTCTTGCGGCGGAGGCGCTGGATTTGCAGCGCTGGGATACAACTCCAAGCTCAAGGGCCGATACCGCGCTGCGAAAAAGTAGATGGCATAGGCAGGAAAGAACACGATAAGGGGAACCGACAGAAGCGCAATCAAAAACATAAAGGTTGCGAATAGAATGCAGCCCGCGATCACTGCGGCTGTGATGGTGAAAACATTCCAGGTCAAGCCGGCGCTCTTGCCCGTGAACACGGCAGCTATGGCGACCGCGACAGTCGGGATAGCGAGAACGACCGCTAAAACGATGGTTGCTATCCCGACCACAATCCCGGCGCCAATGGCGAGCACGATCTTCATCCCGACGTAACCGGCGTATGCGGTGAGGTCTGCTTGAATCATGCGCAACAGGCGGCGCCAGCCTTCGATGGGCCCAATTCCTTCCAGCGCCATCTGCGGGACCACAAAATCCTTGGTCAAGACGTGGATGACCGCCACTGCGATGAAGAAGACGAGTGCCACAAAAAACAAAAGAATCCCACCGACAATCAAGGGCGCCAGGTGTTCGCGAGGCTGACTGAACCATCCCATGGCCCAGGCGAAGGCGGCAGGCACTCCAAACAGGAGCACGGCGCCGGCGAAACTGAGAAATGTGAAGCCCAATTGCCAGAGAAAATAATTCCATCCCGGCATCTGCCGGCGGCTCCATCCGGCTCGAATATGGCACTCCCTGGTCAGAACACTGTCAAACAAAATGAATCGCATGACGCTGCTGACATAAAGCATCACGATCCCGAATATGATGCCGGTTACGACCAGGACTGCAATGAGCGCACCCAGAATCGCGGGATCGATGTTCGGAAATGCCTGGCCCAGCAAGTGATGTGATGGAGACCGATGCAGCGGATTGAAGGAGGATGGAAAGTTAAAGCTGCCGCTCGAGCCCGCTTCCCCAGCGAGTAGTCCGACGACGGCCAAGCGCAGCCACTGCCCGAAGCGAAACGGCTGTATGAGCTGCCGTTTTGTGTGCTGGAACGCAAGACCAATCGTCTCTGTCGCGGAGATGGGCACTATGCACCTCAGCTTTTACTATCACCAGCAAGGTACTGCGAAGTGAAATGCGGCGCAAATCAATTCGTGGGGAGAGCGGCACCTGGGCAGCCGAGATGGCTAATCCAAGCGTCACTTGAACGTTCGCTTGTGGGTCACGTCTTCACAACTGGCGTTTCGGCCGCCGCCAGCCAGCGATCGAACTCGCGCAGGGCCAGTTCACATTGCGCCCGGTGCCGTTCTTTGCGGTCGCGAATCTCCTTTTCGAGGGGCGGAAGCAGATCGAAGGTGATGTTAGCGGGCTGAAAGTTTTTGGTATCGGCGTGGGTGACGTAATGGGTCAACGATCCAAATGCGGAGGCCCTCGGAGCGGGAATGATCGGGGTCTTGAAGGCTACGGCCGCGGCGTGCATACCGACGAGCAAACCGGTCGCTATCGACTCCACATAACCCTCGACCCCGCAGATCTGCCCCGCAAAGAAAACCCGAGGATAAGCCTTCATCTGCAAAGTGTCATCGAGCAAGGCGGGCGAATTGATGTAAGTGTTGCGATGAATCTGGCCGTAACGCAGAAACCGGGCATTCTCCAAACCCGGAATCAGGCGCAGCACTCGGGCCTGCTCGGCAAACTTCAAATGATTTTGAAATCCGACGAGGTTGTAGGAATCCGCGCGCAGATTTTCCTGCCGCAGTTGTACGACGGCGTAGGGCATTTTGCCGGTGTGGGGGTCCTTCAGGCCCACCGGCTTCATCGGGCCGAAACGCAGGGTATCGCGACCTCGACGCGCGATTTCCTCGATAGGGAGACAGGCTTCGAAATAGTTGAGCTTCTCCCAATCCCGTTCTTCGACAGATTGCGCGGCGACGAGCGCCTGGTAGAAAGCACCGTACTCGCGCTCGGTCATTGGACAATTGATATAGTCGGCAGTCCCTTTGCCGTAGCGCGCGGCCATATAGACGCGGGACATATCAATCGAGTCCGCTTCCACGATCGGGCTGATCGAATCGTAAAAATAGAGATGCGGAGTATGGGTGCCTGCGCCGGTCTGGGCGGAATTTGCGCCGCTTAAACGAGAGATTTCCGACGCCAGCGCCTGCGAAGTCAGAGGGCCGGTAGCGATGACGGTGATGCCATCCCCTTCATCGAGCCTGGTTACTTCTTCGCGGCGAACCAGGATGCGCGGCTCGCGTGAAATGGCTTCCGTCACGCGGGTCGAGAACGCGATGCGATCGACCGCCAACGCATGGCCTGCGGGAACGGCGCAGTGACGCGCGATGTCGAGCAGCAGCGAACCAGACCGCCGCATTTCTTCTTTGAGCAGCCAGGGAGCGGTATTCTCGCTGTCGGATTTCAGGGAATTCGAGCACACCAGTTCGGCGAAGTCGGCGGTCTGATGCGCTGGGGTCGAGCACACCGGGCGCATCTCGAAGAGTTCAACATCGATGCCACGGCGCGCGCACTGCCACGCCGCTTCCGATCCGGCAAGCCCCGCGCCGATGATTTTGATGGCCGGCATAAATTATCTATTTTGATTAACGCTGCGTGTTTTGCCGGCGTCCAGTTCTCAGTGAGCCATTGCGGCAGCCGCGCCGCTTCTAGTGTAAAGCGGGAGTGGCATCTGTGCCGACCCAGAGCCGCATCAGCCGGATAGAGAGGAGTGCAGCTATTTCGTGATGGGCGAAGCACCGGCCGCTACCAGAACCCAACCGCTCTTCTTGTAGACCCAGGTATCAATGAAACGCCAGCGTTTTATCTGGCTATGGCTGCTATGGAGTTGCTTTTCCATGTACGTTCCCTCCACGATGGCCGTGCTGCCAAACAAACGAACGGTCATCGGTCCATTGGCGACCTGGTCGAGTTCAGGCGGATTTTGCCTGACTCTGGAAAGGTAGTCCCCCTTAGAGACCAGCTTGCCGTATTCCAGGTATACCAATGCGTTATCGAAGATTAGATCCAACGCCCCGTTATCGTTGCGCGATTGGGCCAGAGTCCATTCTTTTTCCAATGCGCGTATGGTTGCGGCCGTACCGGCGTCCGCCGCCTCCTGTGCGGCAAGCTGCGGTCCGAGAGAGCAAAGCAGAATCAGTAGAATGACCGTCCTTGTAAAATCTATCGGCTTCACAGGAACTCCTGTAAGGCAGCTGTGGGCATTACGGTTCCGGTGTGAAAAGGCTCGCGATTAGTACCCATTTCCCGTCCTTGAGCAACCAGGTGTCGGCAAAACGGCCTGTGTTTAGAAGCCTCTTTACGCGCTTCACGCCTTTGATCTGGTAAAGTCCGGTCACGATGACGGTGTTCTGGTGAACTCGCACATCCAGTGCATCCAGCCGGTATTGCAGCCAGTCGGCCTCGTGCACGAATGCCATGAAGTCTGCCTTCGACTGCAGCCTGCCATCCGGACCGACATATTGAAAAGCGTCGTCCAGCATGCTTTCCAAGGTTTTCATATCCTTGGCTTCGACAGCCTGTATTTTCTGCACGCGCTCCAAAGCGATGATCTTCGACCTCAGAGCAGGATCTGCCGCGTCTTGCGCGCACAGTGGTCGGAGTCCGATAAACACCATCAGCATGAAGCAAGTCCATTTCCACATCAGGAGATTTCCTCAGTTCTTTTATCGGCAAGCTGGTACTAATCTTTACCAACGTGCGGCCCGAGCACAACGCGCTCTGATCTGCGATCATGAATCGAATCCAAACTATTTTCAGGAGACGTCCACGGCGCGTATCAGCCTGATCACAGCCGAATCGGCGAATGCTGAGGTGAAAGAGATTTACGACAAACTTTTGCGAGGGAAGGGCTAGCGTCGGCCGTTGTTTGGACCGCAAATATGAGCTCATCTATCTTCGCGTCTCGTTCATCAACGGATGCCATTTACTGCATCCAGCATCACGTCGCGTCGTCAAAACGCGCGGGTCTCGGAATGGAAGACTGGGCAGCCCTCAAAGCCCGGGGAATACGCCCGTTACAACGAAAAAGAAAAAGCGGCTCTGACTATGCGGATAAACTCAGCCGCACTCCCCACGAGGTGAGCGACGCGGACTTCGAGGTATGAAGAGACACTTCTCGGATGCTGAGATAGTAGACCCTGTATCTGCTGACCAGCCTCGCCAATCTGACGAACCGCTTTACTGACCCGTTGGGCCTGGAGCTTGAGTTCCCGGAAGAAAAGACTTAGCCACAATGGTCTGCTCTGCCCGGTGGTTCTTCGTTTTTCTCAGAGAATTTGGCGCGCATCGCCCACGCGCTTGGTCACACGTTCGCGATCCAGATATTCCAGCAACGGGATCGCGTATTTGCGGCTTACCCCGGCCAGTTGCTTGAACCCAGCAACGTCAATCTTTGGAGATTTCGTTTTTTGGGCTGCCATCTGCTGGCGCAGTACGGCCAGCGCATTATGGTGGAAGACGAGCTCATCGGATATTTTGATCAGCACCCGCTCACGCAAGAGCAATGTCACTATTTTCTGCGCTCGTAATTTGTCCACCTTCAGGCCGGCGATCACTTCGTGCAGGGCAGGAACCTTTAGCCCCGCCGTCGCAAATGCCTCTTCGATCTTCTTCTTGGATTCCGCTTCCTCATCTTTCATCACGACACCGCGGCCAGCCAGTCGGACGAGGTCGCCTGTTATTTCGAGTCTCTGGTTCTTGATCAGGCTAACCAGAACAGCATCAAAGATCTGAGACGCAGGACCGAGGCTTTCGCGCAGTCGTTCGCGGCCAATGCCGGGCGCCAGCGGATTTTCCTTCTGAAATTTTTCCACCTGCTGAACCAGATCCAGGCTCAGCGCACGGAAGGAATCCGAGTCTACGAACGTGTCGCCGATGCTGACGATTTTGCCTTGTTGCAGAGAGTGAGCCAACAGCCGATGGATACTCTCCGACGAAAGCCCAGTTTCTGCCACCAGATCCTTCATTCTCAGGCCAGCGATGCGCCTTCGACGAATCCTTGCCTCAGCGATCAATTCCAACTTTCCGGCCGCCAACACGTTCAAAAAGTCGGGGAATTCCGCAGAGCGCGGCATGGGAGTTGCATCCAGGACGAGGCCTCCTCCGATGGTGACCACCGGTGAGAACTGGCGGATAATGAACCGGTCTCCGGGCAACAGCAGGGCTCGTTCCGAAAGCAGAACCCTTCCGAACCCGGTTTCTCCGGGAGTAATCTGAATTTTCCCCTGCAGTCTCAACTCCGCCACTGTGTCCATCGTATGGACATGAAAGTGAATTTGAGTACGCGTCGGCAAGGCTCGCGGCGCTGCACTCAGCAATTTCAATTGCACATCCAGCCGACGAGTCGCGGTAAATGTGGACGGCGGAGCCAAGGTCATTCCGCGGGCTAAATCTTCAGTGCTGGCGCCAGTCAGGTTGAGCGCGGTTCGCTGACCGGCGACGGCAAACTCGCTCGACTTGCCGTGCACCTGCACGCCTCGCACCCGCACTCGTCGTCCAGTCGGAAAAACCTCCAGTTCTTCGTCTTTGCGGATCGTTCCCGAAATCAGTGTCCCCGTCACCACCGTTCCAAAGCCCTTCATGGTGAACACACGATCGATGGGAAGCCGGGCGAGAGCGTGAGAATCCCGCGGCTCGGTTGCTGCGACCAGATTTACAATCGAACGCTTGAGATCTTCCAGGCCGGCACCGGTGAGCGAGCTTACAGCCACAATAGGAGCTTTCGGCGGCTCCAAAAACGTCCCCCGCAAGAAATCTTCGACTTCCAGACGAACGACGTCCAGCGTATCCGCATCCACCGCATCGGATTTTGTGAGGACGGTGATTCCGCGCTTCACTCCGAGCAACTGCAGGATGTCGAAGTGCTCGCGTGTCTGCGGCTTGATGGATTCATCGGCCGCGATCACCAGTAGCACCAGATCCATGCCGCCTACGCCTGCCAGCATGTTGCGCACAAATCGCTCGTGACCGGGAACATCCACAAAACCCAGGTGCAGCATCTCGCCATTGCGGCCCGGCAAGTCGAGGTGGGCGAAACCCAGGTCAATCGTGATGCCGCGCCGCTTCTCTTCCTGCAGGCGATCGGCGTCGATGCCGGTCAGCGCCTTTACCAGCGCGGTTTTTCCGTGGTCGATGTGCCCGGCCGTGCCCACGATAATGGATTTCATGCACAAGAATCCTAGCAGGGAAAAACGCCAGCTGGGGGCGTGGGACAGGGTCTATCCCTTGGAGGCGCCGAAATGCGACAATAGAAATGCCTCCCATGCCAATTTCTTTGACCTCTGCCTTTTCCCCGGAGACGATCCGCCAGCATGGCCTCACGCCTGATGAGTACGAGAAGATCAAGCAACTTCTCGGGGGCCGAGAGCCGACGCTGACCGAACTCGGCATCTTCAGTGTGATGTGGAGCGAGCACTGTTCCTACAAGTCTTCGCGCGTGCATCTCAAACGCCTGCCCACGCGGAGCCGCCGCGTGCTGCAGGGGCCAGGCGAAAACGCCGGTATTATCGATATCGGGGAAGGCTGGGCCTGCGCATTCAAAATCGAATCGCATAATCATCCCTCGTTTATCGAGCCGTTTCAGGGCGCAACCACCGGCGTAGGGGGAATCTTGCGCGATATTTTCACCATGGGGGCTCGGCCAGTGGCGGTGATGGACTCGCTGCGCTTCGGTCCGATCCTGCCTTCCAAAGGGCTCGCGCAGGAAGATCTTCACCGCAATCATTCCATTTTGGAAGGGGTGGTCAGCGGGGTCGCATCCTACGGCAATTGTTTCGGCGTGCCCAACCTGGGAGGAGAAACCAAATTTGAGCCTTGCTATTCGGGCAATCCGCTGGTAAACGCGTTCGCCTTGGGCTTGGTGAAAAAGAATGAAATTTTCTATGCGCGTGCCGCGGGCGAAGGCAACCCGGTGATCTACGTGGGCGCAAAAACCGGGCGCGACGGCATTCACGGCGCGACTATGGCTAGCGAGGAATTCAGCGAGGCTTCCGAAGCCAAGCGCCCGAATGTGCAGGTCGGCGATCCATTTCTAGAGAAACTGTTGCTCGAAGCCTGCCTCGAAGCCATGCAGGGCGGCGCGATCGTCGGAATTCAGGATATGGGGGCGGCTGGGCTCACCTGCTCGACCTGCGAAATGGGCGGCCGGGGAGGTGTGGGGATTGAGATCGAACTGGACCAGGTTCCGCAGCGCGAAACCGGCATGACCCCTTACGAGATCATGCTCAGCGAGTCGCAGGAGCGGATGCTTCTGGTCGCGCAAAAAGGGCGTGAAGAGGAAGTGTTCCGCGTTTTTGAAAAATGGGGACTGGATGCGGTCGAGGTGGGCAAGGTTACGACCGACAACAAGCTGCGCGTCCTGGAGCACGGCAAGGTTGTGGCAGAAATTCCCAATCAGGCTTTAACCGATGATGCTCCCGTGTACAAGCGCCCGCTGTCGCGGTGGGAACCTCCGGTGCCGCGGGAAAAGCCAACGCACATCGCGTTAGGCCAAGCAACGGATTTCACCGCTACGTTGAAGCAGCTTCTGGCTAGCCCGAATATCTGCAGCAAGCGCTGGGTGTGGCAACAATACGATCACATGGTGCAGACAAACACGGTCGAAGCGCCGGGAGCGGGCGATGCCGGAGTGATTCGCATTAAGGGCTCGCAGCGCGGTCTGGCCATGGCTCTCGATGGCAATGGACGATGGTGTTATCTGGACCCGCGGTTGGGCGCGATGCATGCGGTCGCCGAAGCGGCACGAAAAGTAGCATGCTCGGGGGCTACGCCCGTCGGGGCGACGAATTGCCTGAATTTTGGCAATCCCGAAAAGCCGCAAATTATGTGGCAGTTCTCGCAAACCATTGACGGCATCACCAAGGCGTGCGAAGAACTGGAAATCCCGATCACCGGCGGCAACGTCAGCTTCTACAACGAAACCCTGGGGGAAGGAATTTACCCGACCCCGGTGCTTGGAGTGGTGGGCATTCTCGAGAACGTTCATAAGGCCGCCAAGATGCATTTTGCGGCCAATGGACGCACGATCGTGCTATTGCGGGCCGGCGATCCGGGGGATATTACCGATGCAGAGAGTGAGTTCGGATCGTCGGAATATGCCAAGGAAATCCTGGGTGAAGTGTGGGGATATCCGCCTGAGCTTGATGTCGAGAAGGAGGCTGCCCTGCAGAAAGCCGTGATCGAAATGGTTCAGCAAGGCTTGCTCGACTCCGCGCACGACTGCTCGGAAGGGGGCGTTGCGGTTGCGCTGGCAGAAAAGTGTTTTCCGACGGGGATAGGCGCGCGGGTGAACCTGGCGTCTGGCGGGCTTTTTGGCGAATATGCGCTTTTTGCGGAAGATGCCAGCCGAATTTTCGTCTCTTGCGACCCGCAGAGCCTGTCGCGAATCAAAGAGGTAGCGGGCAGGCACCGCATCGCAGCGGACGCAATAGGGGAAACAGTTCCAGACAGGCTAGAAATCTCACTAGACGGCACAACGGTCGTCTCGGCGGCCGTGTCCGAATTGAGCCAAGCGTTCGAAGGTGCGCTGGAAGCGGCGTTAAGGACAGATCCAGAGCTAATCGCGGCAGACTGAATCAAGGGCTAAGAGCAAAGGCCAACGGCTAAATGCTGAAGACAGATAAATTTCACGATGAGTGCGGCGTAGTAGCGATCTTCGCCCATCCCGAGGCGGAGAAGCTTGCGTACCTGGGACTGCACGCGCTGCAGCACCGCGGTCAGGAATCCGCAGGCATTGTCACGTCCGATGGACTGACCTCCCGCGTGCACAAGGCGATGGGCTCGGTCGCCGACATCTTTACCGAAGACGTGCTTTCGAAAATCCGCGGCACGCTGGCAATTGGGCACACCCGCTATTCCACGGCGGGCGATTCGGCTCTGCTCAACGCGCAGCCCATCCTGGTGCAGTCGAACAAGGGTGCAATCGCCGTCGCGCACAATGGCAACCTGGTCAACGCAATGCAAATCCGCTCCCGCCTGGAGAGCCAGGGTTCGATCTTCCAGACCAATAGCGATACCGAAGTCATCGTTCACCTGATTGCTTTGTCGAAAGAGCAGACTCTGCCTGAAGCCATGGCCGATGCCCTGCGCCGCGTGGAAGGGGCGTTTTCATTGGTAATGATGAGCAACGACCGTGTCTTCGCGGTTCGGGACCCGCGCGGCTTTCGGCCGCTGGCCATGGGCCGCATTCCTGCCATTGAAGGTCAGAAGCGGGACACGATCGTTTTCGCCTCCGAGACTTGTGCCTTCGATCTCATCGGCGCCGAGTATGTGCGCGACGTGAAGCCGGGAGAACTGGTGGTTGTCGGTCCGGAGGGGGTGGGTTCGCGTTTTTACGCGACCGCCGCGCCACAATCGAGTTGCATCTTCGAACACGTATATTTCTCGCGCCCCGATAGCCTGGTGTTTGGCCGACCGGTGCAGACCAGCCGCGAAGAACTAGGGCGGCAATTGGCTCGTGAAGCCGGGGTTGATGCCGATCTGGTCGTTCCCGTACCGGACTCCGGCGTAACCGCCGCAGTAGGCTACGCGGCGGAGAGCGGCATCCCATTTCGTTTTGGCTTGATCCGCAATCACTACGTCGGGCGCACGTTCATCGAACCCAGCCAGAGCGTGCGGGATTTCGGGGTAAAGCTCAAGCTCAATCCTGTGCGTTCTCTGCTGGAGGGAAACCGAGTGGTGCTGATCGATGATTCCATCGTCCGAGGGACGACCAGCCGCAAGATTGTTCGCATGATTCGCAGCGCCGGGGCGACGGAAGTGCACATGCGGGTCTCTTGTCCGCCTACGATTTCGCCTTGCTATTACGGCGTGGATACGCCCTCGAAGAAGCAGCTCATCGCTGCCAACAAATCTGTGGAAGAAATTCGGGACTATATTGGCGCGGACTCCCTGGCTTATCTGTCGCTGGAAGGACTCAAGAAGGCGTGTGGCGAGGGAAATAGTATTTCTTATTGCTCCGCCTGTTATACGGGTAAATATCCGACCGACGTGGTCGATGTGGAAGATATCCTGCCGGCGAGCGCGCGCCGCTAAGCTTTGGGTTTTTGCGCGCGCACGACTCGCGGGATCGATTGCAGATCTGCCGTCACTTCCACGCCTTCCCAACCCTGCAGCAAACGCCGGACATCGTCGACGATCGTGCCGCTGATTTCCAGGAGAAGCCATCCACCAGGACGCAAGGCCGCTCGCGCCTGCGGGATCAGCCGCGCGATCACTTCGGTTCCGGCGGAACCGGCAAAGACCGCGGTTCTCGGTTCGAAGTTGCGCACTTCTAATTGGACCTGATCCGTCTCAGACTCGCCTACGTATGGCGGATTGGAGACGATTATGTCGAACGGTCCGCGTAAATCTCCGAGCAGGTCCGCCTCAGCAAAGTGAATACGATTTTCGAGTTGCAGGCGAGCTGCATTAGCCCGGGCGATCTCCAGAGCAGAAGCGGAAGTGTCCGTCGCGTGAATCTCGGCGCCAGGCAGCTCTTTGGCTAGAGCCAGCGCAATGCAACCAGATCCCGTCCCGACATCAACAATGCGGATCCCAGATGCCAAAACTTTTTGGCTGAGGTCTGAGGTCCGGGGTCTGAGGTCTGATGTAACCAGTTCCAATGCCGTCTCCAGCAAATGCTCCGTCTCCGGCCTCGGAATCAGCACTGCCGGGGTAACGATGAGATCCATTCCCCAGAATTCCTGATGTCCCGCGATGTATTGGGCAGGCACGCCGCGCGAACGCTCAACCAGTGCTGATTCATAACGAGCTTCTTCTTCCTGACTCAGCTCGCGTTCTGGATGCGCAAACAGGTAGGCGCGGTCGCAGTCCAGAATGAATTTCAGCAGCAGTTCCGCGTTCATGCGCGGGGAGGGGACATTCTCCTCAGTGAGGCGGGCGACAGCGGAGGCCAAGGCTTGCTTGAGTTGCACAATCCTATTTCACCACGGAGCGACGCGAAAGACGAAAGGACACGCTAAGAGTGCCACCGGTCGAGTCAACCGTGATCAACGCACGGCTGGATTTAGACGAATGATTTCCGCATTGAGAACGGTTGCGAATGCAACCCACGCCGCATATGGAACAAAGGCATAGGCGGCCGCTCGATCGATTTTATGGGCCGCGCTGATGTAGGAGAGGATCGTTCCTTCCAGTGCCACAACATCGGCCAGAGCAAGGGCCGGGCGGCGGCGTCCGAAGAATAGGTGCGACCATTTGGCGTTCGCCGCCAATTGAGAAAGCCATAACCGCAGCGCCGCATTGCGCGACCGCGATGGCTCTGCGCTCCAGATGCGGTATCCCGACCATGCGATCAGCGCGTACAGCGCGGTCCAGACCATGGGAAAGGCTTCGTCGGGCGGGGTAAAGCT
>DASYYT010000119.1:0-20865 GCA_035949755.1 Candidatus Sulfotelmatobacter sp.
GGGCGAACCGGGAAAGTCCCAGCGGGCGTGAGCGAAGTCGAGTTCTTCGCCAATGCGGAGGATTCCCAACTTCTCGTGGAAGTCTCGGCAACCGAAGATGCCCGGCGCGCAGCCTTGCGGCAATGGGCAGAAAATGTTCGCGCCTCGCTGCCAGAAATCGAGGGCATCGTGGTTTTCAGAGAAACGCGGTCCGGCAAGGCAGCGATGACGGAAAAACTGGTGACGGTCGGCGCCGATCACCTGATCTACAAGACACAAAAGGCTTCGTACCGCGTCAGCGCCGGTTCGTTCTTCCAAACCAACCGTTATCTGATTGACGAACTGGTGCGAATCGTTACCGAGGGCCAATCCGGCGAACTGGCTGTCGATCTGTACGCGGGAGTCGGACTGTTTTCCACAGCTCTAAATGGTGACATGCGTCACATCATTTCAGTTGAGTCGTCACAGACATCCACAGGCGATCTTTCCTACAATCAGGGTTCGAATGGAGAGGTAGTTGAGGCCACCACGGAGCAGTACCTGGCCCGTGGCGAAAAACGGGGGCGAGTCGGGAAGGGCGCAGTACTTACTCATACTCTTCATAAGCCCGACCTTGCGGTGGTGGACCCGCCTCGAAGTGGCCTGGGAGAACGCGTGGCGCGAGGATTGGCGACCTTGGGAGCGCCACGCGTTATTTATGTCTCATGCGATCCGGCGACGCTGGCGCGCGATCTCATCACGCTGCTTGCGGCCGGCTACCGGGTCCAGCAAGTGCACTTAGTGGATCTGTTTCCGCAGACTTTCCACCTTGAAACCGTGGTCCATCTGGCGCGTTCATAGAAAAAATCGGAGCCCCGCCACGCCTTTGCCAGTTGGCCTTCCCGCACTTGAGCGCGCGGTCGCGTGGAAGCCGTCTTTCCGGTTGAAGGCGCCCCGACAGCCCATGCTGTGGGCTGCCGCAGCCTATGCAGTGGGCATCACCACCGGCGTGTATGCGTGGAGACCGGCTTCCTGGTGGATTATCGCTACGGTCGTAATCATCAGCGCGTCCGCCTGGTTCACCACACGCCGGCCGCGGTTCGGTTGGACGCTGGCTTTAGTTGCCTTTTTGGCGGGAGCGCTGCACATCCAGGTGCGGCCACGTTCCTCTCATTTCGACTCCGGCATTCAAGCCTACGCCGACCGCCAGGAACTCCAGATCATTGCTCACGTTACGCACGATGGCCGGATTCAATCCGATACCGGCGAAATCCGACAAGTACTGGACGTCGAAACCGAAGGGATCAAGACTGCAACCGACGAGCATAGGCCGATCCGCTCCGGCATCCGGCTCAGCATTTACGCGCCGGACTCGGCCGACTCCACGTTGCCAGACTCAAAGCATGCATCATCATCCCTCGTAGCGCGCGCCATGCCAAGCTTTCACTACGGCGACCGGATTCGCTTTCTTGCCAAACTGCGCGTCCCCCACAACTTCCGCAATCCCGGAGATTTCGACTATCGGGGCTATCTGCAGGATCGCGGTATTGCCGCTCTCGCTTCGGCGAAGCTGGAGAATGTGGATCTGCTCTCCGGATTTGCCGGGAGCCGGATAGAGGACGTGCGCAGCGCCTTGCATCGCAAAGTCATCGGCAAGGTGCACGAACTCTGGCCTGCCCGCGAGGCTGCGCTGATTGACGCCATGGTCATCGGCGAAGAGGCCTTCATCGACCGCGACACGCGTATCGACTTTCAGCGCTCGGGCACATATCACGTTCTGGTGGTTTCCGGGATGAACGTCAGCATTCTCGCCTTCGTGGTCTTCTGGACGCTGCGCCGCCTCCGCGTTCCCGACCTCGCGGCAACCCTGCTCACTCTGGCGACTTGTGTCGGCTACGCTTTGCTCACCGAAGTCGGCGCCCCCGTATGGCGTGCCACGCTGATGTGTGCGGTGTATCTGGGAACTCGCCTTCTCTACCGCGAACGCGCCATGGTCAATGCGATTGGCACGGCGGCTCTGGGCCTGCTCGTGTTCGATCCGCGCCAGCTCTTCACCCCTAGTTTCCAGATGACATTCGTGTGCGTGCTGATCGTAGCCGCCATTGGGATACCGATCCTGCAACGCACGTCGCAGCTCTACAAGCAGGCGCTGCGCAACTGGGATTCCCCGGACTACGCCGCCATGCTTCCCCCGCAGGTCGCCCAATTTCGTGTGGACCTGCAGTTCATCTCCGGACGCCTGGCGCGTTTCATGGGAGCACTCTGGTCGCCTCGAGTCGTTTGTACGATTACAGGTGTGTTGTTAGCAGGCTGGGAATTGATCTTCATCTCCGCCGTCCTGCAGATGGGGCTGGCGCTCCCCATGGCCTACTATTTTCATCGCGCCACAACGATTGGTTTGCCCGCGAATCTGGTGGTGGTTCCGCTGATGCAGTTGTTGATGCCCTCGGCGCTGTCCGCGCTGGCGCTGGGATTTATCTCTCCATGGCTGGCAAACCTGCCGGTCTATCTGACGACGCTTGCGCTCAGCGGAATTACTGGCACCGTCCGCGGGCTGGGCACGCTGCATTTGGCTGACCTGCGGGTGGCCATGCCATCGGTTGCGCTGATTGCGTTAGCCGCACTTGCCCTGATGTTGGCAATGTGGTCCGCGCGCCGGCGGGCTGCATTCGCTTTAGCGGGACTTGCCGCTATGCTTGCTGTGTCGTTCGCGCTTGCGTTAATACCACCGCGGCAGCGCAGCCAGCCGGGGGTGCTCGAAGTGACCTCGATCGACGTTGGAGAGGGCGATTCTATCTTGCTCATCACCCCACAAGGTCGCACCATTTTGATCGATGCCGGGGGACCCATCGGCCCCGGCGGCTCGCGACTTGATTTCGGGGAAGACGTCGTTTCTCCCTATCTATGGACGCGGGGAATTTCTCATCTGGATGCCGTCGCGATCAGCCATGGCCACTCCGACCATATCGGCGGAATGATCGCCGTGCTGAAGAACTTCAAACCCGATGAGGTCTGGATCGGTTTGCAGCCTCCCAGTGGTTTGCTGGACGATGTCATCGCAACCGCGGACGCACTCGGAGTAAAAGTAGTGCACCACTGGGAGGGCGATGAGTTCGATCTCGGCGGAGCGAGAATCCGCGCCCTGTCGCCACCTCGCGATTGGCCGGTGGGCGATCATCCGCAGAACAACGATTCCCTGGTATTGCGAGTAAGCTACGGCAATACTTCCGTGCTTCTCGAGGGAGATGCCGAGAAGAAGGTGGAACGGCGCATCGCCGCAGGCGAGCATCCGCAGGCCAACCTGCTCAAGGTTGGACACCACGGCAGCAATAAAGCAACCACTGCGGAGCTGATGGCAACGGTCAAGCCGGAATTTGCGGTGATTTCGGTGGGGGCGGGAAACTCGTTTGGGCTGCCGCGAATGGAAACGCTGGAAAAGTTGGCGGAATCAGGAACTCGCGTCTACCGCACCGACCTCGACGGCGTGGTCAGCTTCTACCTGGACGGCCACAGCGTTACCCCTTCTGTGGCGGCTCTTCACTAGTCTCGAACTCTGCGGTTTCGTCATCGTCATCACCGCTTCCAGGCTGGCTGTATTCGGCAATTACTTTTCTCGCCTCGGCCGCATCCTCTTCCCGCACCAGGATGATCATTCCGCCCAGCCCGGGAAACGCATCCTGCAACATGGCTGCCGCCGTGAGATCGCTGTCGATCCCCGCCGAGTCCAGCAGTCCCTTCACCACCAGAGCTTCCGACTCCTGCTCCGAATCGAATACCTTGACCAGTTTCTCGTGGGGATCGGGACGCCGCTTCGCGTCAGGGGAATTGAGGGGTTGTGGCATGCATTCTCCAAATCTGGACTCGGCGTCGGTGGCCGATCCGGGGCGAAACACCAATTCTACTCCCGTGCAGACTGCCGTTCGATATCGATCGGTTGTTTGCGGGATGCCGATTCGGGTTTGAGGGTTGTGACCCAGAGCGCTGTACTCTCCAGGGGTAATCCGATACAGCACTTTCGGGCCGTTGTTTTCTTTGTCCACTGAGGCAGAATGGCCGTAACCTGGAGCGCAACGCCCGGTCGGGTCGCGTCATCCAAAGGCTGTGGGTGCGTAGCAGAGAGCGCAAGGGGAGACCATGAACTTACCTCAGCAGGCAGGCAAAGAACCGGGATTTCCGTTGGCGGACGACGCCCACCGCGAGCGCGAAGAGGAAGCTCGCAAAATCCGCCGCTTGCAGATGATGATCAGCATGGTCATGTCGGTTCTAAGCCAGGACTCAAGCCTTACGCTGGAAGAAGCCTCAGAACTGGCCGCCGGCGCCAAGCGGGCAGCCCTGACCATGTTCCCCGACAAGGAACTCGCCTACGATCTGCTGTACAAGCCTCGGCTGCAACGGCTGATTCGCGAACGTTTCCGGCTGCAATAGCCAGTCGTGGTGAGTTTGCGCGCTCAATAAATCTCAGACAGCCAATCTAAAATGCGAAAGGTGGGTATCCGCTTCACTCACCGAACCCCAACAGATTGTGTTTTGCTCTGAGCTTAGCCGAGTTTTCTACCGGATTGCCGGCTTTCGTATCGCGACAAGATACTTATTCATCCGCGATGGGATTCCGCAGAGTTCCCACTCCCTCCACGCTGACCTCGACATTATCCCCCGCGACCAGCGGGCCGACGCCCGACGGTGTGCCGGTGGGGATCAAATCTCCGGGGAACAGTGTCATCGCCTGAGCGATGTGCCGGATGACCACATCCAGGGGGAAAATAAAGTCTCGCGTATTGCCCTGCTGCCGAACCTCGGCATTGACGCGGGTTTCCACGCCTACTCCGGCCCAGGGATCGATCTCGTCGGTGACCAGCGGCCCTACGGGGCAAAATGTGTCAAAGCCTTTGGCGCGGCTCCACTGGCCGTCGGTGTTCTGCAGATCGCGCGCAGTCACGTCATTCACGCAGGTGTAGCCCAAAATGTATTGCCGGATGTCGGCGTCGGCCGAGGGTTGATAGCAAGTCTTGCCGATAACAACTCCGAGTTCGCCCTCATGATCCACGCGCTGGGAAATCTTCGGACGCCGGACGACTCCGCCGGGGGGCAGCAGGGCGGAGGGGGCCTTCAAGAAAAGCAGCGGCTCTTTCGGAACTTCGTGCCCCAGTTCGGCCGCATGCTCGCGATAATTGCGGCCGATGCACACGATTTTCGACGGGCGCACCGGAGGCAGCAGCACAGCTTGCTCGAGCGGAATCGCTTCAATCCGCCGGCTGCGCAATCCTTCCATGTCTCCATCGGCTTCCTCCGGAGGCGTGAGCAGAACTCGTACGATCGATTCGCGGCCGGCGACTGACTCCACCAGTCCGTACTGGGCTTGTCCATTGAACTGAAATCGGCAGTATTTCATCGCCAACTATCTAACCACATTGTCTGGCTTCTCGTCGCAGGATTCGCAAAATCTGCTATGGAACAGCTTCGCCCGCCGGTTCGGAGCGCGCGCTCTCGTTGCCGCGAACGTCCACCGAAGTGACGGAATACAGGTAGTGCTTGCCGGAAATCACATCTGAGTCCTTGTACGCCGGGGTCTTCAGCGGTTCCGAGTTGAGTTTGACGGGCGATGTTCCATCCTCCGAACGATAGACGTTGTATCCGCTAAGATCGATATCCGTAACCGGCGCCCATACCAGATCGATAAACGGCTTCTGCCCCGGACCAGAAAAGACCGCCTGCAGATCGGAGGGAACCGCAGGCGGGAAAGTGTCATCGGCAAAAACCTTGACTGCGGGGGTGTCGTTCCCCTCAACCTCGATGGCAGGTTTAGCTGCCTGATCTATGACGGTCACGGTCGCGGCACGATATTCGTAGGTCTTTTCCCACTCGATCGTGGTGTCGGTGAGGCTCTGTTGGCCGCTCGCGGGTGCGTCGCCAACCACGGCTTGGCCGCCGCCATCAAGCGCGCGGCGGTAAACGCGAACCTCGTAATGGACTCCCGGCTGCGCTTGGCCGGCCGGAATTTCGCTGTTCCAACTTAACACCACGCCACGGCTGGTAAGGCGCGCCCGAAAGTCGGCTGGAGGCGGCAGCGTGCGTGCCAGGGAGACTCGCACCTGATTGGAGATGCCGGCAGCGCGGCCCTCGGGGTTAAGCACCTGGACCGCGTAGGAAACAAATGAAGCCGGATCGTTCTGCATATCCGGGGTCAGGGTGTCGAGGTAGGAGTCCGTAATCTTTTGTCCTGATTTTCTGGAGGCGGAAGACAACCGGCTGGGTGTTCTGCCAATCGGAGTGCCGCATTCTTTCAGCGCGCTCAAACCTCGACAGATGAGCGTGGGGCCGAGATTACGCGCTGTCTGGCGATCGGTCGTAACCGTTGGAACTGTCCAGGTGAGGGTTACCCGATCACCTTGGCGCAGAGCTCGCAGATCCGTGGGCGGCCTGGGCAGATCCAGCGAAGGCGGCTGCGGGGGCCCTACGGTCGCGCATCCGATGAACAGCATAGGTGCGCCCAGTACCAGTAACCTGCCCGCCAGAATTTTCATGCTGAAGGAAACAGACTACCAGAACCGCTCCAACGGGTAGGAAAGTGCATCGTAACGGACTGTTATTCTATTGACTCCGGATCCCGGAGCCGGACATCGTCAGGAGAATACCGCGGGGGAGTGGGATGACCTTGAAGCGCGAACTCGGCTGGTACAAGGACGCGATCATCTATCAGGTCCATGTCCGCGCTTTCTGCGACAGCAACGGTGACGGGATCGGCGATTTCCAGGGCCTGGCACAGAGGTTGGATTACATTCAGGAACTAGGCGTGAGTGCCATCTGGTTGATGCCGTTTTTCCCTTCTCCCTTGCGGGACGACGGCTACGACATAGCCGACTACAATTCGGTTCATCCCAACTACGGAACCTTGAACGATTTCAAGGAATTCCTCTCCAGCGCCCACGACCGGGGCATCCGCGTATTGATCGAGTTAGTGGCCAACCACACCTCCGACCAGCATCCCTGGTTTCAGGAGTCCCGCAGTTCGCGCGACAATCCCAAGCGCGACTGGTATGTGTGGAGCGACACCGACACCACTTATCGCAGAGCCCGCATCATTTTTATCGATACCGAGATGTCGAATTGGGCCTGGGATCCGGTTTCCAAGGCTTACTACTGGCATCGCTTCTTCAGCCATCAGCCGGATCTGAATTTCGACAACCCCGCGGTGCAGGAAGAGATGTGGAACATCATGAAGTTCTGGCTGGAGATCGGAGTCGACGGCTTCCGGCTGGATGCGGTGCCTTACCTGATCGAGCGGGAAGGAACGAGTTGCGAGAATCTTCCCGAAACCCACGAGGTGATCCGGGAGCTGCGCAAGAAGGTTGATGAGCAATTTCCCGGCACGATGTTGCTGGCAGAGGCCAACCAGTGGCCGTCCGATCTACGTCCCTACTTTGGCCATGGCGACGAATTCCACATGGCCTTTCACTTTCCGCTGATGCCCCGGATGTTCATGGGATTGCGGCTGGAAGACCGGAAGCCGATCACGGAAATTCTGCAGCAGACGCCGGAAATTCCGCCCGGCTGCCAGTGGTGCCTGTTTCTGCGCAATCACGACGAGCTGACGCTGGAGATGGTCACCGACATCGAACGCGATTACATGTACGACATCTACGCCCGCGACAAGATCATGCGGCTCAATCTAGGGATTCGACGCCGGCTGGCTCCGCTGCTCGACAATGACCGGCGGCGCATCGAATTGATGAATGGCATGCTGATGTCTCTGCCCGGCACTCCCATTATTTATTATGGCGACGAAATCGGGATGGGCGACAATATCCATCTCGGCGACCGCAATGGAGTGCGAACTCCCATGCAATGGAGCGGCGGCTGGAATGGAGGGTTCTCGGGTGCCGATCCCGAGGCGCTTTACTCGCCTCCGATTCTAAATCCGGTTTATGGCTATCAAGCGGTAAACGTTTTATCCCAGAAGCGCAACGAAAACTCGTTGCTCTCCTGGATGAAGCACATCATCAGCATTCGACGTTCGAGTCCGGTGTTCGGCTCCGGTTCGATCGAGTTCCTGTTCCCGGCGAATCATCGGGTGCTGGCCTACGTGCGGCAGCTTGGCAAGGAGACCGTGCTGGTCGTGAACAATCTTTCCAGCGCGGCGCAAGCCGTCGAATTGGACCTGCGCCGTCATAAAGGAAATATTTTGATCGAGATGTTCGGCAGGAACATTTTTCCCCGCATCGGCGATCTGCCTTACCTTTTGACTATGGGCCCGTACCAGTTTTACTGGTTCCGGCTGCGACGCATCTGAAAACCAGGTCTTAGGATCTAGGTCGTGGGTCTTAAGCTCGGACCTGCTTCTAGATTCCATCAGACTTCCTAAGACCCAAGACCGAAGAGACAGCCAGGGGAGGACGAGTTTGGCCGAAGAGATGCTTTTGACGGACGATTTTGTTCGCCAACTCATCAATGTGGGCGAAGTGGATGTCCTGATCGGCCTGCCTACCTATAACAATGCGAAAACTATCGAGCCCGTGGTTCGAGCCATTCAGGCCGGAATCCTGAAATGTTTTGCGCGGGAGCGAGTGGTAATTCTCAACGCAGATGGCGGATCGCAGGACGGTACCCCGGATCTGGTGACCGGGGCCTCCATCGACGATGTGTGGAGAGCTTCCAAGGTCTATGCCTTGCGCACCCTGCATGCTATCAGCACGCAATATGCGCATAGGGCAGAACCGGGGACTGCCCTACGGACCATCCTTGCCGCTGCCGACTTGCTTCGCGCCAAGGCGTGTGTGCTGGTATCTCCAGATTCGACCACCATCGACCCAGACTGGCTGCAACGGCTGGTAAGCCCCGTCTACCGCGACCACTTCGATCTGGTTTCGCCCATCTATCGCAGGCAAAAATTCGAAGGCGTCCTCATGCGAAACCTGCTGTATCCCATGATCCGCGTCATCTATGGTTGCCGGGTGCGGGAGCCTTACGCCGCGGAGTTCGCCGTGTCCGGCCGCCTCGCGACTGATTTCCTGGGGAACGGAGTGTGGGAGGATGACTGGGGGAAAACGGGCCCCGAAATTCGACTGACCATCGCCGCCATCACGGGAAAATATCGACTGTGCCAGGCTTTTCTCGGCGCTAATCCTCCGGCGGACCGAACTGCCACTGACCTGGTGGACGCCATGCGCCGCACGGTGGGCGCTCTGTTCTCATCCATGGACGGCAATTTTTCTTTTTGGAGCAACGTCACCGCGTCCGAACCGGTTCCCACGGTGGGCGCGGAGTCGGAACTCCCGCTCGAGCCTGTCCGGGTCGATCGCGAGCGGCTGCGCGAGATGTTTGCCAGCGGCGTCGCCCAGTTGGAGCCTGTGTTCCGCTCGATCCTCTCGGCCTCGACGCTCGCCGAACTGCAAAAAATCGCGGCGTTGGACATAAGCCAGTTCCAGTACCCGCCCGAGATCTGGGTGAAGACAGTATTTGAGTTTGCCGCTTCTTATCACAAGTCCGTCATCAATCGCGACCACATCGTGCAGGCCCTCGTTCCTCTTTATCGGGGAAGAACTCTGGCCTTTCTGCTCGAAAATGAAGGAGACCAGGGAGAAAACATGGAGAAGAACCTGGAATCCCTATGCGGAGACTTCGAACGGCTGAGGCCGTATCTGCTCGAAATCTGGAGTGGGAGAAAGTGAGACGTCAATGAGCGAAAAAATCATTGCGGCGTTGACCCAAGCCTGGCAGGAACTGGCCAGAGGCTTTGACCATTACCTGCCGCTGGCGGTGGAAATGCTAGTCATTGCCTTTGTGGGATGGGTGATCGCCTATCTGCTGAAGGTTTTGGTGCGCAGCATCCTGCGCGTGACTAAATTTTCCCGGCTCTCGGAGAGCGCGGGTGCAACTGAACTCCTGCATCAGGCGGCATTGCCGTCTTCCACGGAACTGCTGAGCCGGTTTGTGTTCTGGGTCGCCTGGGTCGGTTTCATTCTGCTGGGCGTGAGCGTACTCGGGATCGTGGGTTTGCAGGAATACACCGCGCGATTCTTTCTATTTCTGCCGCGCCTGTTTGCCGCCCTGGTGATTCTCTTTCTGGGATCGCTTGCCGCCAGCTTTTTCTCGCGCGCGACATTGCTGGCCGCGGTCAATGCCAACCTGAGGTCGTCGCGGCTGTTGAGCGCGTCGGTGAGGATCATCATCAGCGTGTTCGCGCTGTCGATGGTGTTCGAAGTGCTGGGAGTCGCAGAACAAACCATGCTGGTGGCTTTCGGGATTGTATTCGGAGCGGGCATGCTCGCGGTGGCACTTGCCTTCGGTCTTGGCGGCAAGGATTTGGCACGTGAATTTCTGGAGGATAAGTTAGGCAGTGGGAAAAAGCGGGAGAAGGAGGATGAATTATCTCCGCTGTAGCAATGAGCAATGAGCGATGAGAAATGAGCAATGAGCGGGAAGCCGGCCGGCCGCTTGCTCCAAAGCTCATTGCTCGTTGCTCACTACTCCCTGCTAAGAGCCTTAGGCGGCGAGTTCCTGGAGCGCTTCGCGAAAGATCTGCGTATGCCGGTCCACGTCTGCATTTTCTGTCTGCGGACACATTAGCGCCATATTGTGGAAGGGCGTCAGCAAGACTCCGCGGTTCATGGCATAGAGATGCATGAAGCGTTCGAGTTCGAAGTCCATGGCATCGTGCGCCTGAGTGCCGGTCGTCGGCTCCGTACCAAACATGTACTCCGCGCGGCAGCCCAGGCGCGTGACGTGCCATGGCAGTTGGGCATCGGCAATTGCGTCCGCGACTCCGCGAGTCCAACGCTCGGCCAGCGGGATCATGCGGTCAAAGGCTTCTTTGGTCAGAACTTTCGATAGAGTCGCGCGCATCGCGGCCAGTGAGAGGGCGTTGCCCGCCAGCGTGCCTCCGATCCCACCCACGTCGCAGTTTTCCAATTCCTGCCTGGCCGCAATACGTTCGGCAACCTCCTGAGAAAAACCGTAGGCCGCGCCCGGAATTCCAGCGCCAATGGCCTTGCCGAACACGATCACATCTGGATCGAGGTTCTCGGCCCGTGTGTAGCCGCCGGGTCCGGCGCAAATCGTATGGGTCTCGTCAAGGATCAGCAGCGTGCCGTGCTTGCGGGTGAGCTCGCGCAGCGCTTTGTGATATCCCGGCTGGGGATGCACGATGCCGACGTTGGTCATCACAGGCTCGGCGAGCACACAGGCCACATCGCCGGGGGCCAGTGCCCGCTCCAGAGCCGCAATGTCGTTGAACTCTACGATCTTCGTTGTGAGCGCGGGATTCACCGGCGGCCCGATGTTTCCAGGCCTCGGTGCTGCTGTACCGTCGGGCTCGATGGTGATGAAACTCTCATCCACAGTGCCGTGATAGCACCAGTTGAACACCAGGATCTTCGGACGGGCGGTGATCTGGCGGCAGAGGCGAATCGAGAATCGGTTGGCGTCGGTCGCGGTCAACGCAAACTGCCAAAAGGGAAGCTGGAAGCGATTCTGCAATTCCTCGGCCACTACGATGGAGTCTTCGCCGGGCAGCATCAGAGTGATCCCGCGGCGCATCTGTTCTTCGGCGGCTTTCACGGTCGCAGACGGAGAATGCCCAGTCATTGCCCCGGTATCGCCCAGGCAGAAATCGACGTAGCGATGCCCATCTACATCCACAAAGTGCGCGCCCTGCGCCTCGCGGACGAAGGGCGGGAATGCGCCCGCCCACTTCACCATCCAGTTCATCGGGACGCCGGCCAGCAGCGACTTGCGCGCGCGTTCAAACAGCGCCTTCGATTTCGGACGCTCATCCACAAACTTCTTCTGCTCGCGCTGCATCAGGGACTTCAGGCGGGAACGGTCTATCGGCTTCATGGGTCAAAAGATAAACCACAGGGGACACAGAGGCTCACTAAGGAATTCCTCTATGGTTCTGTGGGTCGTCTGTGGTGAAAATGTTTACAGAATGTACCGCGACAAATCCTGATCCTTCACGATGTCGGTGAGCATCTTGCGCACGTAATCCGCATCTACCGTGACGGACTGCCCCTTTTTCTCCGGCGCCTCGAAGCTAAGCTCGTCAAGCACGCGCTCCATAATCGTGTGCAGGCGGCGCGCCCCGATGTTCTCAGTGCTCTCGTTGACGCGGAAGGCAAAGTGGGCAATCTCATCCAGCGCCTCCGGAGTGAAATCCAGCTTCACGCCTTCCGTCTCGAGCAAGGCCGTGTACTGCTTGACCAGCGAGGATTTCGGCTCGGTAAGAATGCGGACGAAGTCTTCCATCGTCAGCGATTGCAGCTCCACTCGAATCGGGAAGCGGCCCTGCAGCTCGGGAATCAGATCACTGGGTTTGGAAACATGGAACGCGCCGGCCGCGATGAAGAGGATGTGATCGGTGCGCACCATTCCGTAGCGGGTATTGACGGTAGTGCCTTCGACGATCGGCAAAATGTCGCGCTGCACGCCTTCGCGGGAAACGTCGGGGCCGTGGCCGCCTTCGCGCCCGGCGATTTTGTCGATCTCGTCGAGAAAGACGATGCCCGAATTCTCCACGCGATCGATGGCCATGCGCGTGACCTGGTCCATGTCAATCAGCCGCTGCTCTTCTTCCTGGATCAAATATTCGAAGGCCTCGTTGACCTTCATCTTCCGCTTTTTGGTGCGCTGGCCGAAGATGTTGGGCAACATGTCTTTGATGTTGACGTCCATCTCTTCGACGCCCTGGTTGGTCAAGATTTCGAAGGAGGGGAAGTTGCGCTCGCGCACGTCGATTTCGACCATGCGCTCATCGAGTTTACCCTCGCGGAGTTGCTGGCGAAGTTTTTCTCGGGTACGATTCGACGACTCCATGAGTGACGTGCTGCCGTCGATCACGACTCCGCCCGAAGCGGAAGAAGGATCCGGACGGGGCGGAGGCGAAGGCGGCAGAAGAATATCAAGCAGGCGTTCTTCGGCGTTGAGTTCGGCCTTGTCGGCGACGTCTTCCAATTTTTCCTCACGCACGTTGTCGATGGCGATTTCAACCAGGTCCCGAACCATCGATTCCACATCGCGGCCGACGTAGCCGACTTCGGTGAACTTCGAGGCCTCGACTTTCAGAAAAGGAGAATTGGCGAGCTTGGCAAGCCGGCGGGCGATCTCGGTTTTTCCCACGCCTGTGGGCCCAATCATGATGATGTTCTTCGGGATGATTTCTTCCGCGAGATCGGGAGGCAGCTTTTGGCGGCGCGTGCGATTGCGCAGTGCGATGGCGACGGCACGCTTGGCATCTTTCTGGCCAATGACGTGTTTATCGAGCTCGACCACGATCTCGCGCGGAGTCAATTCATCCAGCGCAAGCTGTTCTTCATCGGCGGCAGTGGGAAGGTAAATAGCCATATCGGACTTCGGACCTCTGACTTCGGACCTTAGACTTCGGACCTCGGGCGTCGGACCTCAGGGCGTTGTCGCCTCGGTCTGAAGTCTGGCCGGCGTCTAGAGTTCTTCAATCTAGAGTTCTTCAATCGTCACCTTATCATTGGTATAGATGCACATTTTGCCCGCAATCTTCAGGGCTTCCTCAGCAATCTGGCGCGCGGAGAGCTGTGTGTGCTCGGAAAGCGCCTGGGCGGCGGCCTGTGCGTAAGGACCGCCGCTGCCGATAGCGGCAATGCCGGTGTCGGGCTCGATCACGTCGCCTTGGCCGCTGAGCAGGAACGTCTGTTCCTTGTCGCTGACCAACAGCAACGCTTCCAGATGCCGCAAAAATTTGTCGGTGCGCCAATCCCGCGCCAGTTCGACGGCGGCGCGCCCGAGATTGCCGTGATACTGCTCCAGCTTTGCTTCAAACCGGCTGAACAGCGTGAAAGCATCCGCGGTGGAGCCGGCAAATCCGGCCACGATCTTGTCGTTATAAAGACGGCGGATCTTCTTAGCCGTGTGTTTGATGACTGACTCGCCCAAGGTGACCTGGCCGTCGCCCGCGAGGACTACATGGCCGTCGCGGCGTACCGACAAAACCGTAGTTGATCGAATCAGTCGCTTCGTAGTCATGAGCGCAATTCTCGATTATAGCAGTCGCGGGCTTTGCCCTTGGTTCGCCGAGCACCAGACAGCAAGGCCAGCGTTTTCCTCCGTTTACAGAGTGCTTCGGTAACCCGTCCGGGCATTACCGGTGTGACATTTACCGGACCACCTCCGCCTCGTAGCTTTACTTCATGAGCAAGTCTGCCGCTGTGCTGTGTCAGGACAAACGATCGATTGGAACCCTGCAAGCCACGCTTGACCACCTCGGGATGGAGCTGAAAAACTGCCATTCCCAGCAGGCAGCGCTGGAATCGGTGATGACAGGCGAGTCATCCGCGCTGATCGTGGACTTCGATCTGGTCGGGGCAGAAGAGGTGATGCGCATGGCGGCATTGTTGCCGCCGGCACAAAAGCCTGCCCTGCTGGCCATCGCCAGCCGGGCATGGCCGGGAACGGGCCAGGCGTTTCAGTCGGGAGCGAATCGCATCCTGTACAAGCCGTTGAACGTTGAGGTTCTGAAGGATGCACTGAAGCCGGGCCGCAAAACCGGGAAATCGAACCGGCGCAGGTCCACGCGTTACGAGGTGAAGACGCTGGTTTATCTCGAAACCGAGAGCGGCACGATTGCAGGGGTCAGCATCGACATTGGAGAGCAGGGTCTCGCGGTGCAGGCGACCGAGCCGGTGCCCATGAGTTCGAACCTTCCGTTCCGCTGCGTTTTGCCGGGTACGCATGTGACCCTGCACGGGCATGCGGATGTAATCTGGGCCAGCGATCAGGGACGCGCGGGGCTGTTTTTCTCGAAGCTGGCTCCGGCCGCGCGCAAGCAGCTCAAAAACTGGCTCAGCAGGCGGGGACACGGCAAAGACAAGGCTCGTGATCTGCTCCCTGCCGCCGAGGACCACGTTACCTTCGCGACCGCTGAGGATGAATTAGCCGAGGCCCTATAAAAGACCGTCGGTTGTTAGTGCCGGGTAATCAGCGGAGATGAACGACTATCGGCTGACCACGATTGCCCGCCAGTTCACGCCTGCCACCTTCCTGGCTTAAAATTATTGCCGGTCCGCAAAAGGAGTCGTCTCTGCCTACAATTCCCCAAACCAGTCTGGCTTTCAACGGTCATTCCATGGTTGGTCCGCTGCAACGGGTAATGGTGTGCTCACCGCGCACCGCCGGATGGAACGATCCACAGCGTGGGACCCGTTGGGCCGAGTTGGGATTCCATCACGCCCCCGATTTCGCGAAGGCTCAGGCACAGCACGAAGCTTTATGCCGTGAGCTGGCGGCTGCCGGAGCAGAGTTGCTGCAGATGCCCGGAGCAGGGCAGCTCACGCTCGACGCGGTATATGCGCACGATGCGTCGTTGGCCACCGATTTCGGACTGATTCTCATGCGGCCGGGCAAGCCGAACCGGGTGGCCGAGGCGACGCATCACGGATCATCGTGCCAGGAGTTCGGTATTCCGACGCTAGGGTCGATCATTGCCCCGGGCAACACCGAAGCTGGAGACATCGTTTGGCTGGATTCAAAAACCCTGCTGATTGGGCACGGCTACCGCACAAACCTGGCCGGGATTCAGCAGATGCGCGACCTTCTGGCTCCAAGGCACATTGCGGTGATCTCGGCGCCGCTGCCCTACGGGCCGGGGCCCTCGGCGTGTTTACATCTGATGTCGCTGATCAGCTTGCTGGACGAACGGACCGCGCTGGTCGACCTTCCGTGGATGGCAGTAGAAACCGTCGAGCTTCTCAAATCGCGCGGGTGGCGATTGCTGGAGATTGAGTATTCCGAACGCGACACGCTGGCCTGCAACGTTCTGGCGCTCGGCCATGGACGACTGCTCGCCATCGAAGAGAATCACAAAACCAACCAGCGCCTGCGGGAAGCGGGATTCGAAGTGCGCACGTTTCCGGGAAGCGAGATCTGCATCAACGGCAGCGGCGGCCCGACCTGCCTCACGCGGCCCTTGCTTAGGGGCTAATCGTACATTCCATCGAATCTGGGTTCGGCGGTAAAAGCCACATCCAGGATGCATCGAAGTTCCCTGCCAAGAATTTTTCTGGCTAAGGCAGTTCTCTAAAGTGGAGAACTCGGGTGCTTGTCCTGTCCTGACAGCCGTGGCGGGTTCCGTCTACAATGATGGAGCATTCGTCGAAATCATAATGAGGAGAAAGAATCATGCAACGCAAGGCTAGTGCGGTATGGAAAGGCGGCTTGAAGGATGGGAAGGGAACGATGTCGGCTCCTGGGGGAGCGTTGAACAACACTCAATATTCGTTTACGACGCGGTTTGAGAACGCTCCGGGGACTAATCCCGAGGAACTGATTGCGGCGGCCCATGCGGGATGCTTTTCGATGGCGCTTTCGGCGCAGTTGGGAACTGCGAACCTGACGCCGGAGAGCATTTCGACAACCGTGACTCTGTCCTTTGAAAAGCTGGATTCCGGCTGGACGATCACTGAGAGCCACATTGATGTGGTAGGGAAAGTGCCGGGGGCCGATGCGGCTACGTTTCAAAAATATGCGGAGGCGGCCGAGAAGGGGTGTCCGGTGTCGAAGGTGTTGAACGCGAAGATCACGATGACCGCGAAGCTGGGATAGCGCAAACGCATTCACCACGAAGGGCACGAAGGTTCACGAAGGAAGAGCGTGGCTCGTTTGACATGAGACTTCGTGCCTGTAGAATAGATACGCAGGTCTTCCTGATGCGGCAGCTTTCTGGCTGCCGTGATGAGTAAGCCCACTTGCCATCGTGGCGGAATTGGCAGACGCGCATGGTTCAGGTCCATGTACCGGCAACGGTGTGGGGGTTCGAGTCCCTTCGATGGCACCAGAAAAAGCAGTGGCTAGTGGTCAGTGAATCCCCGAATCCTGCGACCTTACGAGCTGTTCCTCCAACTCCAGACCTCGGACCTCGGACCTCGGACCTCGGACCTCAGACTTCAGACTTCGGGCCAGCGATCACTGATCACTGAGTCTGCCCTCTGCCCGTGCCCCTTGCGGTACCCCAGTTTGACTATGCAGAAATGAGGAAATGGGGGACAATCATGCGGGGTGGAGGAGTCGGGAGTTGAAGATTTCGCAAAAGGGACTGTACGCGCTGCAGGCGATGATGACACTGGCGCGGCGCCATGAGCAGGGGGCGATCAAGATCCGGGACATTGCGGCGGACAGCGATCTGCCGGAAAAATTTCTGGAATTAATTCTGCTGGAGTTGAAGAATGCGCGCATTGTGGACAGCGTGCGTGG
This sequence comes from Candidatus Sulfotelmatobacter sp., assembly GCA_035949755.1. Lineage (GTDB taxonomy): Bacteria > Acidobacteriota > Terriglobia > Terriglobales > Acidobacteriaceae > Sulfotelmatobacter. The sequence continues at coordinate 17,170 of DASYYT010000119.1, forward strand.
GGCGCGCGGGGGATACCAGCTGAGACGCGATCCTTCCGAAATACCTTTGAGCGACATTATCCGGTTAGTGGATGGTCCGCTGGCTCCCATGGGCGATGCGGAGCAGTTGCGCGGGTTGATTGATAAAGACGAGGATCATCGCGCGCTGTATGAGGTTTTTCTGGCAGTGCGGGACGCGGCGGCGAAGATTCTGGAGAACACGACCGTCGCCGATCTAGTGGCGCGGGGCCGGAGCAAAAAAGGGGCCGCGGGAAAAGCCGGGGCCGGCACTTCAAAGAAGATGAAACACGTTTGATCGCGACCTAAGCGTGACCTCGAAATTACTCTGACCCTCGAGGATGCTTCCGCAACAGCACATCGAGGCCAAATACCGGCCCATAAACATTGATGCCGTAATTGGAAACACTCGGCGCCGACAAGTTAGCGTTGGAGATGTGCATCCAATTCAAGCCGGCCGCAAAGGCGTACCGGGGATTCAGGTTGTAACGCAGGCCAGCGCCCATGTTGAGGGTGAAAGTGAAGTTCTGGCCTTGCGCGAAGTACACGCCCTGCGGCCCTTTGGCGTTGATAAGGCCGAGGCCGGCACGTTCGTCAAAATAAGGTGTGACCCTCCAGTTGCGCGGCACAAAATTACGGCGCAGGCCCATCATGTAGGCAAAGTAGTGAGTCTCGGCGCCGCGCGGAATCGCAATGGCGGCCAAGCTGAAGGTGACGTCCCAATTGCCGCGCAGGATGATGGGACCCTTGGCGTCGCCTGTGTGCCAGCGCAGAGAGGCAATCATCGGCACCAGCGTGTAGCGTAGCGGATACAGATTGTAGGAGTCGCCAGTAAAGATGTCGAAGGGAAACGGGACATTGATGGGAAGCCATCCGCCTTCGAAGCTGGCCTCCAGCTTATTTCGGTAAAAAATGTCATGGTTGAGATCGGGCCGCTTGGCGGGGCGGACGATCTCGATCGAGCGCTCGATTTTGGAATAATCCGCCGGCTTGTCGGCGGACATGGCCATCGATTGCGGTCCGCAGGTCCCGTTGTAGACCGGGTCGAAGACCAGGCTGCCTTGGATGTAATCGCACTGCTGCGCGGTGGCGACAGGAGCACAGATTCCGACAGCCACGAACAGCAAAACAAAGCTAACAGCGATGGCGAACGGACTTTTGTGCGCCGGCGCCGGCAAACAAGTCTTCCTATGCCCCCGTGTTCTCAAAACCATCTTCCCTCTTCCAATTGGTGAGCGGGGCGCGCCGTCGGCGGTGCGCTCGCCGCGGACTGTTCTGCCGGGCTGGCGGCGGAGACCATGACACTGGTGCTTCCCGTGATGATCGGTGCGATGTAGTCGCTTACCGTGATGCTCTGCATGCCGGGCGTGACCAACGTGAGATTGAAGGTGTGGGAGCCCGCGTCGGCTGCCGTGAACACGTAAAGAGTGGGCAGCAGCGCGGCCGTATCGGTCGTAGTGAAGTGGATGGGTCCGTCAATGCTGGTGTCAAGGTGCCCATTATAGAAGGCGGTAACGGTGGCGCTGAAGGGAACTCCTGCGACGACGTGGGCAGGAGCCTGGAGTTGCAGGGTGGCGTGGCTGGAGCCGCAGCTGGACGTCATGAAGACCGCGAGCGCCGCGCTCAATGCCCATCGCAGGCCGCCGGCTGAGGTCTTAGTTTTCCGTGCACGAGCGAACTTCTTTGGCAAGCGTGCAGGGAAGCACACAAAAGAAACGTAGGACACCACTCCTCCCGCGTTACCTATTATGGCAGGGTCCGCAAGCCCAATTAAATCAGACGGGGAACGGCAGAGAAAAGTTGTCCTGAAATTGACCAGAGCGCCACCGCGAGGCCGGCGCCATCTCTGCCGTGAGCACCCGTTCTTAGCTGACCAGTTTCATCCCATCCGGATCCCACTTCACGACCGAGCCGCGATCGAGGCTTAGGTTGCTGAGCAAGGCCGCGCCCGCCGCTCGATAGCCAAAGACGGCGTCTTCGACAACGGGCTGGCGCGAGCGAACGGCAACGAAGAAGTTCTTAAAGTGGTCGTAGCTGTCGCGGTAACCCTCGGGAGCCTCATATTTTTCGAAGGCAACGGATGGCGGCTCCGAGGGATGCGATGCCGGATACTTCTGATGGTAAGCATCGAGAATTTGCTTCTGCATGGCTTCGGTGAAGCTGTTAATGAAGTAACCGGGTTGCTTCTCGCGCGGCGTGCGGCTGATAGTGAGGGTGTTACCGAGAATCTCCATCGTGCCTTCCGAGCCGGTGAAGGTGAGTCCTTCACTTTCTTGGCCGCCATCGACGAAGTTCACGCGCAGGGCCAGATTGAATCCCTGAGGATAATCGAAGAGACCGAGCATGACATCGTTGGCGTCGCGGCCGTCTTTCCAGAATCGCAGCCCACCGGTAGCCATAGCGCGAGTGGGGCCGGTGCTGCCGGTGATGAAGTGGGTGCCGCTGAACAGATGGACGAAGAGGTCTCCGGCGACGCCGGTGCCGTAGGCTTTCCACTTGCGCCACTGAAAGAAGTGCTCGGCATTGAAAGGAATCCTGGGCGCGGTGCCAAGAAAGCGCGGCCAGTCGCAGGTCTCGGTCGAGGCATCGAGGGGGACAGTATAGTTCCAGGCGCCAATGGACGAGTTGCGATCCCAATGAGCGTTCACCATATTGAGCTGGCCAATGGCTCCGGACGCGAGTAGCTCCTTGGCTTTGGCATAAATGATCGAGCTGACGCGCTGGCTTCCGATCTGCAAGACGCGGTTGGTGGAGCGGGCGGTTTCGATCATCTCGGGGCCATCGGCGTAGAGGTGGATCATGGGTTTTTCGCAGTAGACGTCCTTGCCGGCTTTCATAGCGTCGACTGCGACCTGCTTGTGCCAATGATCGGGAGTGCCGACGATGACGGCATCGATATCCTTGCGGGCGAGGATTTCTTTGTAGTCGCGCGTGGTGAAGACGTCGTTACCCCAGAGCTCTTTGCTGTGTTCGAGGCGCCCATCGTAGCAATCGGCCACGGCGACGAGCTTCACGCCGGGAACCTGCACGGCAACTTTCGTATCGTATTGTCCCTGGCCGCCGGCCCCGAGGAGGGCGATTTGAATGTGATCGTTGGCAGAAACGGGCGCCTCCGACTGCGCCTCGGGCGATGCCAGCGAGTACACCTTGCCGCCGAGCATGGTGCCTGCCGTGGCGGTACCTGCGACTTTCAGGAAAGTTCTACGATTCAACACGTGTCACCCCGGAATGGAAATTTAGGATGCCTGCAAAGATAAACTCTTTCGCGCCGGATTGCCTCAACTATGTGAGCTTCAAACGCGGCCCCGAGGCGCCGGGGTCCTGTCTCATTCCTTGCCGGATGCGGGAAGCGCGGGATTTTCACAGCGTTCCTTCACAGAGATGGGCACAAGCGAATGCTCATGACCGCGAGTGAATTCTGCGAAAAGTCGCATCCAGAGCGGGTTTTGAGAGCAACGGCGCGGGCAACTGCACCAAACTCGGGCAGGCGCTTGTGGACGGGCTGCACTCGATTGAAAACACGTGTACTTACAGGGTGCGATTTTTCGTTGACGTAAAAAATAGAAGGAGTACAAACATAATCGTTCTTTGACAGCTTCTTAAGTTTTTCCGGTTGGTGCGGCGTCCGGGGCTCGAGCGAAGTCACCGGCTTGATCGAAAGATTGGGTTGGAGGGCAAGCAAGGGTCTATAGCAAAGCG
>DASYYT010000120.1:0-6540 GCA_035949755.1 Candidatus Sulfotelmatobacter sp.
GTCACCGGTGTCACCGATCACGGAACATTCGTTCGCGTCTTGCAGCCCCACGTGGAAGGACTACTTCTTCAAGGCCATGGACTCGACGTGGGCGATAGACTCCGCGTCAAACTAGTGCGCACCGACGTGCAGAAAGGCTACCTCGATTTCGCCTCAGCCTCCTGAAAGCTGAGTGGATCGCTCCCGTGCTTTGGTGTGCACCAAGCCAGCTAATAGTCGCGCCAACAAGCCTCGATTACGCTATGAACAATGCCGCATTCGGATATGGAGGCTTAGTTGTTCCCTGGGCGCCGGATCATGGGTGTCTCTCTGGTCATTTTTCTGCCCATCTCCCTTTTGGCGCAGGAAACCGCTGGGGCCATGCTGCGGAGCAACGGCGCAGGGGTCCTGGTAAATAGGAATGCCGCTCCGGCCACTAACGCTTTATATCGCGATGACGTAATTGAAACCCAGAAGCTGGGCTCTGCCCGCATCGAAAGCACAGGCTCCAGCGCCGATATCAATCCCGAAACCATGGTGGAGTTTGAAGGTGACGAACTGGTGCTCGACCACGGCAGCCTTTCGGTGAATACCAGTCGTGGACTGCGCGTCCGCGTGGGATGCGTCACCGTAACGCCCGTCAACCTCGCCGACTGGACGCACTATGAAGTCGCAGATCTCGATGGCAAAGTCACCGTCTCAGCGCGCAAGAGCGATGTCTACCTCGACGCCAAATCCCGCAATCTGAAACAGGCCAAGCAAGATACGAAATCCGATCGCTCCATCGTCCGCGAAAGCGAACAGAAGTCGCGCGATGAACGCTGCGCTGCCGATGCCCGCCAGAAAGGCGTGGCGCCCGGTTCGGGAGCCATTCTGAATTCACCCTGGGCGGTGGGTGCGGGCGCTGCTATAGTCGGGACCGGGATTATCTGGGCTTTACATTCGAATGACGATCCCATCAGCCCCGCTCGTCCGTAATCACCGCAACGACAAAAAGCCAAAAAATTTATGCGAATTTCTCGGTATCTCTGTGGTCAACTCCTTATTCGGTAACCACGGCCTTGACCAAATTTCTAGGATGGTCCACGTCGTAGCCCTTGTTGACGGCAACATGGTAGGCAAAGAGTTGCAGGGGAATCACCTCCAGGATCGGCAACAGCAGCTCGGGAGCTGCCGGCACATAAAAGACATGTTCGGCGATTTTGGCTACTTCCATGTCGCCTTCGGTCGCGACCGCCACCAGCGGCCCGCGGCGCGACCGGACTTCTTTCATCACGTCCAGTGTCCGCCGATAGCGCAATAGCGAATCCGGATCGCTCTGATCGCGCGCCGCCAGGACGACCACCGGCAGCGTTTCATCCACCAGCGCATTGGGCCCGTGTTTGAGTTCTCCCGCCGGATAGCCTTCGGCGTGCGCGTAGGAAATTTCCTTCAGCTTGAGCGCTCCCTCGCGCGCGATAGCGTAGTGCACGCCGCGGCCAAGATAAAGAAATTTTTCCGCCTTGAAGTGCACGGCGCTAAATTCCCGGGCGAGCGCGTCCCAGCGCGCAAGATTCCCTTCGATCGCCGCAGGAACTTGATTCAGCCGCTGCAAATCTGAGCGCGTCACTTCCGAAGTCATGCGGCCGCGCTTGCGCGCCAGAAAAAGCGCCATGAGATAAAGAATGGTCAGCTGCGTGGTGAAGCTCTTGGTCGCCGGAATCGAGACTTCCGGCCCGGCGCCCGAAATCAACGCCGCGTCGGCCTCGCGCACGATGGTCGTATCGGGCATGTTCGAGACCGCGATAGTCCTGGCTCCGCGAGTCGAGGCCTCGCGCTGCGCCGCCAGCGTGTCGGCGGTCTCTCCCGATTGCGTAATCACCATCACGATCGGGTCCACCGAAGCGTGCGTCGAGCGGTAGCAGTATTCGCTGGCATACTCCACATCCACGGCGACACCCGAAAGATCTTCGATCATGATCTCGCCGGCCAATCCGGCGTGCCGGCTCGAACCGCTGGCCGCAATGATCAGCTTGTCAAACGTGAGCAAGGCATGTTCGATGGTATGTAATTCTCCGGGAAAGATGATGTCCTGCTTCAGATGTTTCTCGATGGTTTTCGAGATCGCCGCCGGCTGCTCGTAGATTTCCCGCAGCATGGCGTGGGCAAACTTATGGTTGGTCGCGTCTTTTTTCTGTTTCGTAGGAGTCATGATGACTGGCGCTGAGAGTAAATGATTTTCCGCAAAAGAGGCAAACGGGGCAGCACCAACGCCTTGCCGGAAAGCCAACAACATTCCTGCGCCACCTGATGCCGGCGTCAGCCGATGCGGCGCTACTAGCTATGGGCGCCCTCGAAGTGAGCTTCAATCTCCTCCAGGGTCTTCCCCTTGGTTTCGGGCAAGAACCAGGTCGCGGTCACAAAATAGATCACGGTGCAGGCCGCGAAGCCGAAGAACATCGTCGAGTATCCATATCTTCCAACCGTCGGAAGAAAGATGGCAGCGATCGTCGTCGAAACCCCCTGATTCAGGACCAGGGCAATGCTCATCCCGTTCGACCGGATGCGCGTGGGCATCAATTCAGAAAGCGCCAGCCACACACACACTCCAGGTCCAACCGCGTAAAAGGCCATAAACACAAACAAAGTGATCGCCACCAGCCAGCCATTGGTCGTGCCCGGAACCGGGGTAATAAGGGCATTGTCAATTTTCAGCGGCGCTTCCCGGGCGGCATCCAGATTCCCGAAAGGACTGGAGAAGAAGGCGACGACTTTATTGGCAGGAATCGATCCCTCGCGCGTGATTTCGATCGGCTTTGCCCCTGGATCATTGGAGCGCACTACCTGGCTGGCGGCCCGGAAATCCCCGTAAGAATAAATCACCACGAGCGAGGTCGGGCGCGAAGCGGAAGCGCCCAGCCTGCCCGCCAGTTCCTCGTTATAGCGCAGCGTAAGGTTTTGGTCGGCGGTGACCATCGACTGCACCGCGGCCTTGGCGTCCACCCTCTGTTTTTCCGTGTTGCGGAACAGCAATCCCGTGCAGGTGACCGACACAATGATTCCCGCGGTGCCGAGCGACAACAAAAACTTCCGTCCTTTCCGGTCCACCAGCACCACGGCCCCGAAGGTCACGAAAAAATTGATGATGGTAAAGACAACGTATCCCCAGTGCGCCGCTACATCGGAAAGGCCGCTCTGCAGCAGGATGTTGGTGTTGTAACCGATGATCGAGTTAATGCCGGTGGTTTGGTTCGCAGCGAGAATGATGCACGCCAGCACGAAGGGAATGACGTACTTGCGGCGTAACAGCGATTCTTTCGCCCTGGCTCCGGCATTCTTGCTCTTCTCCGCCGCCAGAACCTCTTCCATTTCTCGCAGTTCCAGATCCGCTTGCTGGGTCGAGCGGGAACGAAGAAGGGCGGAGTACGCTCCATCTTTGTTGCCTCGGCGCAGCAGCCAGCGCGGCGATTCCGCCACCATGAAGCTGCCGATGACGAACAAAATTCCCGGCGGCAACGACACCCAGAAAATCCCGCGCCAGGCCGTATCTTTGAAGGCCAGCAGCCGCGCCGGGTCGCCCAGCTTTGCCACTTCATCAACCCGAAAACTGAAATACATCCCTACCAGCGCGGCCGCGACAATGCCCAGCGTGAGCAGCCATTGAAAAATCCCGGTTCCCTTACCCCGGCTCGATGCCGACAAGCACTCCGCCAGATACAGTGGTACCACCACCCCGATGAGTCCTGCGCTGACCCCCTGCAGCAACCGTCCGAACACCAACGGCCCGTATCCATGCGATAAAGCGATCATCGGAATGCTGATCACGAACATGACGCCGCTCACCGCCATGAGCGACTTGCGGCCCATCCCGTCCGCCAGCAAGCCTGCGAATAGCGTGGAGATTACGCTTCCCAGCAGCACCGCAGCGACCACAATGGAAAGCTGTTGCGCGGTGAGCCCGGAGGTCGCCTCCAGATAAGGCAGGGCCCCGGCAATGATTCCAACATCCACTCCATACAGCAGGCCGCCCAAGCCGGCCACGATGAGAAGAAAGCGGTTATAAAGAACCTTCTTGCTGTCGAGGACTGCGGAAGTGGTTGCCATCTCAGCCGTCATATTTTGTGTACGCGGGTCGCGTTTGCCTGAAAGCTCAAGAAAGTTGTGCGGGGTTTCCGCAATGCACCCTGCATTGTAGCCCACTCTTGAAGGGGCTCCCGCGAGATTCCAAAATCTGCTCTCCGTCGCTCCCTTCCGCTCTGTTCTCGGATACAATACCCAAGCCGCTCAGTGCCTCGATGCTGCCCTGAAAACCTTTCCGGATGCGATACGGATTCATCATCGATAACCGCAAGTGCATCGGCTGCCACGCCTGCACGGTGGCCTGCAAGACCGAAAACCACGTCCCGCTCAGCGTGAACCGCACCTGGGTAAAGTACGTGGAGAAGGGAAGTTTCCCCAACACCCGCCGCGTCTTTCAGGTCACCCGCTGCAATCACTGCGAGAATCCGCCCTGCGTCACGATTTGTCCCGTGACCGCGATGTACCAGCGCAAAGACGGCATTGTGGATTTCAGCTCGGAACGATGCATCGGGTGCAAAGCCTGCATGCAAGCCTGCCCCTACGATTCCATCTACATCGATCCCGACGAAGGTACGGCGGCCAAATGCCATTTCTGCGCGCATCGCACCGAAGTCGGACTGGAACCTTCCTGCGTCGTGGTCTGTCCCGAGCACGCTATCATCGCGGGAGATCTCGACGCCGTGGACGGCGAGATCGCGAATTTGCTGGCCCGCGAACCGGTGCGCGTGCGCAAGCCGGAGCAGGGAACTCTCCCCAAACTCTATTACATTGACGCGGACGAGAGCGCCATTGTCCCGACCGCTGCCCGGCACGAATCCATCTATATGTGGTCGCAGCGCAACGAGAGTGTTCACGGCGGGGGAGCGCTTTATCCACCCGACAGCCCGCTGTTGCAGAAGAATGCGCTGGCCGCGTACGACGTTTCGCACTCACGCCCTTGGGGATGGCAAGTTCCCGCTTACTGCTGGACGAAGGCGAATGGTTCGGGCGCGCTGGCCATTCCGGCCATTGCAATGTTACTGGGACGGCTGGGCGCGGATCGCTTGCGAGACATTGTTCTTTCTACAATCGCGCTGATCTTTACCGCATTGACCACGGGATTACTGGTCTGCGATCTTGAGCACAAAGCCCGTTTTCTGCGCGTGGTGTTCACGCCCCAGAGCAAGTCGTGGTTGGCGCGCGGAGCATTCATTCTGATCTCCTACAGCGGGCTGTGCAGTCTCTTCTGGCTGGGGGCGACGCTGAAGCTCACTTCTGTGACAACTGTGCTGTTGTGGCCGACAGTGTTCGTCGGTTTGCTGGCGGCGGTCTACACCGCATTTCTGTTTGGACAATGTGAAGGGCGCGATCTCTGGCAGACTCCGCTGCTGCCCGTGCACCTGATTGTGCAGGCATTTTTGTGCGGAGCCGCCACTTTGGCGCTTCTTCCCGTTTCCCTCGGTGGCTCAGCGGCAACTTTGTCGGTCGCGAGGATAGCGCTCGCCATCAGTCTCATACTGAATCTCGGGCTTATCGCCGCTGAGTTTCTAATGCCGCATTCCACCGATAACGCCGCCTATGCGGCGCGGCTCATTACGAACGGCTCTTTTGCTCGCTGGTTCTGGCTGGGAACAATCGCATTGGGTGGAATCGTGCCTCTTGGACTATTAGTCTTCAACTCGTCCTGGAGCATTATGCTTTCGGCACTCCTTGGCCTGGCAGGCGTGCTGATTTTCGAGTGGTGCTTCGTCATGGCCGGACAGAGCGTGCCGAATAGTTAAGAGTTCCTTTGTGTCGTCTGTGATTTTGATTCCAACCCTTAACCACAGAGGCTCACAGGGAAGTGCAAAAGATTTATGGAGATTTCTGAATGACCGACTTCAAGCGCGACGGCAGCCATCTCGCCTACTGTCCTCCGGTAGAGAAATGGGACGACTGGGTCGAACTCGATCCCGAGGCGTGGCCGAAGCGCGTCGAAAAGCATTACCAGCTCGTTCCCACGGCCTGCTTCAACTGCGAATCGGCATGCGGGCTGCTGGCCTATGTCAACAAGGCAACCGGCGAGATCGACAAGTTCGAAGGCAATCCCATGCATCCGGCGAGCCGCGGGCGTTTGTGCGCCAAGGGCCCAGCGACGATCAACCAGATTAAGGATCCCGACCGCATCCTGTATCCGATGAAGCGCACGGGCGAGCGCGGAGCGGGGAAGTGGGCTCGCACCTCGTGGGACGAGGTTCTGGAAATTTTCGGCACCCGCATTCGCAAAGCGATCCAGGAAGGCCGCGGCGAAGAAGTCATGTACCACGTGGGGCGTCCCGGTCACGACTTCATCATGGAGCGTACGCTGCAGGCTTGGGGCATTGACGGTCACAATTCGCACACCAATGTCTGTTCGTCGTCGGCGCGTTTGGGATATCTGCTGTGGCACTACGCCGATCGTCCGTCTCCCGATCACGCCAATGCGCGCTTTATCCTGCTGCTCTCAGCGCACCTCGAGTCTGGGCACTACTTTAATCCGCACGC
>DASYYT010000121.1:0-10692 GCA_035949755.1 Candidatus Sulfotelmatobacter sp.
TACTTCCCCGGCCTGACCTCCGATGAGAAGAAGGCGAAACTGGCGCGCATCAGTTACGCCAACTATCTGCGGGATGTCGCCGGCGTTCACCCGGACATTGTCAAAATGTATCAGGCCGTGGTGCACGGCTTGTTCGGAGTCGGTATCGACGCGGTGGCCGCACAAGACGCCTGGGGATTTGACCTGCCCGGCTTCGCCGGCCTCAAGCTCGATCCAGCCCCGGGAAAAGGCATGAACCGCGATGCCATTCCCAACGCGGAAGCCGAGAAATACTTCTTCCATTTCCCCGACGGCAATGCCAGCATCGCGCGCCTGCTTGTGCGCCAGCTGATTCCCGATGCAATTCCCGGCAGTTCATCCACCGACGTTGTGCTGTCTAAGGCCAGCTATGCCAAACTTGATCGCAAAAGTTCCCCGGTGCGCATCCGCCTGAACAGCACGGCGGTTCGGGTGAAGCACATCGGCGATTCCGGCAACGCCAAGGAGGTGGAAGTCACCTATGCCCGCGCTGGCAAGGTCTATACCGCCAAGGCGAAGCATTCCATCCTCGCCTGCTGGCACGTCATGATTCCCTACATCTGCGAAGAGCTGCCGGCCAAACAAAAAGAGGCTTTGGCCTCCGCGCAAAAGGTTCCGCTGCTCTATACCAACGTCCTCATTCGCAACTGGAGTTCGTTTGAGAAAGTCGGCGCCAATGCGGTTTATGCTCCGGGCATGTATCACAGCAGCGTGAATCTCGATTTGCCGGTCAGCCTGGGCGGATACGAGTGCGCGCAGAAACCCGAAGAACCCATCGTCGTGCACATGATGAAGGCGGCCTGCCATCCCGGACTTCCGGCGCGGCAGCAACATGCCTACGGACGCATGGAACTCTATACCACCACCTTCGAGACCATGGAGCGCAATATTCGCGATCAGTTGGCCCGCACGGTGGGCCCCGGCGGATTCGATCCCGCGCGCGATATTGCTGCCATCACGGTGAATCGCTGGCCTCATGGCTACGCCTACGAATACAACTCGCTTTTCGATTCTTTCTGGCTCGAAGGAGGAGTGACGCCCTGCGAGATCGCCCGCCAGCCTCACGGGCGCATCGCCATTGCCAACGCCGACGCCGGCGCCTACGCCTACACGGATGAAGCCATCAACCAGGCCTATCGGGCTGTCTCGGAGATCACGAAGAGCTAGCCCAGTGAGTGTCTATGCGCAGGAGTTTTGGGAACGGTGGAAGAGCGGCCCTTCGGGCCGCGTTGATGGCTTGGATGATTTTGGGCTTTAGCCCCTGTGGTTAACCTCACTGCTCCGAACGCGCGCCTTTTAGTCGAGCCGCCTGATTCTTCGCATCCTGCGCCTGCTGCGTCATCCCCTTCGCCTGATACGCGTTTGCTAACGCAAGCTCAACCTCTGGATCATCGCCATTTTTCGCCTTCTCCGCCTCGTACGACTTGATCGCATCGTCATACATCTTCATCTTCGCGTACGCGTTTCCCATCTCGTAGTAGATCCCGGAAATACGTGGATCGCGATCGATGGCAGCTTTGAACTCCGCAATCGCCTCCGGATACTTCGCCTGATCGGCCAGAGCCAGCCCCATGCCGTAGTGTCCATCGGCATTGTTGGCATCCTGCGCCAGCAGCTCTTTGAAAGTGTTTGCCGCGTCATCCGGACGCTTCTGGTTCAGGTAAACGATTCCAAGGTCAAACCGTGCCCCGGTATTTTTGGGCTGCAACTCGATCACTCGTCTGAATTCTTTTTCTGCCCCCGGATACTGCTGCTGGGTGAAGTACGCTTGCGCCAGCGCGAAATGGGCCTGCGGAGAGTTCGGCTGCTCGCGCACGATCAACTGCATCTGGGCCACCGGATTGCCTTGGGCTTCCTGGAAAGCTCGGGCGATACGCATCGGTCCACCCCGCCATTGGCGCACGAATAGCCCGCCGCCGAGCACGCCCAGCGCGACCAGGCCTAAAACGGCCACTCGACGTGTATCGTGTCCCGGAGCGAAGCGCGCGATGAGAGCGCCCAGGATCAGGCCACTGATGAGTCCGCCGATATGGGCGGCGTTGTCGACTCCGCCATTTCCGCCAAAGAAGACGTTATAGCCAATGCCGAATAAAACGTTGAAGCCAATGAAGAACATCAGGCTGCGCAGCGCCGGACGGATGGCTTCGCTAGGCAGCGAGAACTCGCCCAGGTAATAAGAAGCCGCCAAGGCGCCGGCCAGTCCAAAAATCGCCCCCGATGCCCCGACGCTCATCACTCCCGGATTCCAGCCCACGCTGGTCAAACCCGCCGCAATACCGGTAAGAAAATAGATTGCCGCGTAGGTCCAACGCCCGTATAGAGACTCGCAGAGTTGCCCCAGGTCCCAAAGGCACCACATATTGAATCCGATATGCCAGATGCCGCCGTGGAGAAACATGTACGTTACCAGGCGCCACCACTGGCCCGACAACGTGTAGAACCCATAGTTGGCTCCGAACGGAATTGCCACCGACGCCGGAAAATCGTCGAAGCTGCGACTGGCCAGCGCCATCGCCAGATACACAGCGACGTTTGCGCCAAAGAGAACGCGGGTCAACGTGATCGTAGATTCCCCCCGCTGCACCCAGGGCGCAGGGATTACACGTTGCCTCACTTCGTCAGTGTCTTCGCCCCTCTGCGCCGCCTCATGCTGCACACACCACTGGCAGATTTTTCTGAACTTAAACGGAGGAAGCTGTCGCCCGCATCGAATGCAGTTGGCCATGTGTTATTTAGAAAGATTATCAGCAGTGAACGAGATTGTGTGGAGAGTCCAACACGTAGCCCCGGGCGCATTCGTCCGGGCGGCGTGAGAACAGCCGTGAGCAGGCAGCCCAAGAGCCCTGGAAAGCCGCCCTTCAGGGCCGCGTTGCGCGCCCGGATGATGGCGGCCTTTAGGCCCTGCGCCTCAATGGATAGTCTTCGTCTTCCGCGACATGTAATCCATCAACAAATATTGCCCGAGCGTATAAGGCGTGGTGAAATACGCCTTGCCGCGGCACATCTCGGTCACCTTCTGCACGAATTGCACCAGCCCGTAATCCGAGGCCAGCATGAACGTATTAATCAGCACGCCGGCCCGCTTGCACTTGGAAACCTCTTCCAGCGTCTGGCTCACCACCAGCGGATCGAGCCCGAAAGCATTCTTATAAATCCGCCCATCTTCGAGCGTGAGCGCCGAAGGCTTGCCGTCGGTGATCATCACGATCTGCTTCATGTCCTTACGCTGCCGCTGCAAGATCCGCTGCGCCAGCCGCAGCCCCTCGCGCGTGTTGGTGTAGTAGGGGCCAACCTTCACCCGCGCCAGTTGCGATAGCGGAACCTCCTCCGCCGAATCATGAAACAGCACCAGCGAGAGCGAATCCCCTGGATATTGCGTGCGGATCAAGTGCGATAGCGCCATCGCAACCTTTTTCGCCGGGGTGAACCTGTCCTCCCCGTACAGAATCATCGAATGCGAGCAATCCAGCATCAATACCGTCGCGCACGACGATTGATACTCGCACTGATGCACCTGCAGATCGGAATATTCGATATTCAGCGGCAGTGTGAGCCCTTCGCGCTGGATGGCGTTCGAAAGCGTAGCGGTGATGTCGAGATTGAGCGTGTCGCCGAACTCATAAGTTTTCGACGATCCGCTGGCCTCGATGCCAGTCGCCAGGTCGCGCGTGTCGTGGCGTCCGAAACTCGACTTCCCCAGCGACCCCAGCAGATTCCGCAGCGACTTGAAACCCAAGAAGTCGAGGCTCTTGTCCGTGATCTCGAATCTGGCCGGCTGCGCCTCCCCGGTCTGCCCGCCCACACTCGACTGCCGCGCAGGATCGTGGGGTTCGTCGACCGAAATGTAATCTTCCTGCTGCATGCGCTCAATGAGCTTTTCGATCAGTTCGTCGAGTTGTCCTTCGGCCATCATCTGCTCGATCTGTTCGCGCAGATTCTCGTCGAACATATCGCCGTTCAGCAGCGCTTCTTCGATAGCGCGCTTCAGGTCTTCGAGCGTGTGCTCTCCCTGCGGCATCTCGTACCACATGGAGTCCTGGAATCCGCTCTGCAGCAGGTAATCCGAGAGCGCGCTGAGCAGATCCTCCATGCTCATCTCGCCCGCAGGATCGGGCACGTATTTGGAGTAGCGGATGCGTTTCATAAACAGCTTTGAGCTATGAGCAATGAGCTATGAGTCTTGGATGACCCGCCACTTCGGGCCGAGTCGCTTTGCCCAAAGCTCATGGCTCATCGCTCACAGCTCATCGCTTCAATTAAACTGCCTTCTCGGCCGATAAGGCCTCTCATCAGGCTCGAAAGATTTCTCCCGCACCGGTTCCGGTTTCTTCTCGCCCGCCTTGAACACGCGCTCCTCGGTACGCCCGATGCGCTTGTGCGCATGCAGGCCCTCGAGGATAAACTCCGCCGCCGACACCTGCTGCTCAGCACTCTCTTTTTGCGAGACGCCCAGCGGCCCCAGCTTATCGATCAAGCCCTGAATCCCTTGCAGTTTCTCCAGCGCTTCGGTCGCCGGCACGGAATCGGACAACTGAATCTCGCCACCCAGATCGAACCATTGCACGATCTGTTGTACATTGGCGCCAGTGTAATACTCGTCGTAGGTCTTGGCGATCGCGGAACGAATCAACTCGCGCCCTACGAAGTCCGCACCCTTCATCTCGCCTTCGTACTCCAGTTCGAGCTTTCCCGTAATCGCCGGAAGCGCCGCATAGATATCGCTGATGCGCGGCACCGCGACCTTCTCGTTATTTCGAATCGCCCGCCGCTCGGCGTTAGACACCACATTTTCGATCGCCGAAATCGGCAGCCTCTGGCTCACGCCCGAGCGCTTATCGATCTTCTTGTCTTCGCGCGCCGCGAACGCCACGCGCTCGATCACTTCCTGCACATAGTTCGGCAGGTGCATCGCATTACCATTCCGCCGTGTCCAAGCCTCCTGCGCGGTGATCGCAATCCCTTCCTCGACGGTCGCGGGATAATGCGTGCGAATTTCCGACCCAATGCGGTCCTTCAGCGGCGTGATGATCTTTCCTCGCGCCGTGTAGTCCTCCGGATTCGCGCTGAACACCAGCGCCACATCCAGCGGCAGCCGGATGGGGTATCCCTTAATCTGCACGTCGCCTTCCTGCATGATGTTGAACAATCCCACCTGAATTTTCCCCGCCAGATCCGGCAGTTCATTGATGGCAAAAATCCCGCGATTGGCGCGCGGCAGCAACCCGTAATGAACCGTCAATTCGCTCGACAGTTCGTGGCCGCCTCGCGCCGCTTTGATCGGATCGATGTCGCCAATCAGATCGGCGATGGTCACGTCGGGCGTAGCCAGCTTCTCCACATAACGATCTTCCGGGGTCAGATAGGCAATGGGCGCAGCATCGCGGAGCTTCGCGACTTCCTCGCGGCAGCGCCGGCAAATCGGCGAATAGGGATTATCGTGAATCTCGCACCCGGCCAGGTACGGCATCTGCGGATCGAGCAGCGTCGTTAACGCCCGCAGGATGCGGCTTTTGGCCTGCCCCCGCAATCCCAGCAGAATAAAGTTATGCCGCGAAAGAATGGCATTGATGATCTGCGGCACCACTGTATCGTCGTATCCCACGATGCCGGGAAACACGGCGCCATCGCCCTTCTCGCGCAGCCGCGCCACCAGGTTGTCTCTGAGTTCGTCTTTGACCCGGCGGGTGCGCAAACGCTCTTCGGAAAAATTGCTGCGGCGCAGATCACCCAGCGTGCGCGGAACACTCATGAAAGGAACCCCCAGGGTAAAACTTTCCCCGATTATACGCCCCATCGCAGAATGGATTTGTCACTCGCCCGACGGTCGATCAGTGCACATGCCCGTTCCCGCCCGCCTTTTGCCGTGTCCGCGCAACGCGCCGCAATTTTGGCAGAATGCCTTCGAGATATGCCGCGACTTCCTGAATTCTTTGTACCTCGGAACGCATCCCCAGCAACTTCTGCTTGAAATCAAGATCCAGCGGCAGCGATCCTGCCAGATAAAACGAGAGCTGATTCTGATCAGCCGCCGAAAGATCCTGCACCGCACCGGCCAGCGACAAAATTTCCAGGTGCAGCTGGATCGCCCTTACTTTTTCTTCCCGCTCCGCCAGCCCCGGCTCGTCGGGCACCATAAGCACTTCCGCCCGCAGAAACGATCGCTCCTGGTTTACCTCGAGCACCTCGAACCTCTTGCGGCCTTCTGCGATCAGATCCAGCCTTCCGTCGGGATACTCCTTTGTAACGGTAACGATCTCAGCGGTGCATCCGACGTCGGCAATTCCTTCCTCTACTGCGCGTACCACGCCAAACGGCGCATCGTTGGCCAGGCATTCTGCAATCATCTCTTTGTAGCGTGGTTCGAAAATATGCAGCGGCAAGGGAGTGCCTGGCAGCAACACGACCTCAAGCGGAAACAAAGGAAGAAGAGCCACGCAGCCTCCGATCGGAGCCAATCCGTTGGATGCGATTCTACGATACCCGTCGCTCGTTATCTTGACTTGCTGCGCTACACGGAATACAACGCGAACATGCAACTCGACGGCAAGGTTGTCGTAGTTACTGGCGCTTCGATGGGCATTGGCGAAGCGATCGCTAAGAGATTTGTACAGGAAGGCGCATCGGTCGTGCTTCTGTCACGCGATTCCGCCCGCGCCGAGGCAGCACGCACCCGGATCGGCGTTCTCGATCGTACGGTTGCGCTCTCCTGTGACGTCCGCCACTCCGAAGAAATTGACCGCATTCTCGCGCTCACCCTGCATCATTTCAAGCGGATTGACGTCTGGATCAACAACGCCGGCCACGGCCTCCTCGACTCCATTGCCGAGGCCGACATGCACGCCTGCCGTGATCTGTTCGACACGAATTTCTTCGGCGCCCTCTCGGCGATGCAGGCCGTCATTCCAGTCATGCGCCAGCAGGGTGGAGGATCGGTCATCAATATCTCCAGCGTCGCCGGACACATCCCGATTCCGTTTTCGGCTATTTACAGCGCCAGTAAGTTCGCGCTCAACGCCGTGGGAAAGGCCGCCAATCTAGAACTCAAAAAGGACAACATTCACGTCCTCACGGTTTGCCCGGGATACGTCCGGACCGCATTCGGGCAGAATGCAGTTCAGGGAAACGAAATGAAAAGAGTGCGTCCGGCCAGCGTGCGAGGCATCTCAGCCGAGCGAGTCGCCAATGCCACGCTTCAGGGATATTTGAAGAAGAAGAGGGAAGTGATTGTCCCGTGGACAATGCACATCGCGGTGAAACTTTATCAGTTATTCCCGAGCCTGGTCGAATGGGGTCTGAGCAGAATGGGGAAGTAAAACTTTCAAGGTGGCAAGGGTTTCAAAGTTTCAAAGCGTCGGAAGGCCTGAAACTCGAAACTCCTATCCCAGTTCTTCCAGCATTGCTTCCATTTCTGACTGCGCGTGCAGATTACCCGTCCGTCGTGCCGAGGCGATTCCATCCTGCAGCATCTTCTTCGCTTCTTCCGGACGCTCCGCCCGCGCCAGCGTTTGTGCCGCCATAAAATATCCCGCCGTATAGTCCGGATGGTTTTCAATCAACAACGCGAACTCCGCCAGCGCCCGGTCAAAGTCGCCCTGCTTCGAATACTCCATCGCCAGTCCGTAGCGCGCAAAGGCGTCTTTCGGATTTTCAGTCAGAATCTCGTTCAGAGCGGCAATACGATCCATCGGTCTCCCCGCAAACGAGATTACTACAACTCCTAACGAAAACTGGCGAGACATCGCCCGACTGATTACAATGGCAAGTCCCGTAAGATTGCAAGCCGAGAGAAGTCGACATGGCCTGTCCCTATTTCATGCCTATATCCCGGATCGAAGGCGGAAACTGGCCTCATCCCACGCGCCTTCCACTGGGCGGCGGATGGAGCGGTCACTGTACGGCGCCAGGCCACGAAGGGGAGATTCCACCTTCCGATGTCATTGAAAAGTTCTGCAATCTCGGCTACGCCGGCAACTGTACGTGGGCGCCTCTGCGGCGCAATTGGGACGCGGTTCGCTTTGCCGTTTTGCCGCCCGCAGACTCTGGCACAAAATCAGCCGACACCCATCCCGCGCGCACCCTCCGCCTCGTCTACGCATGCGAGCGCAATCATCGGCCCATCGATCACGGAGAACTAGAGTTCGATCTCTCCCAGACCGCCTGGCTCAAACGTCACGACGACGAGCGCATTCAGAAAATGGCAGAATGTTTTCTCGACTCGTATTTGAAGAAGAAGTCGTAAGAACACAGGAAAGCGAATGATGTCCGACGACAATCTCAGCCCCCGCCCGGTCCGCGACTCCCAATCCGAAATGGCGGAAATCGTTCTGCCCAATGATGCCAATCCTCTCGGCGCCCTTCTCGGCGGACGCCTCATGCACTGGATTGACCTGGCCGGAGCCATGGCCGCCCACCGCCATTCACGCAACTACGTCGTCACCGCCTCGGTGGATCACATCGATTTTCTCGTTCCCGTCCGAGTCGGCGATCTCGTCATTCTTCGTTCCTCGGTCAATCGCGTATTCCACACATCTATGGAAGTCGGCGTCAAAGTGCACGTCGAAAACTACATCGCCGATACCGCCCAGCACGTCAGCTCGGCATATCTGACGTTCGTCGCGGTCGACGGCGCAGGCAAACACCTGAAAGTTCCGGCCGTAATCCCCGAAACCGATGAGGAGCGCCGGCGTTACGAAGACGCCGGACGCCGCCGCGAGATTCGCCGCGCCGAACTCGACCGTCGGCGCAAAGTTCGCCAGTAGTAGCGAAAACGTGATCGGAATCACATCCAAGGCCCCACCTCCGCTTTTAACCTAGCCCGTACCCGAGGTCGCCATGGATAGCGCTCTCTTAGTGCACCGCCTTCACTTCGCATTTACCGTCACCTTCCATTATCTCTTCCCGCAACTGACCATGGGCCTGGCGCCGCTCATTGTGGTGCTCAAAACCCTCGGCCTGCGCCGCAACGACGAGACCTACAACCAGGCCGCGCGTTTCTGGGCCAAGATCTTCGGCATCAACTTCGTCATCGGAGTCGTGACCGGGATCCCCATGGAATTTCAGTTCGGCACGAACTGGTCCCATTTCTCCCGCTTCGCTGGAGGCGTCATCGGCCAGACTCTAGGCATGGAAGGAATGTTTGCCTTCTTTCTCGAGTCGGCCTTCCTGGGCCTGTTCCTTTATGGCGAGAAGCGCCTCAGCCCGCGCGCGCACTGGTGGTCCGCAGTCGCCGTGTTCCTCGGATCGTGGCTCAGCGGATTCTTCATCATCGCCACCGATGCCTGGATGCAGCACCCGGTCGGCTACATGCACGCGCCCGACGGCTCCGTGCAACTGACCAGCTTCTGGGCTCTCATTCTGAATCCGTGGGCGTGGTGGCAGTATGCGCACAATATGTGCGGCGCCGTCATCACCGGATCGTTTGTGATGGCCTCAATCGGAGCCTTCTACCTGCTCTGGGAAAAGTTCCACGATTTCGGACGCCTCTTTGTGAAAGTCGGTGTCACCGCCGGCCTCATCGCTTCCGTCATACAGCTATTCCCAACCGGCGATGGCCAGGGCCGGATGATCGCCGCGAATCAGCCAGCAACCCTCGCGGCGATGGAAGCCTTATTCGAGACGCAGCCCGGTGCGCCCCTCGTTCTCATCGGGCAACCGAACGTCGATCAACAGAAGATCGACAATCCAATCGTGCTTCCGAAAACTCTGAGCTTCCTCACTTATCGCGCGTGGTCCGCCGAAGTAAAAGGACTCAATGCCTTCCCGCAGGATCAGTGGCCCACCAGCATCGAACTTCTTTACTACAGCTACCACATCATGGTCGGGCTAGGCACGATCTTCATTGCGATCATGGTGATCGCGGCGTTTCTATTATGGCGCGGCAAATTGTTTGAGCAGCGCTGGATGCTATGGATTCTCATGCTCGCCCTGCCGTTCCCCTACATCGCCAACACCGCCGGCTGGATGACCGCCGAAATCGGCCGCCAGCCCTGGCTCGTCTATGCGCTCATGCGCACGGCGGACGGCTATTCGAAGACAGTTTCCGCCGGAAACGGGTGGTTCACATTGCTGGGATTCTTTGGAATGTACACCGTGCTAGGCATCTTCTTCCTGTTTCTGGTTCGCCGCGAAATCGAACACGGACCGGAAGCCGTGGTCTCGCACGCACCAGCGCCAGAAGGCGAACGAGTTCTGGTAGGCGCAGGAAAGTAGCCGGGCCCGGGACGGCCGCCTCGGTGTCCGGCAAGGGTTCGTATCAGGGCACGGCTTCAGCCGTGCCGCCGAAAGCGGGAATCATTACCGGGGCTTTAGCCCCCTGAGGAACGCAATTATGGAAACACTCTGGTTCATGATCGTCGCAGTTATGGTTGCAGCCTACGTCGTCCTCGACGGTTTTGATCTAGGCGCCGGCGTCATCTATCTAGGCGCCGCAAAAACCTCCCACGACCGCCAGGTCATCATGCGCGCCATCGGCCCGGTCTGGGACGGCAACGAAGTCTGGCTCCTCGCCGCCGGAGCCACCCTCTACTTCGCCTTCCCGCTCCTCTATGCCTCGAGCTTCAGCGGATTCTACCTTCCGCTCATGATGGTCTTATGGCTCCTCATGCTGCGCGGCATCGGCATTGAACTCCGCACGCACATGGAAAACCACGTCTGGCGCGGATTCTTCGACGTCGT
>DASYYT010000122.1:0-6056 GCA_035949755.1 Candidatus Sulfotelmatobacter sp.
TCGAATTCGGTCAAAGCAACATCGGCCCCCGCGGCCTCCAGCACCTTCACCGCCTGCGGAATCACCTCTTTGCCGATGCCGTCGCCGGGAATGACGGCTATGCGCCTTGCCTTTTTCGAGTCCACGGCTGGAACGTTAACACAATCGCTATAATCGAATACAAGTATGGGTCTTACGGTACTTCAGGAGCACGCGAACGGATTGGGCGCCACGGGCGAGTATCGGGGCGCGACCACCGCCGCTCGCTTTGCCGATCCCCAAGCCGAGTTCGCTGCCGTGCGCGATGGCTGCGCAGTCTACGATCTTGGCTATCGCGCCAAGATTTCCCTCACCGGCGCCGATCGCGTCCGTTGGCTGAATGGCATGGTCACGAACAATATCCGCGATCTGGCCGTCGGAGACGGGGTTTACGCCTTTCTGCTCAATCCTCAGGGCCGCATCCTGGGCGATCTGTATGCCTACAATCGCGGAGATTCGCTCCTCGTCGATACCGATTTCAGCCAACTGGAGAAGATGCTCGCGACCTTCGATCACTACATCATCATGGATGATGTCACGATCAAGAATCTCAGCACCGAGCTGACCGCTCTCGGGATTGCGGGACCGAAAGCGCGCGAGGTCCTGCGAGCCACGAACGTAAACATTCCAGAACTGCAGCCCCTGCAGCTTCATACCATGCAATGCGATTGTGCCTGTGAATGCCTCAACTGTACCTTGGTGCGTGGCGACAATCCGCACAGCGAGTCTTATGAAGTCTGGCTGGCGCCGGCCTCCGTCAAGCCGCTTTGGGACGCGCTGCTGAACGCTGGAGCCGCTCCGGTAGGATCGGACGCCCTGGAATTGCGGCGCATCGTCTCCGGAATCCCGTTATATGGCGTGGACATCCGCGACCGCGATCTGCCCCAGGAAACTGAGCAGGCACGCGCCCTGAACTTCAACAAGGGCTGCTATGTGGGGCAGGAGATCGTAGAGAGAATTCGTTCCAGGGGAGCGGTCCATCGGAAATTCGCCTCATTCGTCGCGGAGCGTGCTGAAGAAAGCGCGGCGGGAATTGGGCCGGGCGACAAAATCGTTGCCGGCGAAAAAGAAGTCGGCGAGATCACCAGCGCTGCCCGCGTACAATTCCCGGCTGGAGAAAAATCCGTGGCCTTGGGATATATTCGGCGCGAAATAGGAATTCCGGGCCGCCAAGTTGCCATTGGCGCAACCAGTGCTACTGTCGTCCAACCGGGTGGCTTGTTCGCGCAGCCGGAGAGATCGCTGGAACAGCGCCCCGCGTAGCTTAGAAAATTTCTGATCGTGTTCTTTGCGCATTGAGGAAAAAGTTATGGCTAACAAGAAACAGGAACAATCGGGTTTCAAAGTAACGGACCGGCGGCTGTTTACGCCGGAGGGCGAGTTGCGCACAGAAGCGCGCGAGCAGAACGACGAGCCCCAGCCGGCCACGCCACCGCCCCAGGCTGCTGCCCCTGCGGAAAAGGCTCCGCCCGCGGTCGCAGCCGAAACTCCCGAAGACCGCGAGATGCCCCTGCCTCCGACCAGCGCAGAGCAAGAGGCGCAGGCCGCGGCTTACAAGCAATCCTCGAAAGATCTCGATGCTCAAGTCGAGCTGAGCGGACATTCGGCCAAGGAATTTGAGATCACCTTCGAGCGCTTTTTGGCTTCGCTCTACATGACTGCCATGCTGCAGTTGGGATTGATGCGGCAGCAGGGCGAACAGCCGCGGGTCGACATTGTTGGGGCGCGGCAGACCATTGATACGCTCAGCCTGATTTCAGAAAAAACCAAGGGCAATCTCACCGCCGCGGAAGAAAATTTCCTGCAGAACAGCCTTTACGAGCTGCGCATGGCCTACGTCGAAGTCACCAACGCGCTGGCACGTCCGCCCCAGCCCGGACCTGCGACCGGAACCACCGGAAGATGAAAGCAACCTTGACCGTGCTAGGCAGTGGGACGTCGATGGGCGTGCCTACCTTGGGATGCGACTGTGATGTCTGCCACTCCACCGATCCCCACGACCGCCGCACCCGCCCCTCCATCATGCTGGAGTATGCCGGCAAAGTTGTTCTCATCGACACGACCCCCGATTTTTACGCCCAGGCCGTGCGCGAAAACATTACCCAGGTGGACGCCGTCTTCTACACCCACACCCATGCCGACCACATTCTGGGCATTGACGATCTGCGGCCACTGAGTTACCGGCACAAACCCGAGAAGCTGCCCCTTTACGCGCGGCCCGATGCGGCCGCCTTTCTGCGCCGGATGTTTGCCTACATCTTCGATGCCGACTACAAGTTCGGTGGGCTTCCGTTGCTCGAACTGAAGCCCATCGATGGGCCGGTGAACGTCTTCGGTGTTCGCTTCGACCCGGTCACGCTGATTCATGGCGAAGCCCAGATTTACGGCTATCGCTTCGGCTCGGCGGCGTATTTGACCGATCACAGCGAGATCCCCGAGTCGTCGCTGCATCAACTCGAAGGCCTCGACATTTTGTTTCTCGATGCCTTGCGCCATAAACCGCACCCGACCCACTCCACGGTAAAGAATTCCCTGGCCATCGTGGACCGCCTGAAGCCGAAGCGGGCCTTTTTCACGCACATCTGTCACGATCTGGCGCATGAGGCGACCAATGCCGCGCTGCCAAAAAATGTGCGGCTGTCGTATGACGGAATGAAGCTGGAGTTCGATGTCTAACCGCAGATTTCTGATTGTTGATTGCTGATTGAAAACCGGGGTACCAAGGTTTTCAATAGCAATTCGCAATCAACAAATTCTTACATGCGCGTTTTTCGTAAACTCGAGGACATCCCTGCCGGTTACGGACCCACGTTCGTCAGCGTGGGAAATTTCGATGGTGTGCACCGGGCGCACGCCCATGTCTTGCAAGAGATTGTTTCCCGCGCGCGCGCGGCCGGGGGCAAAGCCGTGGCCATCACCTTCGAGCCGCATCCCACGCGAATCTTGAAACCTGAGGCCGGACTCAAACTGCTCACGCCGGCGGCGGAGAAGTTGCGCTGGCTCGAGGGTACTGGGATCGACGCCGTGCTGCTGCTTCCATTCGGACGCGATCTCTCGCTGATGACGCCGCGCCAGTTTGCCGAGCGCATTCTCAAAAAGGAGTTGCACGCCCGCGAGGTGCATGAGGGCTTCAACTTCCGCTTCGGACACAAAGCCGCCGGCGATGTGAATCAGTTGGCGGAGTTTGGCCGCGAAATGGGATTTGAGGTCAAGGTCTATCCCGAGATGACATTGCGCGGTGAGACCGTATCCAGCACCCAGATTCGCAAGCTGATCGCCGCGGGACGCGTGAGCCGGGCCCGTCATCTGTTGGGCCGCGCCTTCTGCATCCTCGGTACGCCGGGTCGCGGCCGCGGCTATGGATCGAAATACACCGTGCCCACCATCAATTTGGCGCGCTACGAAGAGCTTGTGCCCAAGGACGGCGTCTACATCACCTGGACTCGCGTGGGCACCGAGCGCTTCGATTCCGTAACCAATGTGGGGAATCGTCCCACCTTCGGGGCGGAGTTGTTTGCCATCGAAACACACCTGCTCAACTTCCATCCCATCGAGTTGACGCCGGAGACGGAAGTGGAAATCTGTTTTCTCGAGCGGCTGCGCGATGAAATCAAATTTCCTTCCGTGGATGCGCTGCGCGAGCAGATTGGCCGCGATGTAAAAAAGGCGCGCAGATATTTTCACCTGCTCTCCAGAACCAAGCCGTCATAGAGCCGAAAATTGAGTAATTTGGAACGGGAGCGCCGAATTTCAATTACCCCAATTACCAAATTTCCCAATTACTCAATACTCTCGATCCGCACTCCCAGCCACAACAAGCCTGCCACGAGCGCCAGCCCCGCCGTCAGGGTCAATGCCGTCTCCCACCCAATCCGTGCCGCCAGCCAGGGGGTCAGCGCCGGCGAAATCATTCCGCCGATGTTGCTGCCGAAGTTCATCGTGCCTCCCGCGATCCCGCTGCGGTCGCCGGCCAGCTGCGTCATCGTCGCCCAAAACGGGCCTTCCGTGCAGATGATTAGAACCGTGCAAGCCGTAAGCGCCGCGACCGCGATTTTTGGGTTGGGCGTGCGCGCTCCAATGACGAGGAAGAATGCGCCCGCGCACAGAGCCGCAAGCGGAAGGCTGCGGCGTCCCCAGGTCGCCCCCCAGCGGGTCACGGCGATATCCGACAGAACCCCGCCCAGCGGAATCGCCACGATCGTCGCCAGCCATGGCAACGCCGTGAAGCTTGCCGCTTGCAGCACTTCGAAGTGGCGCACCTGCACCAGGTACAGATAGAACCAGAAGATGAAAATGTAGCCCAGATATCCCTGCAGCAGATAGCTGCTGAACAGGAACCAGAAGCTCGAAGAGCGCAACGGACGCACGTGCGGCGCACTGTCTTCCGCGCCCGCAGGCGCGGATTCTCTGGCATGATGCTCGTGCGGCGCACTGTCTTCCGCGCCCACAGGCGCGGATTCTCTGGCATGATGCTCGTGCGGCGCCAGAAACCACCACAACAGTCCTGCGGCCGCGCTGAAACTCGCGGCCACGCACAACGCAATCCGCCATCCGTAGCGGGTCGTCACGGGCGCCAGCAGCAGCGGCGTCAAAGCCGATCCCACGCCCACGCTGACCAATACCAGGCTATTGGCGCGCGCCTGCAGCCGGGCGGGCATCGTCACCGCAATCGTCCGGCCCGAGGTTGGATAAGTGGGCGCGGCGAACACTCCGAACAATCCCCGGACCACCCAGAATTGCGGAATCACCAACGCCAGACCGAAGCCGCGCCATCCCACCAGCGCGGTGAACAACGTGAGCAGGGTGAATCCGCTGCACAGCGCCAGGAAGATCCGCCGCGCGCTGATGCGATCGGCCAGCCAGCCCGACGGCACTTGAAATACGGTGTAGCCCACCAGGAACGCGCTGAACACCGTGCCCATCTGGGTTTGCGTGAGCCCGAAGTCGCTCATGATGCCGGGAGCGACCACGGTGATGGCAACCCGGCAGACGTATCCCGCCGAAGCCGCCGCCAGCAGCAGCAACACCAGCCGCCTGCCGCCCCCAGCCGCTGACGATGGTTTCATGGAAGCCGTTTGTGGAATATGAGCTCCGAATGACCCGCGACAATGTAGTCCTTGAGTTCGCCCACGAACGAGTAGCCGCGCCCGCGATAAAAGTGTTGCGCCCGCTGGTTGAAAGAAGACACCAGCAGGAAGAGATGGCCGCGCTCCGCAAAACGCTTTTCGGCGAAAGCCATCAGTTGCGATCCCACGCTCTGCCCTTGCGCTTCGGGCGCAACCGCAATCGCCGAGATGTAGGCTGACCCGGCGAACCCGTAAGGCGCAAGCAGGATAAAACCCAGCGCGTGGCTTTTCTCATCGCGAGCCGTGAAGAGCTCGGCTCCGGGACGATGCAGCACGGCGCGGCAGCCCTCCAGATCGCGGCGCAATGTAATCCACGGCTGGCTGGAAGCCATGAGCCGTGCGCACCACTCGCGCTCCGATTCCGTTGCGGGCCCGATGTGAATTGCAGTCATGAATCGCGGCAGCGACCAGCGATCGTAGCAGCATGCCCGCGGCATCGCCAAGCGTCCCGGCCAGCCTAAAGTTTCAAGTGCGATGGGCTGGAGAGGCCACGGCCGCTGCGCGGCCGGGACGGCCGAGGGCGGCCGTCCCCACATGGGCCTGGGCTGTCCCTCCATTTGCCGTCCCTACGTTGCACGTCCCTGCATGGGACGGAATTGCGTCAGGGTCGGGGTAGGCCGAGATGTCTTGGACGGATTGGCTGCCGTGCACGGCGAAATGGACGCGGCTGGCGTTTTTGACCGCGATGTGGAGGGCGCGGAGAATTAGTCCGGCGCGCTTCAGGTCGATGGTATTGCGCATCAGCGCGTTGATCACTTCCATGAGCGCGGCCTGGATGGATTCTTCGTCCTCGATCAGGGCAACGGGATGGAGGCGCGCTTCGGGCGGGGTGCGGACGCCGCGCACCATGCGCTGGTGGAAGTAGCAGAAGCGCTCTCCGAGTAAAGGTCATGTGTCACACGAAAAAAATAA
>DASYYT010000123.1:0-11131 GCA_035949755.1 Candidatus Sulfotelmatobacter sp.
TCCACGGCGGGCCGCAGGGGGCCTGGGGAGACGACTGGTCGTATCGCTGGAATCCCGAGCTGTTTGCGTCGCCAACTTCATCGACGCCCAGCGGATTCGTCGTCGTCATGATCAACTTCCACGGCTCGACCGGATACGGGCAGAAGTTTATTGACGCCATCAACGGCGACTGGGGCGGCGCTCCGTTTGAAGACCTGATGAAGGGCCTCGACTACGCCGAGCAAACCTACCCGTTCATCGACAAGAACCGCGAGTGCGCGCTCGGCGCCAGCTACGGCGGATACATGGCCAACTGGCTCCTCGGCCACACCGACCGCTTCAAGTGCATCGTGACCCACGACGGCATGTTTAACGCCGAATCGGCCTGGGGCACAACCGAAGAGCTCTGGTTCAATGACTGGGAGTTCAAAGGCACGCCCTACGACAATCGCGAGAGCTATGTGAAGTGGTCGCCGCACCAGTACGCCAAGAATTTCAAGACGCCGACGCTGGTCATCCACGGGCAGCGAGACTACCGCCTCGACGTGAGCGAGGGCTTCCAGCTTTTCACCACGCTGCAGATGGAAGGCGTGCCGTCGAAGATGCTCTACTTCCCCGACGAAGGCCATTGGGTGCTGAAGCCGCAAAACTCGCAGCTCTGGTACAAGACGGTCAACGATTGGGTGGACCAGTGGACGAAATAGCGGACCTGGGACCTCAGACCTGGGACCTCAGACCTGGGACCTCAGACCTCAGGCCTCAGGCTTCGGACCTCCGCGATTCGGCTGCCGGAACGACCGATGTGGGGACAGCCGCCCTCGGCTGTCCGCCGAACGCAGTTCGGCAATTTTCATAGGGCATGGGCTGCCGCGCAACAAGTTCGCTACATCTGGCTTGTAAGTCGTTGAACCTGCGTGGAAGTGATTGAGTGTTCGTGGAAGTCGTTGAAAATTCGTAGAGCGCGCAGGGATGCTCCAGGACGCACGATCTCATCTGGGACGATGTTTTCTATGTCCCCGGCAAGGATTATCGATTGTAGCCCCCTCTCCGGCCCCGCAAACGGCATTCTGTGACGTGAAGCAATCAGCATTTGGATGGCTCAAGCGACGAAAACCACCGCTAGCCATACAAAATTGTACATACAAATTTAGATAGGTAGCACTTAAACCTCACTGGTTCTGCAAGTTGCAGGCGCCATGGGAAGCCTTGGCCGGAACCATGCACTCGTCTGTCGCAGGAAAGTCTTCTGGATTCAGATAGTTCCCGATGACAATCGCAGGATAAAGCTGCAGCGGTTCGTCCAGCATGGCGCCGCTTGCCGCGCTGATCGCGACATCCACCTCAACAGGCGGATTGAAACCTGCGCTCGATGGGGCCACGCTCGCTAAACCGTTGATGTCGGTTGTGGCGCTCGTCTGGCTGACGCTGAGGATGACCGGCATGGCAGGATTGCCGGGGTTGGTTTCCCCATCGCCGCCGCCGGGAGCTGTCCCCCCGGGACGCAATACCGTCGTCAGAAATACCACGGCCGCGCCGGTTACCGCATTCTGGGGCGCAGAGGAATCGACCACTCTGATGACCACCGGCTGAAATGGCTGGCCGGTGGAAACCTGCCCGCCTCCCGACACCAGCTGCAAGGCCTGCCGGGGCACCGGCACCGGATTCACATAGAACGTGGCGCAAGGAGCATTCGAGGGAGCGACGCAGGCGCTCACCTGCACCAACGACGCCATCTGCGCCATCGTCAGCGTGACCGTGGCGTTGCCATTGGAGTTGGTCTGCGCGCTGGCCGCGCTCAAAGTTGCCGCGCCGGCGACCACGGTGAAATTCACCTGCACGTTATTGCGCGGAACGCCGTTGCTCAAGGCGCGGGCGGTGAGCGGCAGGCTGACGGTGGCTCCCTGGGAGATCCAGAGATAAGGACTCAACACGGCGATGTCGGAGGAGGACTCGGTCGCATTCAGGGTGCCGCTGACCGATTTCGCCGGGCTATAGACGCCGGGAGCCAGAGTCGCGGTGATGGTGGCAACGCCGGCGGCCGAGGGCGTGAGCCAGGTCGCCGCGTTTCCATTTTGGTCGGTGGCGACCGAGCAGGAGTAAGCGCCATTGCAGGCGGAGAGCTGTACGTGGTTCGTATTGCTCCATCCCACGGTAGCGCCGCTGACGGGCGTGACCCCATCGGCAGCCAGCACCCGCACGCTCACCGGATTGGTCGCTTGCGCGCCCACGGGCGTGGAGGGATTGGCTCCATTGAGCAGCACGAGGTTATCGCTGGCGGCGGCGCCATAGGTCAGAACTCCAGTCATGGTGGACGATGCGCCGCTCACCGGATCGCTGACAGTGACGTTCTGCACGCCGTCAGCATGCGCGGGCGCGGAAAGCAGCATTTGCCCGGCGCTAAGCGCGAGTGGGGCAGCGGCAGTGTTGCCGATGGCGGCCGTCAAACCCGCAGCGAAACCAGTGCCCTGGACGGTCACGGCGCCGCCATTGACGCCCACGCGAGCCGGAGAAACGGTATCGGCATAGAGCACGCGCGCGTGATAGCGATAATCGGGGCGGCCGTCGCCACGCAGATCGGAGATGCCGAGCAGAAAATTCCCGGAGGCTGATACCTGGGCATCGAGCCGCGTCAGGGCAAACGTCACCGTGTTGAACGGCGAGGGCGTGAAGGCCGGTGGCGCCGTGCCCGGAGGATCGGAGGCGGCCCACATTCCAATCACGGGCTGAGCTTTCGACTCGCTGGCCAGGCTGGATTCGTTGAGCGCGGTCACGGCGATCGACAAAGAGCGGTTGGCTTGCGCGGGCAAAAGAAAGTAATCCACATTGCCCCATTGGTTCAGCGAGGTAATCCAATCGCCGCCCGGAGGAAGTGCGGCCGGAGACGTCCACGAGGAGGAAGGCTCGACCAGCGGCTGGGCGCTCGCAGTCATGAGAATGTCTTGCGCGAGGTTGCTGCCGGCGGAAACCGTTACCGTGATGGGCTGAGCCGATCCAGACGGCGCGACCGGCCCGGGCGAGTAGGGGCCGACCTGCGCCGACCAATATGGGTCGAGGGCTTCGACGGTCAATTGATATTGAGCGCTGGTGCCGCTTGGAATGGGCAGTCCGGCCAGATCGAACGATCCTTGCAAAGAGATGTCGTCCGATCCCCATTCGGCGAGGGTCTCGCCGAGAGCATCTTCGAGTCCCGTGATGGGATTGCCTTCGTTGCCGCTGAACCGAAAACCGGAGACCGAAGAGGCGGCATAACGGCGGGAGGGCTGGCCGGTGCTGGGATCGATCCAGCGCGCTACCACGTTCACTCCCTGCATGGGCTGGGTGCGGTTGCCGTGCGAGTCGGTGAAATAAACCGAGCCTTGAATGCGGGCGGTGGTGGCGGAAAAAACCGGCTTGCCCGGAAAGCCCGACTGATTCTGCGCGGTCACCGGGTAAAGGCGCGAGATCGCGGCCACGTCGTCGGTGGAGAACTGATAGGGATTGGCATAACAGAGCGTGATCGGCACGCAGTTCCAGGGATCGGTGAAGTGCATGACGGGAAATCCGGCATAGTCGTCGGAGGTGGGATGAGGCGAGCCGGTCTGCACGTTGAGGTTGAGCTGCGACCATCCCACGCCGAGAACCCCGCCGATCACGCGCACCAGGCGGTAGGTGACGTCGGTGAGCTGCGACGATTGCAGCGCGCACTGGCCGTTGATGACGATGAGCGCGTGCTGGTAGGTGGCGAATGAACCGTAATTGTCGGCGCCGCCGGTGACGGCGTTGAAGAAGCACTGGCTCGGCGCGCCTGCTCCCGCGCCCAGCAGGGCACTGGTCACGGAGCCATCGTAATCGTAGACGATACCGATGGGAGTGCCGGTAGCCGCGGGTTGAATGTCGACGGGCATGGAGATGGTGCCATCGGCGTTTAGAAAGACATTGCTTCCGTTGACGTCTTCGGCGAGTTGGCCGCCGCTGGTAGCGGCGAGAGCGGCGGTGGGAACGGCTATCCATTGACTCAATGCGCTGGCGACAAAGCTGTTGGCGGAGGCGTTGGGCAGGATGGGGCTGAGCGCGCCCTGATCGGTGTAATAGGTGACGAGGCCTGCGGGCCAGGTGAGGGGCTGGCCCATCACCGTGGGATCGAAGTAAGTGCTGCCAGCCACATTTTTGGGGCTGCTGCCACGACCCGACAGGGCGAACGCCAGAATGATGCCGGCCGCGCAGGCCAGCCTGAGGAGGAACAAGCGAGCAGTCAATGCCATGCGAGTTTTCATGGTCACCTCTTTCTATAGCTCATTCCTCCTCACCGGCTTGCCGCACCGCCAAGGCGAAATCGCTGAAACGAAGCCGCGACTTCCCACCCAGGACAGGATCGGTTCGCAATGCGGAAAGATGTTGCGCGGAAAGCAAGACTCGCCCCCATGCGTCCACCTGGAAGCGGCCTATTGTTCCGGCCACACAACTGGTTAATCCCAACTTGCTGCGGGGATACAGAAACAAGAGAACGCGCTCGCCCACGCGATAACGCTGTCCGCTCGACCACAGGCCGACCCATTGCGAAATGGTGACGTTCTGGCCGGCTCTTGCGCCCCGCAGCGCCTGGTCGATATGAAACGTGATGGCGACGGTCGCCAGGGCTTCGGATGAATTGGCGGGGCGGCGCTCAATGGCGGTGACCGTGCCGGAAAAGATCATTCCCGAAGCTCGCACCAGGTCGGAAAAGCCGAAACCCGTGGGACGGATCGGAAGGTGAGGAGCGATCGGAGGAGGCAACGGACTTGGGGGCGCCACGATGGCGGGCAGGCGCGCCGCCAGACCGCTGAGCGGTTCCCGGGATACGGGAGCCACGGGCCGGGCGGTTTGCGCGGCCAGAAAATACACTCCGAGGGTGCAGAGCAAAATCGCGAGCAGACACGAAGCACGATTCCCTGTCACGGGAAGCACCTCAATCAGTGATCTGCTCGGAGGGATTACCGGGAAACGGGTGAGACTAGAACACAACAAAGAACAAAGTCAGTGACGGATGTCACAAAGGGCTGTGGATTACGGTAATGAAAGTCGAAGTTGTCCCAAAATGGAACGCGTTCCAGTAAAAGCAACCCCCAGCCTGAAGGCGAGAGCGTCGCGCCAACTTGCCCTTACGCTGATGGTCCTTGCCGGATTGCGGAGATAATGGTCTTTCGCGTGCGCGCCGATGACGGCGCTTGTGGCGGCATCGTAAGGCTTGCCACATAGCAGTTTTCATGGACGGGAAGTCCATGCTCGTCAATCTTGCAGTCTTCTAATTGCACTGGTTTACAGCAGAGCCAGCAAACGTTGGGACAAGACTCGACATCCATGACGACCCCAGGCGAGCGGAGGAGAAGTTGGTATCCTGTAATTACTGTAGACCGTCCCTAGGGGTTTGTCTGTACGGTAGCGGACATTGTATGGTGTCCTACATATTCGGCGACTCCGGGCAATCCCGCGATTCCGGAACCTTCCTATTGCTGATCGTTTAAGGCGTGGGCTTTTCTTTTGTGCTGGTTAGGTACTTTAGTCACCTCCCGCGGCACTTCACCGTTCTAAAGCCGCATTTTCTTTAGCTCTGTCACCCCAGGTACGCTTAGTACCCAGCCCGTTTCACTCTCGTAACTTGTAGCTGCATACGCACCCCTGTACAAAATGTAGATCGGAAGGTCGCAGAGCGAGAGGGAGTGATTCATCTGCGACGTCCGTGCAAACTTGCCATGTCAAAAATGTATCCATGCCGGATCCGCCAGGAAGGGTGCTCTCCTGCCAGCGGTTTTACCTTGCTGGAAATAATGATCACCATGGCCATCGTGCTGATCCTGTCGGCTGCGGCCATTCCTACGATGACCGCGATCCGAATCGCCAAGCTGCGCGAGGCCGGATCGGACTATGCCGGCCTTCTGCAAAACGCGCGTATCACTGCCATTCAGAACGATACTTACTACCCTGTAGTCACGGTGAGCGGGACGCCGACGGAATCTTTTATCGACCTGAATTCGGATGGAAAACTCGAAAGTGGGGAACCGGTGATTACTCTGCCGTCGAGCGTTCTTGTTCGGACGTACGCGGATAACCCGCCGGCGCTGGGCAACCTGGAGAGCCAGACTCTGGCGAGCGCGTCCGATCCGTCACTGGACACCGCCGATAATCCGACCTTCGGGCCGCGAGGACTGCCCTGCAAGCCGACCCCGAGCGGCGGTTACACTACCTGCCCGGCATTTTCAGGAACCGTCTCGGGAACGTCGTTCATTACGTTTTTTCAGAGCGAGCCGGACGGCACCTGGTTAGCGGTGGTGACCAACCCGTCGGCTCGCGTCCGCATTTTCAAGTATGGGGGAAGTACCTGGGCCCCGGTGCAATAACTATGAAACCTACCCGTTCATCACGCAGGAAGAAGGCTACGCGCGAGCAGGGACTGTCGCTGCTGGAGTTTCTGATCGCCATGGTGATTTTGACCATCGGCGTGGGCGGGTTGCTGCCCCTGCTGCTGGCGTCGATCACGCTGGACAAGAAGACGGCCGGCGACACGACCTCCGTCATGGTGGCGGAAGTGGTGCTGGAGCAGATGAGTTCGGCAGGTGCGAATTACACGGGCGTGCTGCCCAATCCGATTTCAGACTGCGCCTCTCCAACGCCGAATACCTGGAGCATCGACATGACCTCGGCGAAAGTGGGAGGCGGAAGCGGCGGCGCGAACGGGGGCAATGGGGCGAACCTGACCAATCAGGGCGCCATCGATTGGACCCAAAGCTATGCCGCCATCCCGGCAAATTTTGCGATGCGCTATGTGGCCTGCAGCACGACCAACGACACGCCGGTGACCTACGAAGTGCGCTGGGACGTAATCAAGACTTCTTCTTCGGATAGCACCAAGATGGTGGTAGTTTCAGCGCGCCCGATGATTCAACAATCGTGGGCTTTGGGAATTGTCTCGCCGATCAACATGCGCACCATCATAGGAATGTGAGGAGACGATGAAGACCCCAACCACAAGCAGATTCGCAGGGCGCCGGCGGCAGCGGGGTTTCTCGCTGATTGAAATGCTGGTCGTCATGGTCGTCATGTTCATCGTTTTCGCGGTGGTCTTCCGGTCGGCGGACATGTTCCAGCAGCGCGGCGCGGCGGAGACCGAGAAAGTTGACAGCGTGCAGTCGGCGCGTGACTTCATGGATACGGTCAACCGCGACATTCACGATGCCGGCTTCCCGCCCATGCAGGTGAATCCCAGCAACATGAATCCTTCCGCAGGCACCTCCGGCCCCGCCTCAAACGCCTGTGCCGGCGCACCCACTCTCGCCTGCAGTTGCGTGGGAAATCCCAATATCGCGTGCGGCATTATTTATTACAGTCCGACAAAAGTGCAGTATGAAGGCGACCTCGACGGCACCGGGACGGTGTACGTGGTCACGCTTCAAGTCGCTCCCAACGCGAACGGAAACTGTCCTTGCATCCTGCAGCGCGGCGTAGTCACCAAGACGCAGTTTCTGGCGGGCACTCAGCCGACCTACTACACGGAAGTGAACGGGTTGCTGAACAGCGGCAACTGGGCAGGAGCGACCACGTACCCTGTGTCGTTGGCCGGCAGCAATGTCAATTACACCGCCTATGGACCGATCGATGTATTCGATGGGTATTACAACGACGCGACCCAGGTCACCGCGCAATGCACCACGCCCGCGGCTTGCGTCAGTGGGGCTACTCCCATTCGCGAGCTACAAGTGACGGCCAATATCATCCCGAACTTTTCCGACTCGCAGACCAAGGCCTTTCCCGTCTTTTCGATCACGACGAAGGCTCGTTTGAGCAATGTATCTCCGTAAATGAGGGGAGACAAACCTATGACCAAGATCAATCAGAACCAGCAGAAAGGTGTAGCCCTGATACTGGGCATGATTCTGTTGTTGTTGATTACCGCGATCGCATTCGGTGTGATTGGCATGGCCAACACCGAAAACGCCATCAACACCAACTTCAAGGGCGAGGAGACCGAGTACTTTGCCGCCCGCGCCGGTGTGGAAGAGGGGCGCAACCGGATCTTAAGCAATGCGACCGACCAGAACGGAGTTTCCGACGCCTTTACCGCTGCGCAACTCCCGAGCGATGTGCCCGATAATGGCGGGAAGATTCTGTACATCCTCAACGGCACCAAGACCGACGGCACGCCGGTCACGCTGGCCGATGTCACGACCATTGGTTCGGCGTATTCCGATGATGAGCTCTGCCATGAGATTCCGGCAGGGAGCCCGCTGGCGATCAGCCCGCAAGTGCCGAATAACGTCCGCTGTCCCAAGGTTCCCGCGGCGACCTTCATCAGTACACCCAGCGTTGCTCCTTATCCGCTGGACTACAAGTGGGTTCGCGTCATGATCAAGGAAAACGGCAGCGGGCCTTACCAGGTGGACAAGACCCAGGCGGCTACCCTGGGTACCTGCTGGGACGAGACTTCGATTCCGGCGGCCGAGATTGCGACCGCAGTGGCTAACTGCGCTCCCGTCCCGGCGTCCAAGCCATTGGACCGCCCAGTGTATCTGGTCACGGCATTGGCCGTGAACTCGAACGGCACCACGCGGCGCCTGGTGCAGGAGGAGATTTCTCTCGGCATCACGTTTAATCCGAACTATGCCATCTATGCCACTTCGAAGCAGTGTCCGTCCGTAACTTTTACGGGTAACGGCGCGACAGCCAGTTTCACGGCGACGGCTGGGAACGAAGCCGATCCTCCGGTGGGAGCCAATAGGACTTCCGGTGCGGACGTAGGCAGTAACGGCGGCATCAGTCTGAGCGGCAACGCGACGATTGGTGGCGCCGCCGACATCCTTGGCGGAGCTTGCTTCACACCCGACAAGATGAATAGTCCCGCTACCGCGACCAACATCGCGAATCCTCCCACCTACCGGGTGACGGCGCAACCCAATCCGCCGACGCCGCAGGGAGCACCGAAGAAGCTCCCGAATCCGATGACGCCGGGGAACGTGTACGGAGACATTTCGCTCAGCGGAAAGACGACCTTGACGCTGCAAGTTCCCGACGGACAGGGAACGGCGGCGAACCCGGCCGTCTTCATGATGAACAGCCTCAGCATGTCGGGCCAGTCCTCGCTTGCGATTACGCCCGTCGACGGCGGCGCTTGTGGCGGAAGCTCCTATTGCTACGTCACGGTCATCATCGGAGGAAATGGGACCGCCTCGCCGCTTTCGCTTACTGGAAATTCCTGGGGCAACACGAGCGGGATCCCGGAAATGCTGCAATTTGATCTCGCCCAGCCGACGGCTTGCGTGGCGGCGCCTTGCGGCACCGTCTCCGTCACCGGCAATGGCGGTTCCTACGCCGTCGTCAATGCCCCGATGGATAACGTGCAGATCTCCGGCAACGGCGACATTTTCGGCTCCGTCGTTTCTTACTCGACGACCGATACCGGAAACGGCACGCTGTGGCATGACACCAACAACGCTTCCCAGTACACACCGGACCCGTACCTGCACCTGATCGCGTACCGCGAGTTGAACTACTAACTTGAAGATAGCGGGATCGCATCACAGCCGGGGGACGTTGGAAATCCAACGTCCCCCGCGCTGCTTTTTATCGCCTCTGACTGCCTGGACACCTTCCGTCGTAGAGCTTCGCTCTGCGGAACCAAACCTAGAACCGCGGAGTTCGCAGAGGAGCCGCTGAGAACGCGGAAGAATCCCAGCCAGTCAAGGGCGGGAGCGGCTGGCGCCCCGGAATCCAATCCGCTAACCAGGCCAGGACGTTCATTTGCCGGTTGTTCGCTGGCGATGGGACAATAGAGGTCTATGCACAAATTGCCTGTTGTTCTTCCTGCCCTGGCGGCCGGGATGATGTGGCTGGGCCATGCTCAGGCGCAGCAAACCCCGGCGGCTCAAACCACAAAACCTTCGTCCACCCAATCCACGGCTGCCGGGAAAACTTCTGGCGCCAGGAAGTCCGCCACCACTGCGAAAACCGGAACTGCCGTGACGCTGAAGACGCAAAAGCAAAAAGCCAGCTACGCGCTGGGCATGAGCATTGGCAGCGGGATGCACCGGCAGAACTTACCGGTCGATCCGGCGCTGGTGTCGCGCGGCCTGCGCGACGCGCTGGCGGGCGGCAAAACGCTGATGACGGAAGATGAAATGAAAGCGGCCCTGCAACAACTGCGCGGGCAGGTGCAAGAGGCACAGGCGGCGAAAGCTCACGCCGAGGGCGAAGCCAACCGCAAGACGGGAGACGCGTTTCTGGAGGCCAACAAGTCCAAGGAAGGGGTTAAGACCTTGCCCGATGGCTTGGAGTACAAGGTTCTGAAAGAGGGCACGGGTCCAAAACCGGCCGCCACCGATACGGTCACCGTGAACTATCGCGGGACTCTGATCGATGGCAAGGAATTTGACAGCTCGTACAAACGCGGGCAGCCGGCGTCGTTTCCGCTGAATGGGGTGATCAAGGGCTGGACCGAGGCGCTGCAGCTGATGCCGGTGGGATCGAAGTGGGAGTTGTTCATTCCGCCGGATCTGGCTTATGGAGATCATTCGCCGGATCCCTCGATCGCTCCGGGATCGACGCTGATTTTTGACGTGGAGCTGCTGTCGATTGGAGAGCAGAAAAAGTAAGGAGCAGAAGAAGCAGGCTCCGGAAACCTTGAAGCTTTGTACCTCTGGCCTCCTGCGGGCTTAAGCCACGGGCTATTTCTGCCGATGGTTAAGGCAGCGCAGGAGAATCACGTGAAAATTCTCTTAGTTGAGGACAGTTTGCCGTTGCGGCGGGAAAATGAAGCGGCATTACAGCGGGCGGGTTATGAGGTGAATTGCGCGGAAGATGGGGAAAGCGCGCTGGAACTGGCGCAGAAGCTGCAACCCGAGCTGATCCTGCTGGACATGATCCTGCCGAAGATGAGCGGGCCGGAGGTGTTGCGGCATCTGAAACGGGACCCCAGGACCAAAGATATTCCAGTCGTGGTGCTCAGCAGCCTGTCGGAAAAGAACCGCCAAAAACTGATGGAAGAGGGGGCGGAAGATTATCTGGAGAAAGGGACGCTGATGCCGATGCGCGGTTTGAATCTTCTGCCTTCGGCGCTGGAAAACGTCATCTGCCGCATCAACCGCAAGCGGGGGATCGCCTTCTCCAGCGTTCCCCTGCACCATGATTAAAGACACAAGCGATGAGC